>NZ_CP036433.1:688333-1032500 GCF_007751035.1 Lignipirellula cremea | reverse complement strand
AGCCGTGGAACATGCGGCCGGCGGGTTCAGCCCCCTGCGACGCAGTCTGGATAATGAAGAAGCCAAACGGCTCCTCGGCGTCAACGAAGTCGAGCCCAAACCCGAGCGTCGCCCGTTCCGCATCGCGATCCCCGGTCTGCTGGAAAACACCCTGTTTCTGGTTGGCGCCCTGGTGATAATCCTTGGTTTGACGGTCTGGGGTTTCTGGCCGCTTAGTGAGCAGCAACTTTTCGACCGGGGCCAGGCGCTGATGGCGACGGAGGATATCAGCGACTGGAATCGAGCTCGCTCGAGTTATTTCGAACCGCTCCTGGCTCGATTTCCTGACACGGCCCATGCCGAGGAAGTCCGCCGCCAGGTCGATCGAATTTCGATGCGACAGGCCTTCAATCGAATGAAACTTAACTATCGCCTGACCCGTGACCCGCGCTCCGAAGGCGAAGCCTTCTATCGCAAAGGCTGGCTGGCGGAAGAGCAAGGGGAAGAGACCGAAGCGTTGCTCGTTTTTCGACAAATGCTCCGCGAAATCGAAGAAACGGAGGATAATCGTCCGTTTCTTTTACTAGCCCAGGATCGTATCGACGAACTTTCCAAACAACTGCTTGCCAGGCCGCCGCTGCCGGAAAAGTCGACGGACCAGGACGCTCTCATTGCGCCCGACGTTGAAGAAAGCTCCGTTCCGCCGGAGAAAAAGACCTCGCCAGAGACTCCCTGACCGCGGATTCTATCCTTTGCACGCCTCATTCCATTCTGGCTGACGACCCTGCACTTCCCGTGTGGCGACATCCGTCCGTGAAGCTGCTAGCAAAACCGCTTTTTTCGTGGTTTCGAAGGGGTCTTAGCTGTTGTGCAGCGTCTCCCCCGCGGTTGACAGTTTTTGCCGGCGATCATACGATGGGCGGTTTGAATTCTGGATTTTTCTGTGAATCGCCCTTAGGCGAAAATTAGCGAGCTTGTCATGGCCGTTCCCAAGCGAAAACATTCCAATTCCCGTACTGGCAAGCGCCGCGCCCACGACGCCAAAAAGCCGAAGGCTTTGACGACTTGCCCCAAGTGCAGCACTGCTTTGCCGACGCATGTCGTTTGCCCGAACTGCGGCAATTACATGGGTCGGGTCGTTGTCGTCCCGGATGACGAAACCTAACGGACCTGTCCGCGACGGATCCCCCAAGGCTGTATCTGCAGGGCGCAATCTGCTGCGCCTGCAGTTCGCAGTCGTGCAATTGGGATTGCCGGAGATTATTGATTGCGAGCGCAGGCCCCAGCGGTCTGGCCTCGTCATTGCTCGGTCCAGATTCGTTTGATCCGTGTCGCTCACACCTGATTTTTGTCAGCGCGAATCGCAAGGAATCCTGTTTTGTCGAGCACCTGCTTTCTGTTCCCTGGCCAGGGCGCCCAGTTCGTCGGTATGGGGCGTGATCTGGCTGACGCCATCCCCTCGGCCCGCGAACTTTACGAACGCGCCGACGCCGTGCTGGGATACGACCTTGCCAGGCTCTGTTTTGAGGGTCCTGTCGAAGAACTCGACACGACGGATCATTCTCAGCCGGCGCTATTTGTCACCAGCCTGGCCGCTCTGGAACTGCTCCGTCGGGACCAGCCCGAGGTGGTCGCTAACTGCACCCATGCGGCCGGTTTGAGCCTGGGCGAATACACTGCATTGGTTTTTGCGGGCGTGATGGACTTTGAAACCGGGCTGGAAATCGTACAGCAGCGGGGCCGCGCCATGCAGGACGCTTCCGAAGCCGTCTCCAGCGGTATGGTCAGCGTGCTTGGCCTGGATCCCGAAAAAATCGCCGAATTGTGCGACGACTGCCGCGAAGACCAGGTGCTGCGGATTGCCAACATGCTCTGCCCGGGAAACACCGTTGTTTCCGGAGAGACGGCCGCCTGCGAGCGACTGGCGGAAGCGGCCAATCGGGCCGGCGCCATGAAGACAATTCCGCTGGCGGTGGCGGGAGCCTTTCATACGCCGTTGATGCAGTCGGCGGTGGAGAAACTTACGTTGACGCTGGCGAGCGCCGAATTGTCGCCTGGCCGGATCCCGGTAGTCTCCAATGTCGACGCCGCTCCGCATACCGACCCCGACGAGATCAGGGCCCTGCTGGTGCAGCAGATTGTGTCGCCCGTCCGCTGGGAAGATTCGATGCGCTGGCTGCTGGCCCAGGGCTGCGAACCTTTTTACGAGATCGGCCCCGGCCGCGTCCTGAAGGGTTTGCTGAAGCGGATCGACCGCAAAAAACTTTGCCACAATATTCCTGAGTAACCGCCTTCCTCTTTTTTTAGCAGCCCAAGTACCCGCCATGAGTGACAACCCTTACCAGTCGTTGACTGTCGATCTTTCCGGCCAGACCGCCATTGTGACCGGGGCGTCGCAGGGGATTGGAAAGGCGGTCGCTCAGGCCCTGGGCGCCAGCGGCGCCAAAGTCGCCTGCCTGGCCCGCAATGCGGAGAAGCTGGCCCAGACGGTCGCCGAAATCACCGGGGCCGGCGGACAGGCGGAAGCCCACAGTTGCGATGTGACCGACGGCGACAGCGTGGCGAAAACCGTCGAAACCCTGGCCGAAAACTGGGGTCGTCTCGACATTCTGATCAATAACGCCGGCGTCACCCGGGACACCCTGCTCCCCATCATGTCGGACGAGCAGTGGGACGACGTGATCAACACCAACCTGCGGGGGATGTTCCTGTTCTCCCGGGCCGCCGCCAAAATCATGATGCGGGCGCGTTACGGCCGGATCATTAACATGTCCAGCGTTTCTGGGCTGATTGGCAACGCGGGGCAAACCAATTACTCCGCCTCCAAGGCCGGTATGATCGGTTTCACCCGCAGCCTGAGCAAGGAACTCGCCAAGCGGAAGGTTACCGTCAACGCCGTGGCGCCTGGTTTCATCGAAAGCGAAATGACCAAAACGCTGGGCGACGCCCTGATCAGCGAAGCAAAGAAACGCATTCCGGCGAATCGGCTTGGCCTGCCGGAAGATATCGCGGCGGCGGTTCTGTTTTTGTCCAGCCCGGCTGCTTCCTATGTGACCGGACAGGTTCTGACCGTCGACGGCGGCATGACGGGCTAACTCCGCGCCGGCAAACTGGCCTGGCGTTTTAAAAAGCTTTCTGGTTTTCTTTTTGCATGAATAAATCCGAGACGAACCGCCCTGGTCCCCTCTCGGAAAATCCCGAAGAGGAAACGGCCACCGCCATCGAAGGGCATTCCGCGGCGGTGGTGCTGGCGTTTCTGGTCGGCTTCGGCGTGTTCACCTACCTGGGGGTGATTCTCAAGCCATTTCTGACGGCGATCCTGCTGTTCTACTGGATCAAGCCGCCAGCGGATTGGCTCACGGCCCGTTTCCACTTGCCTCGCTGGGCGGCTTACCTGGCGCTGTTTGTCATAACGTGCGGCCTGTGCGCCATCCTGGGCATGTTTGTTTACGCGGACTCGCAGCAGTTTCGCGAGCGGTTTCCCACCTACCAGCGGAAACTTGACTCCATGATCCGGCGGATGGGCTTCGGCGCCGACGATATTTCCGGTGAGAACACCTCCGAGAAAAGCCAGGATCCCAGCCAGTCGCCGTCCGATGACGAGAACCACGCCGCCCTCGATTCCGAAGCCAACTCCGACACCAACCCAGAAGTCTTGGGCCCCAGGCCGAAAGGTCCCACGGAAGCGCTGCTGGAAGAATTAAAAATCGGCACCGGCGAGGTGATCAACTACACCTTCGGGGCGGCGATGGGTTCGATCGAATTCGCCACCATGACTTTCTTCTACCTGTTGTTCCTGCTGCTGAGCGCTCCGCATGTGGGCCCCCGGATTCGGCGGGCATTTACCCCCAACGCATCGAACCGCACGCTGGAAATCGGCGAAGAAATTAACCACGGGATATCGCAGTACATCAAAGTAAAAACGGCTGTCAGCCTGGGCATGGCGACAACGGCCGGCATTATTATGTATCTGTTTGGCGTGGAGTACTGGCCCTTGTGGACGTTTTTAACGTTCGCGGCCAACTACATCACGTACATCGGCAGCCTGGGCGCCTGTGTGCCGCCGATTGTGATCGCCCTGGTGCAGTTCGACAGTCTCTGGGCGGCCACTGCCGTGGCGGTGCTGATCAGCCTGAATCGGCTGGTCTGGATCGACTATATCGAAATGCGATTCTCGGGCAAGCAGCTGAACATTGACCCCACGCTGATCCTGCTGTCGATCGCCTACTGGGGCGTTTTTTGGGGGCCGCTGGGGATGGTGCTGGCGGTGCCGATGCTGACCTGCCTCAAAATCACGCTGATGAACCTGCCCCGCACGCGACACTGGGCCGTGCTGATCAGCGAGCGGTAACGGCCCCCATTCGCTCGTTTTGCTGGCTCGTTTTCGAAGCATGGCGCCGGGGCGCGCCGTTGGTTCCTGCCGGGCGTTCATTGACGATTGCCGGGCGGCGGCCGATACTTGAAGAAGCTGACCTGTATCCTCTGCCTGTGGAAAAGAGCGTTTTGATGGCTGTCGCCTCAACGGAAGATTTACAACCTTACTGTCTGGAAACGGCCCGTCGCGCTAAAGCGGCCGCCGCCGAGCTGGCGCAAGCGACCGGCGCCCAGAAAAATGCCTGGCTGAACGACTCCGCCTGCCAGTTACGGGCCCAGTCGGACCGCATCTGTGAAGCGAACGCCGTCGATCTGGCCGCAGCGCCGGAGTACGGACTGGACGACGCCCAGGTCGATCGGCTGCGACTCACGCCGGAGCGGATCGAAGGGATCGCCAAGGCGCTGGAAGAAATCGCCATGCTGCCCGATCCGGTCGGAGAAACGATCGAAGGCGGCATTCGTCCCAACGGCCTGGAGATTTCCAAAGTGAGGACTCCCCTGGGAGTCGTGTTCTTTATTTATGAATCGCGGCCGAACGTCACGGCCGACGCGGCCGCCATCTGCCTCAAAAGCGGGAACGCCGTGATTCTGCGCGGCGGGAAAGAAGCGATTCATTCCAGCCGGGCAATTGTCGAAATCCTGCAGGAGACGGCGGCCGTGCATCAACTGCCGGCCGACGCGGTGCAGCTGGTGGCGACCACCGACAGGGCGGCGGTTGGTCATTTCCTGAAAATGAACGAGTATATCGACGTCGCCATTCCCCGCGGCGGCGAAGGGTTAATCCGTCGCGTCGCGGCCGAAGCAACCATGCCGGTCATCAAACATTTTACCGGCAATTGCCATGTCTACCTGGATCAGCACGCGGATCTGGATACGGCGGTGCGGATCGTCGTTAATTCCAAGTGCCATCGGCTGGGCGTGTGCAATGCGTGCGAATCACTGCTGGTGCATCAGGACGCGGCCGAAACGCTGCTGCCGAAAGTTGCGGCGGCGCTGATCGAACAGGGAATCGAAATTCGCGGCGACCAGGCGACATGCCAGCTGGTCCCGCAAGCCGTCCCCGCGACCGAGGAGGATTACTCGGCCGAATATCTGGGAAAAATTATTTCGGTCAAAATCGTCGATTCCCTCGACACGGCGATCCGGCACATCAATCACTATGGCTCCCACCATACCGACGCCATCGTGACCCGCGACCTGGCGGCGGCGCGGACTTTTACCCAGCGAGTCGATAGTGCGGCCGTCATGGTCAACGCCAGCACCCGCTTCAACGACGGCGGCGAGTTCGGGCTGGGCGCCGAGATCGGCATCAGCACGGACAAATTCCACGCCCGCGGCCCGTGTGGTCTGCGCGAACTGACCAGCTACAAGTACATCGCCATCGGCAACGGCCAGATCCGCAGTTGAGTCGGACGGAAGGCGTACGAGAATGCACGTTCTTAAAGGGGCATCTCGCCGGTAGGCCGTTTGCCGGCCAGGCGATGCGGCGTGGCGAATTCCAGCGTGAACTGCGTGCCGGCGCCGACCTGGCTTTGTACGCCGATCCGGCCGCCATGGGCTTCGATAATTTTTCGGGCGGTCGGCAGGCCCAGCCCGGTGCCGCCGTCTTTGGTCGAGTAAAACGCCGAGAACATATTCAGGGCGACGCTGTCTTCGATCCCTTCGCCATCGTCGATCAGATCTAGCGCCACGCCGTTTCGCGTAATCCGCGTACGGGCGAGTAACTGGCCGCCGTCGGGCATCGCTTCCAGGGCGTTTTTGACCAGGTTTACCAGCGCGGCCTGGAGCGTTTCCGCATCCAGCAGAATCATCGGCAGGTCTTCGTCGAAATATCGCAGCACGTCGACCTGATTCTCGCGGGCCTGCGGCTCAAACAGGTCGAGCACCGTTTCAATCTGGCGGTTCAAACTGCCTGGCTTCAGATCAAGCTGCCGCAGTCGGGCGAATTTGAGAAAATCGTTGAGAATATTTTCCAGCCGCAAGCACTGGCGATGGACGACGTCGATCTTGTTTCGCACGCGACGTTCCCGCGGCGTTTCGGCCTCTTCCAGGTCTTCCGCCAGCAGATCCATATTCATCCGGATCACCGACAGCGGATTTTTAATCTCGTGGGCGAGCGAGCCCGACAGCTGGGCCAACTCGTGGTACTGCATCCGCAGCTTCTGCTCCGATTCGCTGACCGGCGGTTCGTTTTCCATCATCGAGGGCTCGGCAAAGAAATTCCAGAAAAAGGTTTCGCGCTAGGCCGGCAGCTGGATCGCCCGGCTGACAAAAAACAGGTGGCACAGGGCGACCGCCAGGGCGTCGGCCACGTCGGGCGGATCGGGGGCGGCGGCCAGGTGGAATTCGCGACAAACGGCCATCTGCATCTGTGATTTGGGAGCCCGGCCGTTCCCGGTCAGCATCCGCTTCACCTGCGTCGCGGCGTAATTCTCTACGTGGAGATCGGCCTGCGCCGCGGCCAGGCAGATGACCCCCCGGGCGTGCCCCATCAAAATGGCGGTTTTTGGCCGTTCATAATGCGAGTATAAATCTTCGATCGCCACCACCTCCGGCGCAAGCGACTGCACGATCTCGGCCACGCCTTCGTGAATCCGGCGGATCCGCTGGGCGAGAGTCCCTTTGCCGCCGCGGACGACGCCCGCTTCGATCAACTGGAAATTGCCCGCCTTGCGTTCGACGACGCCATAACCGGTGATGTTCAGCCCCGGGTCGATCCCCAGCACGCGTACAGTTTTGGTGATGTCCGACATCGGTCCCTCGGTCGATTGGTAAGGCGACGCAGAACTCCGCCTGGCCGCCGGGCACATGATTCTATCGGCATTGTATACGTCGGTTCAGTAGCACCGGGCCCGTGCGAGGGGATTTTTTTCCGCCACGTGGTTTGGGAATGAGAAACTTTTCACTAACGGCAGTCGACTGTCCGGCGTCAGCGCTTCTTCCATACGACGAAACATGATCCCGTCTTCATTCTTTTCACCTTCCTAAGTGGTGGAGAATTCGGCCAGATACCGCAGGCGATGCTGTTCCGGCTTGAAGACGACGAACTCGTTATTCTGCAGACCGGTTGCTCCGCCGCCTTTGCCGAACACACAGTGATGTCCGTCCGGGGCGGCAATATAACCGTTGGCGGCCGGAGCAACGAACGGATTCCCCAAGGCGACCTCGACTGCAAACATGAACGCTTCACGGCCCGGCACGGCGCCGGCTCCGCGCGTCCAGAATGAATTTTTCATGCTCGTATAGCCGGCCGACTTTTTCCAGTCGTCGGCGAAGTACAGCCCCGGGCCGAACATGGCGCCAGTGATCACCACACCGACCAGCTGCTTGGGCATGCGCATCGCTTCACGCAAAATGCCGCTGACATTGACGCTGCGGGTGCCGTGGAACAACAGGGCCGTGTTGCTTTGATGGTACCGCTCATGCTGGTCGGCAGGCAGGTCAGGGCGGTCTTTGGTTTGAAAGGGCGGCCGTTCTTTGATTTTGACCTTGTCCTGCAGGATGGCGTTTTGCGCCGCTTCGAGCTTGCCATGGTCGTCGTCGCGATCGACCTGCCACAGGTTTTTGATCTTCATCTTGCCGATGTACCCATGACGATTATTGGTCGCTTTGGGCCACCACTGATGCAGGAACTTGCCGGAGGTCGAAGCGGGGTCCAGCCATTCCATTTTCAACCGCATCCCGGCCAGCGGGTCGAAGGCCGGTTCGTCGAGATCCATTTCGGTGCTGTAGAGCGCGCTTTCAAACGCGTCGATATCGTTCTGCCAGCGGAGGATGTTGTTCTGCGACAGGATCCAGGTTTCCGGCGGCGCGCCGACGGCTTTGAGCTTGGGGATACGGCCGTACATGAGCGTAGTCAGTTCTTTGAGTTCCCGGTCTTTGACCTGTTTTTTCACATCGTCGCTGAGGTTCTTCAGACGCTTTTGCGCCGCGCCCAGAATATCGCGGGCCTCGTCGAGCGCGGTCTGCGTGGGAATGCTATCGTCGGCCATGCTGCCTCGCGTAAAGGCGACCGTGGCGATCGACAGGTCACGCAGTAGCGACATGGTCGGCGGATCGCCGCTCGGCTCTGCGGCGGTCTTCTTCTTGCCGCTGGTCGGCGCCGACGGTTGGGGCGGGGCTTTGGCGCCATTGTTGGCCTTGATGCTGCGGGCGTCGGGCAGCCCGGTGCTGCGGGTCGCCTGGGGACGAACCAGATAGCAGTCCTTCCCTTTGCGGGCGCGCAACGTGCGGATGTTGGCGATGGTGACCCATTCGCCGCGGCCGTCGTTCTTGCTGTGCAGCTGCTTCGCGTACTCGCGGACCGCGTGGGGTTCGTCCTGGCAGCCGACGAACTGGAAGCTGGGTTTGGCGGCGCCGGTGCGACCCCATTCAAAATAGGCGTACCAGTTTTTGGAGTCTTTGTGCTGCACGACGGCGCCGTGGTAGTACTTGTTGCTGTCCTTGCCGTCCTGGGTGAAGCACCCCATGTCGCAGACGCGGGTCTGGTCGAACTCGCCGTCGCGCGTGGCCGGCGGACCAAAGCACTGGAAGTCGGCCGGGCCAGACTGTTCCGGGAACATGCCCGCCGGCTGCTTGCCCAGATCGACCGGCCTGGCTTTCCCCGGCGCGGGTCCGCTGGAGGGAGCGGAAGCGGAGACAACCGTCGCCTGCGTGACGGCCGTCTTCTTGACGGCTTGCTTGACGGCCGGTTTCTTGACGGCTTGCTTGACCGCCTTTTTTGCCGCCTGTTTGACGGCTTTATTGGCGGTCTTTGCTGCGGTTTTCTTCGCCGACTTTTTTGCAGCGGTCGGGACGCTGACGGCGGTCTGTTTTTTGACGCCCTTGACGGCGGACGCTTTGCTGGCGACTTTTTTGGCGACCGTCTTCTTGACTGCTTTCCGGGCTGCGGTAGTCGTCTTCTTGGCTGCTTTTTTTGCGGGGGCGGCCACCGCTTTTTTCTGTTTGACGGCTTTCTTTTTGACTGCCTTGTTGCTCGACTTCTTGGCCATCCGAACGACTCCATCAGCGAAGAGAGAGAGACCGCAATCCCAGGAGAAGGAAGGACGCAGCAGACCGCAAAACGTCCTGGCGAAAGAAGACAGCCCGCTCGAACATGGCCGCCAGCTTGCGCACGTTGCGATTATCGTAGGCGTTCGAGAATCGACCGCCAAGAGGCAAACGGTGTTTCGCAAAGAAGGCGAAAGGAAACCCGGCAGAGGAAACGCCGGCAGGACGACCGTCTTTTCTGTCAGCACCGACGGCTAGTGTCAGCCCGTGTCACACAGCACGCTGCGTACAAAGCTACCCGCCGGCGCGTCGCCGGGGCTGGCGATCGTCAGCTGGATCGTCAGCGATGTGCGTTACCCTGCGCGGAATCTACTGCTTGCGACGAATGTGGGTGCGGATGCCGTCGTAGTACGTTTCCACTTCCGTCGTCGGCAGCGGGCCCAGGCCGGCCGGGTTGTAGTACGGCTGCGGCGTTTGGTACGTACCGGTCGCCTGGTTGAACGGATAGGTGTTCTGCTGTTGCGGGTAGTAGCGGGTCTGGCCCGTGCGGTAATTGAACGTGGACACCGGACCGACCGAAGAGAAGAACGGATTAGCGCTGATCCGCGCGTAACGACCATCAGGCGAAACCAGTCCGCCGGCGTTCAGGCTGACTCCCGAGGGCAGCGTGGTGACAATCGGCTGATAGCCGATGCCGCGGTTGTATCGCCGGGCCAGGTAGTTCTGATAAGCGTACGCCTGGTTGTACTGGGCCTGCGCTTGCGCCTGGGCGATCGCATTCGCCTGGGCGGCCTGCAGCTGATTCTGCTGCGTCTGATCCAGGTACTGTTCCAGCAAGGCGTTAATCTCGCGCGGGTTCATCCCGTCCAGCTGTTTCGTCATCGCCGCCAGTCGGGCCCCGTCGGCGATCTCAATCACCATCCGGGCGCGCAGGAATTCGCGACGCTGGTCGGGCGTACGCAACTTCCGCAGGATGCCCGCGCGGTCGATCCCCTGCGCGTGGGCTTCCGGCAGCGCCGCTAGAGAAGCAGTCGCCAGTACGGCCCCGCCCAGCAGGATCGGCAAGCTCCGTGAAAGAAACATCATCGACGACAGGCGACGCAGAAGGAAGGTCATAGCTTTCTCAGTTCGTTTCGGTTCCGTGAATTCGGAGATTTGTGCACGTGCACCTTCTATAGCAGTGCAATCGCTGCGCCGATTAGTACGATTACAGCGGAAGTAGCGACGCAAGTCGTTATCCGGCAAGGAGCAACATTTTCTGTGTGGGCACGACGTTGCGCCCGGCTCGCGCGAATAGCGTGTTCGTTTTGAATACGGCCTGTATCAAACGGATAGCGAACGCTGGCGATTTTTGCAGCAGAGCGGTCCCGCGGATGCCGTCTGCCGCGGCGACGGCGGGTGGGGTATCTTAGGAGAGCCGCGTTGTTCGGCTTTCCTGTTTCCTGCCTTTGCTGACACGATCGCGACATGACCGACCACTGGGAAGTGATTGTGATCGGAGCGGGCGCGGCCGGAATCCTGGCGGCGACCACCGCCGCCGAGCGCGGGAAAAAGACGCTGCTGCTGGAGAAGAACCGCCGACCAGGGATGAAAATTCTTATGTCGGGCGGCACGCGCTGCAACATCACCCATAACACGCAGAGCCGTGGGATCGTCGCCGCCTTTGGACGCCAGGGGAAGTTCCTGCATTCGGCGCTCGCCGCTCTTTCGCCGCAGGCCGTGATTGCCCGGATTGAAGCCGAAGGGGTCGGCACCAAGGTCGAACCCAACGGCAAGATCTTTCCCGTCAGCGACAAGGCGGCCGATGTGCTGGCCGCATTATGGGCGCCGCTGGAGCGGTCGGGTTGCACCTTTGCCCGGGAAGAACCGGTGCAGGATCTGGTGCGGTCGGGCGAGCAGTTCCTGCTGCGGACCAGCCTCCGCGAACTGACGGCGGACAAGGTCATCGTCACGACCGGCGGCAAAAGTTATCCGGGCAGCGGCACCCAGGGGGACGGCTATCCGTGGCTGGCGGAACTGGGGCATACGATCATCACGCCGCGGCCCGCCCTGACGCCGATCACCACCAACGACAGCTGGGCGCCGGAGCTCAAAGGGGTCGCCGCGCCGGCCATTCTGGAAGTGATTGAACCGGGCCGGAAGAAGCCACTGGCCCAGCGACGGGAAGCGGTGCTGTTCACCCACTTTGGCCTGTCGGGACCGGCCGTGCTGGATGTCAGCCGGGCGGTCAGCGGCCATGCCAACCCCCAGGCGCTGCGGCTGCGTTGCGACTTTTTCCCCGACGACACGATCGACTCGCTGGACGAATGGCTGCGCAATCCGGAGCATGGCGGCAAGTTCGTCAGCGGCGTGATTAACCAGAAGATCATCCGCCGCCTGGGGGAAGCGATCCAAACCCTGGCCGATGTGCCGCTGGCCACGCGGGCCAGCGAGCTCTCCAGGAAGGATCGGCGTCGCCTGGTGGAAACGCTCAAGCGTTTGGAGATTTCCGTATCGGGCGTGCGCGGTTTCAAAAAGGCCGAAGTCACCGCCGGCGGCGTCGACCTGGCCGAGGTCGATTCCAGCACCATGCAAAGCAAGCGCGTGCCGCATCTGTATCTGGCAGGAGAAATCCTCGACCTCGACGGCCCGATCGGCGGCTACAACTTCCAGGCCGCCTTTAGCACCGGTTACCTGGCCGGACAGAGCGTGTGATGTTTCTTTCTTACTCTTAATCTTAATCTTAATCCCCAGCGGGACGGCCCAATCCAGGAACCCGATCCGTCCGGCTTTCAGATCGCGATCGCTCGCCGGCCGTTCCGATCGTCGCTCACAGATTAAGATTAAGATTAAGATTAAGATTAAGATTAAGATTAAGAGTAACACGAAGAGGAAGAGCGGCGTGAAAACCCCCTCTCTTCCTCCTCACGTTTTCCTCACCGGCACTCGGCGAGCTCCGCGGTGAATTCTCTTCTGGTTCCCGGCTGGCTCTGCTCTAGTCCAGCAGTTCGTCGAGTTCGTCGACCAGTTTGCCAAAGCGTTTCAGGGCCGTTTCGACGGGCGTCTTTTCGCGCAGATCGACTCCGGCGTCGGCCAGCAGATCGAGCGGGAATTTGGAGCAGCCGGTCTTCAGGAAGTTGAGGTAGGCCGTCAATTCGGACTCGCCGCCGGTGAGCACGCCGCGGGCCAGGGCGATCGCCGCCGACATGCCGGTCGCATACTTGTAGACGTAAAACGCCCGATAGAAATGCGGGATGCGGAAGCACTCCAGTCGCAACTGCGGGTCGACATTAAAGGCGTCGCCAAAGTAATCGTTCAGCAGTTTGCCGTACACTTCCTTGAAGGCGTCGACGGTCAGCGGTTCGCCTGCTTCGGCCATTTCATGGGTGATTTTTTCAAACTCGGCGAACATGGTCTGCCGCACGATGGTCGAGCGGATGTCGTCGATTTCGTTGTTGATCAGGTACGCCCTGAGGCTGGGGTCTTCCGCGTTTTTCAGCAGGTGGGCCGACAGCAGTTCTTCGTTAAAGGTGCTGGCGACTTCGGCCACAAAAATGGAATACTGATAGTAGTGGAACGGCTGGTTGGCGACGGAGTAATAGCTGTGCATCGAATGACCGGCTTCGTGGGCCAGGGTGAACACATCGTTCAGCACGTCGGGCTTGTAGTTCATCAGAATGTAAGGCTGGCCGTCGTAACTGCCGGCGGAGAAGGCGCCGCTTTGCTTCCCTTTGTTGGGATAGCGGTCGCACCAGCGGCCGCGCAAACCTTCGGCCAGCGTCTGGCAGTACGATTCGCCCAGGGGGGCGAGGGCGGCCAGGATCGTTTCGACCCCTTCCTCCCAGGTGTGGCGGACGTCGATATCGCTGAGGATCGGCACGTACGTATCGTAATGATGAATGTCGTCGAGCTTCATTTTGCGGCGACGCAGATCATAGAACCGATGGACGTCGGGCAACGCGTCGCGGACGCCGGCGATCAGATTATCGTACACCGATTGCGGCACGTTATCCGAATACAAGGCTCCCTGCAGGGCGCTGTCGTAGCCGCGGACTTTGGCGTAGTAGACGTCCTTCTGGATGGAGCCCGACAGGGTGGCCGCCAGGGTGTTCTCGTGCCCTTCGAACTGCTCGTAATATTGTTCAAAGGCCTTTTTCCGCACGGCTCTTTGCGGGGAGCGCAACAGCTGGATCAGGTTGGCGCTGCCCAGTTCAACCGTTTCCCCTTTTTCGTTCTCGATCAGGCCGAACTTCAGGTCGGCGTCGACCAGCTGGCGAAACGCCTTGCCGATCGCCGAGGCCATTTCTCCTTGCATCGCCAGCAGCTTTTCTTCCGGCTCGCTGAGCGTGTACTTTTTGTAACGCAGCGAACGCTCGAGCGCCAGGCGGAAGTCTTTCAGCGTTTCGTCGGCCAGCAGGGCCTGCATCTGGTCGTCGGGGATCGCCATCAGCTCGGGCTGGATAAAGCTGGCGGCCTCCGACGCCTTGGACGCCAGGTTCTGGTAGCGGCCGACGCGCCGCTGCGATTCGCTGTTGGCCTGGTCTTCGGTCGTCTTCAGAAACGCGTAGCTGCCCAGTCGTTCCGCCAGGCGATCGACCTGGCTGTCAAACACCAGGAGTTCCAGCAGCACGGCGGCGCTTTCGCCCAGGCGTCCGCGGAACGGAGCAAAGCCGGGGATCAGCTCCTGCAGTTTGGCAAAGTCGGCCTCCCAGGCTTCTTCGGAGGCATAAAGCTGCGACAGGTCCCAGGTATCGGCGGCGGGAACTTCGCTGCGGGGCGGCAACATTTTGGCGGGAGCAGTCGTCATGCGGTCAATCCGTTCGGCAAGGAAAAAGCGTCCTCAAAACTGCGAATGTAAACCAGGCCCCGTCGTCGCGGCAACCGGGCGCCAGACGGGAACAGGCCAGACGCCAGCCGTTCGTTCCCGCCGCTTCCCCGTAGTGGACCTGGCCACCGGTCCGTTCGGCAGGGGGAAAGGAAAGCGGCAGGGAAAGAGAGAAAGAAAGGGGGCGGAGAGATTTGTGGCCGAATCCACTACGGGGGATGTGCTACCAGAAGCTGCGCATGTAGGCGATGGCGTCGCTGATTTCCTGCTCGGCGTCGGCCGAGTGGCTCTTCTCAAAGGTGACGTAGCCGCGGTATTCAAACTCTTCCAGCTTGCTCAACAGATAGGGAAAGTCGGCCGATCCCCGCCCCAGCTGCGTCGCCAGACCGCGACCCTGGGAAACGTCGCGCACGCCGTCCCGGGCGCGCAGATGCATCACGTTCGGGGCGAGCAGATCCATCGCCGCGCTGGGGGAATGTCCATTGACGATCAGGCCGCCTGGATCAAAGTCAATGCCCAGCGAGCCTAACGGCAATTCGGCGACCAGCCGCTGCAGGTCTTCGCCGCTTTCACTGCCGGTGCGGGCGCAGAGCGTGGCGCCGATCTTCTGGCCGTAACGGCCGATATCCGTCAGGGCCTCGATCATGGTTTGCCACTTCGGTCCCTCCGGCGGTTCGGGAGGTCGCCCGATGTGGTTTACCACGATCGGGGCGCCCAGGTCGTACGCCATTTTCATGGCTTCTTTGGTGGCTTCAATGCGGCGGTCCAGATCTTCGGCGTCGTCGTATCCTCGGCGAGTGCGAAACTGGACTGCGCAAATCCGCAGATTCGTATCCTCCAGCAATTTCCGCACATGCCGCACACCCGTGCGAGTCAGATCACGCGGTTTAATCTCCCCCCGGGCGTCAATTTCGACCGCTTGCGCCCCCAGCCGGGCGGCGACGATCAGCCCCTTGTTCAATGGTAAACCTAAACTTGGCAGGTGAAGGCCCAGACGCAACTGCAACATTCCGGTTTCCTTGGTCAGGGGGAGTTTTGCGGGCGGCTTTCTGTCCCGGTGGACAAAGAGTGTCGCCGTTTCCCCAAAAACTCGTTTCGCGTTTAAAAGTCGTTATGCACTTGCTGCTTGTTTTACTGCTGGTCTCCGCTCCGCCTGCGATCTCGGATTTTTCCGAGTCGACGCCGCTGAATCCGGAGTCGTCGTTAACAGGGGACGCGAAAGACCTGATCTATGCGTGCCGGTTTGATGAAGCGGCCGACCAGAACTACGACAACTGGCCTGATTCCTGGACGCGGCGCCGTGGACGGCAGTATCCTCATTATTTAAAAATCGAAATCGACGACGACCCGTCCCCCGCCGCAAACGATGACAAGGAATCACCCGGCCGCACTCATCGGGCCCTGCGCATTCAGCTCGACGGCGGCGCCGCCGAGGTCCATGCCCCGCCGGTAGAGATCAGCTCGACCTACAGCTATTTTGTGCGCATGCGGTTGCGGACGGACCGCCTGAAGCACGACGAAGCGTATTTCTCGGTCGCCTTTCTGGACCAGGACCAGCGGCAGATGGGGAAAAGCCATTACTCTTCCCGGCTGACGCGTTCCCAGGAATGGACCCCGGTGCAAGTTGGTCCCCTCGCACCCGTCGATCCTGCGATGCGGTATCTGCGCATCGCCGTGCATGTGCATCCTACCGCAGAGGCCGACCTGGTGGGAGATGTCTGGTGCGACGACGTGGAAGTAATCCGCCTGCCCCGCATGAGCCTGTCGACCGAGCGGGATCATCACCTGTTCACCCAGGCCGCCGATATCGCATTTACCTGCCGCGTTTCGGGCATCAGTAATGAACACCACCAGGTGCAGTTTGAGCTGCTGGACCTGTGGGAAAACCAGGTCCAGGTCGTCGTGATCCCGATGGAAAACGATCCCACCGCCACCGCCGCCCGCAAAAAGAACTCCGACTATGCGGGCAGGGCGATCTGGCAGCCGGGCCCTTTGAAAAACGGTTTTTACCGGCTGCGAGTCGGCACGCCGGGAGAAAGCGAAGCCTTGCAACGGGAGACGACCTTTGTGCTGGCGGTCCCCGCTCTGCCGCGGGCCAATGGAGAATTTGGCTGGGCGATGCCCGAGGGAGAAGAACCGTTTTCGTTTCGCGGACTGAGCGACCTGCTCAGCCATGTCGGCGTGCACTGGCTCAAGTTCCCCTGCTGGTATAGCGAATCGGACGAAGCACGCGCCGATCAACTGGCCAACTTCGCCGAACGCCTGGACTTGAATGCCATTCGCATGGTCGGCGTCCTCGACAAGCCGCCGCACGAGATGCGCAGTCTGTTCGGGCGCGAAGCCGACGCCCCGGTCGCCTCGTTATTTTCTGATCCCGAAGTCTGGCGCCCTGTCATTGATCCGATCATGAGTCGCCTTTCGCTGAAAGTGCGCTGGTGGCAACTGGGCGGGGACGACGACGCCAGTTTTGTCGGCTTGCCCGAACTCGAAGGGAAAATCCGCGAGATCAAATCGCGTCTGGAGCGCTTCGGCCAGGAGATCGAAGTCGGCATCGTCTGGCAATGGCTGAATGAACCGCCCGCCACGGCCGCGCCGCCCTGGGAGTTTCTTTCCTTTACGGAACAACCGTCCTTCACCCATATCGACCTGAACCAGTACCTGGCCTCCGCCGGCCGGCAGGCCGCCCGCTGGGTCGTGCTCTCGCCGTTACCCGCGTCGGAGTACTCGCTGGAAACGCGCGCCCGCGATCTGGTCCTGCGGATGATGGCGACCCGCATGCAGAATGCGCCGGCGGTCTTTATTTCGCGACCTCTTGATACCGAACACGGCCTGCTCCATCCGGACGGCTCCCCCGGTCCGCTGCTGCTCCCCTGGAGAACGGCCGCGCTGGCCCTGGCCGGAGCCGAGTACCTGGGAACGCTGCAGTTGCCTTCGGGCAGCCACAATCAGGTATTCGCCCGCGACGGGGAAGCGATCATGGTCGTCTGGAACGAATCGCCAACCCGCGAAGTGCTGTACCTGGGCGAAAGCGTCCGCCAGCTGGATGTCTGGGGAGGAGAATCCACGCCCGCCCAGGAGGAGCATCGGCAGGTGATCGACGTCGGCCCGATGCCGACGTTCCTGGTCGGACTGCACGAAGGCATTGCCAGGTGGCGCCTTTCCTTTCACTTTGAGAACGACCGTCTGGCGAGTGTCTTTGGCCGCAGCCAGACCAACGGCTATCGCTTTACCAATCACTTTCCCCAGGGGCTGGGCGGCCGCGCCACGCTGCAGACGCCCGACGTCTGGAGTGTGAATCGCCCCCAGGCCAGCTTCAAAGCATCCGCCGGGGAAGAGATCCGCGAACCGTTCAGCGTGCTGCTCAAGAATGGCGCCAGCAGCGGCCCCCAGCCGGTGCGCGTCGACTTTGAAGTGACGGCCGAGAAACTCTATCGCTTCAGCGTGTACCCCACGATGCATGTCGGCCTGGGCGACATCACCCTGCGACTGCAGACCATGCTCAACGCCGACGGAGCGCTGGTGGTGCGCCAGCAAATGACCAACAACACCGACGAAAAAGTCAGCTTCAACTGCCTGATGTTCGCCCCCGGTCGACGCCGGCAAAGGGTGCAAGTGCTGGAGCAAGGCCGCGGGCTCAGCACCCAGTCGTTCATCTATCCCGACGGCTCCGACCTGCTGGGCGAGAACCTGTGGCTGCGAGCCGAAGAAATCGGCGGCGACCGCATCCTCAACTATCACGTCCCCGTCCAGCCCTGAGCCAACGCGGCGGTCGAACAGCAAAGCCACGTGAGGCGATAGAAGCGTGGTATCCGATCGCCATTTCTTCGCGTTGCCGGGCAGAACGCACTGGCAAAGTCTGGGGTCCCCCTTTTCCATTCTGAAACAAATTCTTGGTCTGACGGAACAGAATCTCTCCGGTCAGATCCGAAGTTACCAGACATGCGCCATCGGGACTTAGCGATACAGCAATAATTCCTTCTCTGTGGATCCGCTTGGACGAAATGCAGGTTCCTTCATCGAAGTCCCATAACTTGACCGTTCCGTCCAATGCACTCGTCATGAGGCGTTTCGAATTCGGTAAAAAGCATACGCCCGTTAAAAAGCCATGTGACCCGAGAGCTGAAGCCTCAGACGAAGAGAACGTCTTTCGTTACCGTCTCACGTGGAAACTGATGGATCAGCTTTCCTGTATCAAGGAACGAGGGGAAAATAACTTCGGTTTTGTATAACACCGAGGACGTTGCGGAAAGCGAGCCTGCTTGAAATCACGTCGTGACCTGTGCCGAAAGAGCCAGTCTGGCCGACTTCATCAAGGACGATCCGCTGCCGACCGGCCCTTTGCGCCTTCGCGCCTTTGCGTGAGATCCTCTTCGCGACAGAACCGCCAATCCGTCCTTGAACGGCGAGAAGACAAAACGAGCCGGTTCAAAAATTTCCCTCGCGTAAATGGGCACTCACGCAAAGGCGCAAAGAAGGATGAAATGGCGTGAGAATAAATTGGCCGCGACCCTGGGGGATGTCGCGTTTCAGACTGCGACCAGATGGGGGAAATAGCCGAAGTTATTTTTCCCCGACTCCCAACATCCCAGAGCTTGACATCCCCAAGAGTGAAGAACAATTTGGTTGCGGTCGCCACCGATTTTCCGTCTGGCGATAAGCGCGCGAATCCTTGGCTATCGCCAGCGTCAATCACCCTGCGAATCTTCATTTCCCTGATGCCGAAAATTACGACCTTACCGTCGGCTCTTGCGGTTGCCAGGAATTGTCCAATACGCGAGAACTCGATGGAACAAATCTTCCCCTCATGCAATGGGTGCGAACTTTTTACTTCTACCGAATCGAGAGCTCGGAAAGTTATCTTTCCCGAACCGTCACCCGAACCGACTTGCTGACCATCCGGTGAAAAGGCTATCGCAAAAACCAGGCATTTGTCACGCCCCGCCATCCTGCTCGGCTTTCCATGGCCTCCCTCGAGGCGGAAACCGCCTGTAAGTCCGAGGATCATGAATACGAGAATCAAAGAGCGCATGGCCCATTTCCTTCGGTTTCATACTATTGAACTCACTTGCGAAACCTTAAGTTTACATACGGCAGCAAGTGTGGCCATCCTTGACTGGCCCACGCTGGCAAAGTTTGACGGGCTTCTTTTTCAGGTGCATTCAACTCCCGATTCCTCCTCTGGAGGAATCACGCCCCGGCGACGTGATTCCTGTCTGGGCTGGCGAAATTTCCTTGGAGAGGCGATCTAGGGTTGCGTCAAGTTTCAATTTTAGGTTTGGCCATTTTCGCGCGAGCCGCTGTTCCTTTTAGTTAACCGTGGCTATCGCCAAAACGGCTAATTGGAAGAACCCGAACTCTTTCCCTTGACGCAGCACTAGGGTTGCAGGTCTTCCAGCGAGGCGTCGCCGACTGTGAACACGACCGTTTCCATTGCCGGCAGGTTGGGCGCCGCGGGAACGGCCTGGGCGGTATGGTCGTTGTTTTGCGCCTGAAAGTACATCTTGTAGACGCCGGGCTCCAGACCATTTTGCGTGAAGAACAGGTCGCCCGTCACCGCATCGTACGTCACAGCGCCATTCAGGTTGGCGCCGTAAAATCGCACCAGATCGCCTGATGTCAGTTCGTACAGCCAGCCGTGCAAGTGGCCGATGTTCGGCTCGTTATTGCCGTTGGCGTATGCAGAACCGGCGCTGGTCGCCCTGGAAGGATCCCACAGCCAGTTCTCCAACTGCAGGTGGAACGTTACGGCTGCCCCTTCCGGAAAGTTCTGACCGTCGACCGGCGCCTGAGCCACAATCGCCACCGGTAGAATCGACTTCACGATAAAAGTAGCGCGGACCTCTTGAGCCAGAGCGGTGTTGCCCGTCGGATCGAATTCCGGATTGGAATTCACCTCCTGTTTCAGTGCTTGAGCCAGGCTCTTCAAGGCGTTCTGACCGTTGCCGTTGCCTGCCACGGCAATACCCGCGACGACCACAACCGTTAGCAGCGAGACCAGTGCAAAACGCGAACGCAAAATAGACGCCATCGAATGGGCCTCCAGAAAAGAGAAGAGAAGAAGGATGCACGATTTTGTGGCATCCGAGTAAACCCCAAAGACCTGGGGTTTCAGAACAAAGCGGGCGTCCCCGATCCGTCGGATTTTCCAGATCCTGCGCTCGTCAGCACGACGATCAAGGGTCTTCCAAAAATGTAGCCCTCGCTAACAACTGCAGCAACGATTTGGCTTGCCAGTTCCGAAACCAGCAAGCGAGGCCAAACATTTTCCGGCCCCCACTGGCAAAGCCGGGGCGGCTCCATTTCCAATGCGTGGGGACAAGAAGCGTGGTATCAGATCGCAAATTCTTCGCTTTGCCGAGCCTTTCGCCTCCTCCTCGTTGACGCATCAACGGCAATTGTCAGCCGTTACCGCGCTTGCGTCAGGCCGGGCAGCGTCGACTCTCGCCGGAGACCGACGGCCGAAAAGGCTGCGGGAAGATGCCCGTACGACAGGTGGAGGGCCATGGAAATCGAACGCCCGAGCGCAATCAAAGAGGAGCGGGAAACCTCGAAAGAAAGATAGGAGTCTCGCCTGGCCAAATCAACCGAATTCTCCCGGCGTGACTTGCCGCACGCGAGCGACTCGATCAGGGGCGGGAAAACCATTCCATTGAGGGGCGTGTCGGTTTTTGGTCCCACTTTCCAGCTCGCTGAGAATCGTGTCATGGCGACGTTCTGGCAAAGTCCAGGCGCGCGAATTCGCGCCGATCAATAGCGGGCCTCAATCTCTTCCTGACCCAGGGGTTACCTTCTGGACAGACTACCGGAACGCACAAAAGGCAGCCAGAAAAGCGACGCCAACGCCCTATCGCCCAATCTCCGGCTGGCCGTGCATTCGCCGGTCCGAGTCAAAATGGACGGCGGCAATCGAGGAGATAGCCGTAGCACTTCAAGACGATCTCATTGGGAGGAAGATTCGCCTCACCAAAGTTTCCCCAGATGATCTTCATCCACTCAGCCGCACGAACTAAATGACCGTCCCTTAACCACTTGCCCATGCTCTTCAACAGGAACTTGTCACAGGCAGCGTCCACCTCTTCTTTTGTATAACCAATTCCCAAGCGATGTCGTGCAATCACCAGGCACAGTTGCGCTTCGTTGCGTATCTGGCTGAGATTGCTCGGTTCTACGAGCTTTGCCGTTCGTTCGAACACCTGCCGGACTCGTTCCAAGGCTCCACCATCTACGAACGCCTGCAGTGCCAGAGACACATTGACCGCATCATTCGCGATCGCCGGGCTTTCCAAAGAACGGTCAAGCTGAACGATAAACTCCTGATAGAGGTCCAGATTGTGCCGATTCTCCAGAAGCCAATCGCTCATCGCTAGAGTTTGAAACGTCATCCAGTTCGCAGTCTCCTTCTCGCTGGCGATCGCCTCTGTCGCCCAATTCTGGGCCTTTACTAAAAGTTGAAACGCAGGATCGCCAAGGCCGACGAGGATGCACTCGATCGCTGTCCCAAGATCGGCATGTGCACTGGAAGATAATCCTCCGCAGTCCTTGGATTCCTCGAAACTCCGCTGTAATTGCCATTCGTACCCAAGATCACTGAGCAACAAGTTGCGAGTTTCCGTTGGATCAAACGCCTTCTTTGTCATGGTGAGCAGGTCTTCTGTACGGCTGAGAATGGCGACATTCCTTGATTGGCCCACACGGGGAAAACTTGGGCGGCCCTGTTTTCACCGATTAAGGAGTCGGGGAAAAATAACTTCGGCCATTTCCCCCATCTGGTCGGAGTCTGAAACGCGACATCCCCCAGGGTCGCGGCCAATTTATTCTCACACCTCTTCATCCTTCTTTGCGCCTTCGCGCCTTGGCGTGAGTCCCCATTGACGCGAGGGAAATTCTTCCACCGGCTCGTTTTGTCTTCTCGCCGTTCAAGGACGGATTGGCGGTTCTGTCACGAAGAGGATCTCACGCGAAGGCGCGAAGGCGCAAAGGGACGGTCGGCAGCGGATTGTCCTTGATGAAGTCGGCCAGACTGGATTTTTCGGCACAGGTCGCGACGCGATTTCAAGCGGGTCGCTTTCCGCAACGTCCTCGGTGTTATACAAAACCGAAGTTATTTCCCCTCGTTCCTAACGTCAGGAAGTGGCAGCACGACGATTTCTCGGCGCAAGACTTCAGCTCGGATGTTAGCAATTGCGACCTCGCGCGGAACCGCTTTCGTCCTGCCACCAGCGAGATGGGATTTTGCTATCGAATCAGGGGTGGATTGAACATTGAATTGTAAAAAATCATTCATGGCAATATCGCCATTTACACGCAGTGTGCGTACTTCCCAAACATCAAAAAACCGTGGTGGACCTATCGTTGAAGCTGATGCGAAATTGGCAAGCGTCAACCAGGACTTAGCAGGAAGCAATAAGGCACGAAAACTACATCCAGCTCCTTTACCATGGTATGAGAGCAAAAAGAGTTTGCCGTTTCGCGTCGTTCTGTCTATTGCTGTATCGTATTCGAAAACGTAGAGTGCCTCGAGATCGCCTCGCGCGAAAGACGGGAACTCTCCATTAAACGACAAAACTTCATTGGCGGACGACAGCAGAAACCAGGCAGGATGGTCACGGTGGTTTGTTAATTTTAATGAGAACACACATTGATAGTCCTTGCCTTTGCCTCGGGAAACCCCAGACACCTCACAGACTGACTCGGCGCAATCGCCCCAGGATGCCAAAAGCAGTAAAAGAATAACCGCCAGCTTCCTCGCAAGCATACCTCTTCTCATTTGGTCAATCCACTTCCAGGTTTATAAACTTAATCCCGCCATGCTGAGCAAGTGGGATCCTCCATTATCTGGCAATTCGAAGTGGACTTGCAAGCCAGTTTGTGACGCCATGCCTTGAAAGGCAGGGAGCAGGGGTCCAGCTGACAACATGTCCCACGTTGCCCGCACTGGCGACGCGGGTGTTAGCGGGGAGCTGCGGCCTGGAGGGTGCGGGCCCGTTCGAAATGCACCGCCGCCTGTTCTTTCTCGCCGACTTGCTCCAGCAGCACAGCCAGGTCGTAGTGTGGAGCGGGCGAGTGGGACGACAGCGCCACGGCCTGCCGGAACTGCTCGATCGCTTCCTGCGGTTTCTGCTGATGCGCCAACACCTGGCCGAGCATGGCATGCGTTTGGGGGTCGCCCGGCCGCAAGGCGATTGCCTGCCGGTAATGCCCGGCCGCCTGCTCCAGCTTCTGCTGGAAGAAACCTTCCAGGGCGACCAGGTCCGGGTTGGGCGTCTGCTGCATCAGCGCGACCTGTTGCTGGATTTCCTGATCGCACAGCACGCCCAGACTGCCATGCGCGAAGCCCAGGTTCTCTTGATTTTCCGGCGTAGGCGGAGCCTCCTCCAGCTCCTCAATGGCCAGCGCAAGCTGTTGCCCGGCCGCTACCAACCGCTGCTGCCGGGTGAACAGCTCTCCCAGCAGCAAGCGGCACTCGCCCGTCGGGCGCTGGTCTGCCTGGCAAGTCTCCAGCCACTTCCGCGCGACCGCGACCGCTGCCTGGTCGTCCCCATTTTTCTCCAGCGCCAGGGCCAGGTTATGCCAGGCGCGGCCATTCTGCGGAGCCGTCCTGATGGTCGCCGCCCAGAGAGAGATGCTGGACTGGTAGTCCTCGTTCCGCTGCCGGGTGAGCATCCCCAGGCCGATCACCAGCAGGACCAGCACCGCCAACGGAGCCGCCGCCAGGAACCGACTCGGTCCGTCCGCGGCGACTGATCCGTCCACGATAAAAAGCTTTCGCCAGAGGGCGTCCGCCGCCAGCACGGCCAGGCACACGAGCGCCGCCAGCGGCAGGTACATGCGATGCTCAACCGCCAGATCCTTGATCGGCGCCAGGCTCGAAGTAGGAGCCAGAATCAGGAAGAACGTCGCCGCCAGAAAACCGAAAGGCGGAACCTTCCACAACGCGAGGCCCGTCAACAACAGCAACGCCAGCACCGCCAGACAGGACGGCCATGCCTGCGCGAGCGTCGCCGCGGGCCAGCCGTAATCAAAACACAGCGGCCACGGAACCAGCGCCAGTCGCACATAATGCAGGATCACGCCGGTCTGGGTTAACGCGTAGGTCCCCGGCGAAACAGCCGCGCCGCTTAAACCGACATTCATGCCCGGCACGCCCTGCAGCGTGGCCGCCAGCCAGCCGGCCGCCACCAGCCCCACGACCAGCATGCCGCCATAAAGAGCGCCTCGCTTCCGCCACAGATCGGCCGTGCGATCGACTAGAAAAATGCGGTCATACAGCAGAGCGACCGGAAAAGCCGCCACCATGACGGCCTTGCTGTGCAGCCCCAGAAAGAAAGCGACCGCCGCCATGATCAGCCACCAAACTTTGCGGCCTCGCCCGCCAGCAGAAGGCGTCGCATCGAGCGCCGGCTCACTCTGCGAAACGGCGTACAGGAACAACAGAAAGAACATCGCCATTAGCGATTCGCTCCGCTGAATCACATATGTCACCGCCTGGGTCGCAAGCGGATGCGCCAGCCAGATCGCCGCACAGGCAAACGCCAAAGCCGTGCCGCGATCTGCAGTCACCCGGCAAACGGGCGACCGCAACGTCCGCCGCACCAGCAGAAACAGCAGCACCCCGGTCGCCAGGTGCACGCCCACATTGAACAGGTGGTAGCCAAACGGCGCCTCGCCCCCCAGCGCGCGGTTCAGTTCCAGCGTGGCGTCGACCACCAGTCGGGGCCGCGGCCTGATCCAGCTGAAGGCCGTCGGAAAACGTAGCTCCGGATGCTCCAGATGCTTTTCATCGTCAAACAGAAAGTCGCCGTCCAGAGCGCCCGCATAAGCAAACCACCCGATCGCCAGCAGCACGGCCAGGCAAACGGCCGTGGCGAAAGGGGACAAACAACGCACGATCGCTTCGCCGGGCGAAACGGACGGGAGAGGTTCAACAGCAGTCGGGCGGTCGGGCGGTTGCGGGCGAGACCGTCGGTTCATAGCGAATTCTCATGTTCGTCCGGCGCTGCCGACCGCGGGCGATGCTGCGCGTGGCCGATCGCTTGCTGCCGGATCAGCTCCGTCAAATCGCGACGCAGCCGCTGGTTCTCCGCGTAAAACCACCAGGACACAATCAGAAAAGCAAACACCAGCAGGTACAGCACCGCGTCGGCGCCGCGGCCAATCCCCAGCGAAGCCGCCACCGCCTGGACATAGCTCGGAAACAGCAGCGCCAGGCCGGTCGCCAGCCACAACGACAAACGGAACAAACGCAGCCCCAGCCGCGTTCGCTGCTGGCACAATCGAAAAATTTCCCACAGGCAAAGCAGCCCCAGCACGGGCGCGGTGAGTAGCTGGAAGAGATTCATCGGATCAGGTTCCCCGCCAGGAACCGAGCCGCAATTTCCAGGGCGTCCCAGCCGCTTTGCCCTTTGGCGGCCAGCTCCGCGCTGTAGCGGATGGTGACGGGCCGTTCGCAGTACGACAGTCCGTGCGACTGGATTTTATGCAGAATCTCCGAGGCGTGAGCCATGCGGTTCTCGCGAATGCGGATCGTTTCCGCCGCATGCCGGCTCAACGCGCGAAAACCGTTGTGCGTATCGGTCAGCCGCAGGCCCGAAACCACCCGGGTGAACAGGGTCGCACAACGCAACAGTTGCCGCCGTGTCCAGGGAATGTTCTCGGCCTTGCCCAGAAAGCGCGAGCCCAGGACCACATCGACGGACCCATCCAGCAGCGGCTGGATCAGGGCGGGGATCTCTTCCGCCACATGCTGCCCGTCGGAATCAAAAGTGACAATGATCTGGGCGCCTTGCGCCAGAGCGAAATCGATGCCCGTTTGCAAGGCGGCGCCCTGACCGCAATTGACGGCATGCGTCACCAGCCAGGCTCCCTGTTCCAGGGCGCACTCGCCGGTGGTGTCGGTGCTGCCATCGTCGACGACCACGACATTCCGCACTACGCGAAGCAGCGACTGCAGCGTGCGTTCTAAGCGACTCGATTCGTTATAGGCCGGCGAAACAACCCACAGGGAATCAAGAGGCAGCGGAAGGGGGCTGGTGGAAGCCGCAGACATGAAGCGAATTGCCAACGAAGGAAGGCGAGGATTCTGGCTTTCATTCTACGGTAATGGACGACCTGGGTCATGGCAACGGCGTCGCCCAATCTTCACGAAAACTCCACGTTTTCTCCCACTGTGACGACCGGGAAAAAGAGCGTGCAGGATTTCCACCCTGCCGACAAGCCGCGTCCTGCTCCACCCTCACACCGGGGGGGGTGAATCTACTCCGCGGCTTGCCCTGCTCCCGATTCCCGTTATTCCGCTTCGTCGGCGGCCGTCTCTTCGTCGGCGACCACCACAGCGGCCGGAGCCTGCGGATTGCGTCGGGCTTCGTTCGCCGTGGCGACGGCGCCAGCCGCTTCCAGCACCTGCGCCCTCAAGGACTCGGTGACGTCTGGGTTTTCGATCAGGTAGATACGGGTCTTCTCTTTCCCCTGACCGATCACACTGTCCTGGTACTTGAAGAACGATCCGGCCTTCTGCACGATCTTGTGTTCCACCGCCAGGTCCAGAATGTCGCCTTCATAACTGATGCCGCACACATGCAGCATGTCGAACTCGGCGATGCGGAACGGCGGGGCGACCTTGTTCTTGACCACCTTCGCCCGCACCCGCTGGCCGATGACCTCTTCCCCTTCTTTCAGCTGGCCGATCCGGCGAACGTCGACGCGGCAAGAGCTGTAAAACTTCAGGGCGCGGCCGCCGGGCGTGGTTTCCGGGCTGCCAAACATGACGCCGATTTTCTCGCGGATCTGGTTGATGAAGATCACCACCGTTTTGCTGCGGGAAATGGCGCCCGTCAGCTTGCGCAGCGCCTGGCTCATCAGGCGGGCCTGCAGGCCGACGTGCGAATCGCCGATCTCGCCGTTCAACTCCTGTCGCGGCACGAGGGCAGCGACCGAGTCGACCACGATCACGTCGATCTGATTCGACTTGATCAGCATTTCGGTGATCTGCATCGCCTCTTCACCGCTGCCCGGCTGGCTGACCAGCAGGGTATCAATATCGACCCCCAGCTTCTTCGCCCAGCTGGGGTCAAAAGCGTGCTCCGCGTCGACAAAGGCGCAAATGCCGTCCAGCTTCTGGGCCTGGGCGATCACATGCAGCGCCAGCGTCGTTTTACCGCTGGACTCCGGGCCGAACATTTCGATGATGCGGCCCCGCGGCAGACCCACGCCGCCCAGGGCAATGTCCAGCGACAGGGAACCCGTTGGCACTCCCTTGATATTGGCGCGGCTCTCGCTGCCCAGGGCCATGATCGACCCTTCGCCAAACTGCTTCTCGATCGCCTGCACAGCATTGCGCAGATCGGTGTTCTTCGACAGCATTGCCTGGACCGGATCGGAAGCGTTGGGCTCCGACTTGGCTTTGGCTTTGCTCACGGCTTTGGGCGATTTTTTGGCCATAGAATTGTTTTTAACAGCTTGTGCGGCGACCATGGAAATTCTCCCCATTATATCGAAAAGTAAGCAGTGGCTTGCAACTGGGAAAACCGCCTCGGCTTCGTTTTCTTTCGCCCAACCGGAAAAGTCCGACAACCGAACGAATGAACAGTAATGTACCGATGCTCGAAGTGGTTTTCAACATCAACTCTGCTATTATTTTCGCCGGCCCGTGGACACCTCAGGTCCTTCTTGAAGCGCGGGAAGAAATTATTTTGAGAAAATCGCCTGGCGAGGTTCGGCCCCTACCCTGCCGCCTCACTCGGGCGAAGCGAACATCGCCCGATAATTACGGGGCGAATACAGCTGGAACTCCACCTCGCGAACGTATTCATAGGGGCCCGCTTGCCGCGTATTTTCCACCAGGGCCGCGATCTGCGTTTGCGAGCGATACGCCTCCACGCTCCGCAGCTTCTGCTGGAAGGCCGCATCGTTTGCCTGGATCTCCAGGTTTGGCGGTGCGGCAAAGTCGCAATAAACGGCCAGCTCCCCCACCCGGGGCGGCGCCGGCAGCGACGGGCCCAGTTCCGGCCAGATCGCTCCTGCCGCATGGAAGATGCTGATCATCAGCTCGCTATGGGTAATCCGATGATCCGGATGCAAGTCGGTATGCGTCGGCGTGAACACCCTTGAGGGACGCACCCGGCGGAGATGCCAGGTAAACGCATTCTGCAGACCCACGTACCCCTGCAGATGCGACTCGCCCGGTCGAGCCCGCCGACGACCACAGTACGCCGTCAGCCCGCCGTCGGGATAATTGACATACGCAATCTGCTCGGCCGGCGCCCCCAGGATCGCAAACGAGGCGTACGTCTCCTCACGACGAATCGCCACGATCTCTGCTTCCTGCTCCTGCGTGCAGTAACCCAGGCAGCCATCGGTCACCACCAGCACCTGCACTTCCACGCCTGCCGCAATCGCCGCCTGCATCAGCAAGCCGGCGCCCAGGCACAGATCGTCGTCGTGGGGGCTGACAAACAGCCATGTCTCCCGGGCGGGCTTGTCTGTCGCGAAGGTCTCCTGAAACGTCCGGCCGCGTCGCAGGGACCCATCGGACTGGCGCTGGGTAAATTGAAATTCAAGTTCAGTATGCGTCATTGGCCATCCAACCGATCCAGGGAAATAGCAACGTTCGCCAAAGGGGTCAGTTTAGCGACGGAACCGCCCTGGTGTGAGCCGCAACTGTCGGCTGTGGGCCGCCGCAACAGCCAGCACCAGACGACCACCTGGCTACGGCCTGATCACTGCGGCAGCCTCCGCGGTGAATCCTCTTTGTTCTTCTTCGCTTTACGACAACGCCTTTCTTAATCGGGCCATATCATTCGCCAGGGTCTGCTTCATCATGGTGATGTCAGAGCTGTGCATGATGAGATTGCCGCCGGCCTGGGCCCATTCGATCTCGCGCTCGACGCTTTCCCAGTAGTGGATCCCGGCGCCAATGCCGGCTTCGCGGGCGACGCGGAAAATGGTTTGCACCGCTTCATCGAACCGGGCGTGGTCGTACTGCTCCGGGATGCCCAGGCTGCACGACAGATCGTGCGGCCCGATCAGCACTGCATCGAGGCCGGGCGTGCGGGCGATCTCCGCCAGGTTTTCAATCGCGGCCACGCTTTCGATATTGGCGATGCAGAGCGTGTCGGCGTTTCGCTTCTCCAGGTAGGCCCGCAGTTCGGGCTCCAGCACGCTCGCGTCGTCCAGCGCTTCTTCCAACCGACGGCCTTTAAGCGGACGCCACCGCGCGGCGCCGACAATCGCTCGCGCCTGCTCGACCGTCTCTAAATAAGGGCCGATCACCCCGCGGGCGCCGCCGTCGAGCACCTTCGAGGCTTCGTACAGATCATTGCACGGAATCCGCACCACCGGCGGCACGCCCAGCGCGTCATAAGTACGGCACATCCAGGCGACCGTCTCCCGTGACAACGGCACATGCTCGGTGTCGATGAAGACAAAGTCGATGCCCGTCTCTTTAATGAACTGCGGCCAGTACGTGGAAGGAGCAATCGCGGCCGTCGAAAAAACCTTCCGACCGGCGTGTAACGCCTCGCGAATTTCTGCGCCCGTGGGCATATCGGGTTCCTTGGAGAACAATGAAGAAGAAGCAGTTCGATCGCCGTTGGTTTGATCCCCTGCGGCGGGCGACTACCAGGGCAACTGATCCAGGTTGACGTTCCCGCCGCTGAGCACCACGCCCACATGCTGGATTTCGGGCTGATGACGAAAGGCCCGCAGCGCCACGGCGACGGCGGCGGCCGAGCTGGGCTCGATCAGCAATTTGGCCCGTTGCCAGGCCAGTCGCATGGCGAGGACGATCTCTTGTTCGGTCACCGTTTCGACCCGCTCGACCGTATCCCGCACAAACGGCCAGGTGAGCGAACCCAGGCTGGTCAGCAGTCCATCGCAAATCGTTTGCGGGTTGGTCTGCAGCAGCAGTTCGCCGGCCGCCTTGGAGCGGGCTGCATCGTCAGCGCCGGCCGGTTCGGCTCCGATCAGCCGCACGTGCGGAGCCAGCTCGCGAAGGACGGCCCCGATGCCGCTGATCAAACCGCCGCCGCCGATCGGCGCCACGATGGCTTCCAGCTGCGGCGCCTGCTCCAGCAGCTCCAGGGCGGTCGTCCCCTGGCCAGCGATGATGGCCGGATCATTATAAGGGTGAATAAAGGTCGCGCCCGTCTCTTCGCAAACCTGCCGGGCGGTCGTTTCGCGGGCTTCCAGCGTCGGCTCGCACAGCCGGACCTGGCCGCCGTACTCTTCGACCGCACTGCGTTTGACGGGCGAGGCCGACGACGGCATCACCACATAGGCCGGAATCCTCCGCAAGCGAGCGGCCAGAGCCAGGGCCTGCGCATGATTGCCCGAACTGTGGGTCGCCACGCCGGAGCGAGCCTGCTCTTCTTCGAGACCAAACACCGCATTGCACGCCCCGCGAAACTTGAAGGCGCCGACCTTCTGCAGATGCTCGCATTTGAAATAGAGGTTCCGGCCAGCCCGCTGATCCAGGGCGGCGCAGGTTTCCAGGGGAGTGCGATGAATCGCCTTAGCGATCCGTTCGGCGGCTGCGCGTACTGCCGCCAGATCAATCAAAGTGGTGCTCATGCCAGACGCTTCCCCCAGGAACGCGAAACTCAGAAAGCGGTACGAAACGGCTGGGCCGATTGTACAACTCTCCAGGCCCGTCGTCAGAGACGACCCGCAAAACGCTCTAGCGGGCGGGTGTGAGCCTTGGATTTGTGGGTGAAAAAGACAGTTCCTCTAGCAATCAGCCGTCCAGCCGGATCCCAGGAAAGTCGGCTGCCTTTATGGCCTGTTGCGAGCAGGTCGCTGGGGAACCCTTCCGGGCCCTTCTTACGTAGTGTGGGTTGTTTCAAAAGTTTCGTTTTTCAGGGATTTCCGTAACACCTGGGCGACGGCGATCCATTAATTACCAGCTGGTCGAATCAGTTTCCCCAAAATTCATTTCCGTTTTGGCAACAGATCCGTTATCTTGTGGGGGAATTGGGTTGGGATCGAATCCCCCAATCGATCCTGCCGAGGAGATGCTCCCCCTTGTTTGCATCTCCCAGACTACCTGCCTCCCATTTTCCTCGAAATTGCGAAAAGATTTTTTTCTTCGATTTTAGCCGGTCATCCCCTGGCTGAACTTTGCAAAAACCCTCAAAAGGCAGGAGAAACCGTTGCGAATCGTCGCTGCTGCCAGGTGTCAGCGTGCTGCGGTCCGAACGAAATGATTCGAGCGGTTAGCCGATGAGGCCGATCTTAACGAATGAAATCGCTTGACATAAAAATCTCCTTATGCAAACTGATGCACCGGAACCGTGTACTACCAACGTCCTACACCGCGGAGGATTTCGACGTGAGCTTGACGCTTCGCATATTTCTCGCCTCTCTTACCGTTATTCTGGGGACCACTGTTTCCCAGGCGACGGAGCTCGATCGTGTCCTGGAACAGGAAAATCGCGATAAAGGCGTTGATCTGGAGGCGATGCCTGTGATCGACGACATGACGTTCCTGCGACGCGTGTATGTCGATCTGATTGGTCGCATCCCTACTGGGACCGAAATCCGCGACTTTATGAACATGCCCGAGGCCGGGCGTCGCGAGCAGCTGGTGGACAAGCTTCTCGAAGATCCGCGTTTTGCCGACCGTTTAACGGCCTTCTTTGGCGACATGCTCCGTTTGCGATCAAACACCCCGGGCGGTTCAGCCCTGATTGCCTACGTGCACCAGGCGATGGAAGAGAAAATGCCGTACGACGAGCTTTGTCGGCGCCTGATCTCGACCAACGGCAAGGCGAATCTCACGCCGGAAGTCGGTTTCATCCTGGGAGACGATGCGGACCCGCTGGCGATGGCCGCGGTGACTTCGCAGGTTTTCATGGGTGTACGAATGAGCTGCGCCCAGTGCCACGACCATCCGTTTGACGTGTGGACGCGGAAAGAATTCTACGAATTGGCCGCTTATTTCGGCAAGACTCGCCGCGTCGAAAGTCAAATCACCAAAGCAATTTACACGACCGAGCAGCCGACCAACACGATCCTGTGGCCGCCGGAAGACTCGGCCGCCCGTGCCGATCGCAAGCCGCTGGAACCTTCGTTCCCGATTGCCTTGTTGAGCGAGAGCAAAGAGTTCAACTTCATTGCCCGTTTGAATGAGTTCCGCGCCAAACAGGAAGAAGCCCGCCTGGCTGAACAGGCGGCCGCAGCCAAAGAAGTTTCGGTTGACGCTCTGCTGGCGGAAACAGAAGAAAAGGCCGTCCTGGCTACCCGTGGCGGTCTGAGCGGTCTGGGAATCGAATCGGAAGCCAAATCGGAAATCCGCCAGATCGACATTCGCGGTTCCTTGTACGGCAACAGCGAACTCCGCATGGAGCTGGCCAAACTGGTCACCAGCCCCCGCAACCGCTATTTCTCACGAGCCATCACCAACCGGATGTGGAAAGAGTTCATCGGTCGCGGTTTTGTCGAAGATATCGACGATTTCCGCGAAGATAACCCGCCCAGCCATCCGCAGACGATGGACTTTATCGCGGATGAATTTGTCGCCTCGAACTACGATCTTTACGGCATGGCCCGAATGATTGTGCTGAGCGACGCTTATCAGCGGGCTCACGCCCCCGGCAACGCCGAGTTCGCCGTTCGTGAAGAACTGGAATCCAACTTCCTGTCGACCCCCATGCGACGCATGGTCTCGGAAGCGATGTACGACAGCATTGTGGCCGCTGGCCATCTGTTCGATGTGAAGCACCCCGAAGGCGCCAACATCAAGACCGTGACCGAAACAGTTCGTGTCGCCCAGGCCATCACCGAAGGGGAAGGCGAAGTCGCCAACCTGACGGGCAACACGGGCGGCGCCGAAATGGCGATGGCCGGCCAGCCCAGTCCGATGATGGTTGTCAGCGGTTACGCTCTGGAAGAAGCGATTGAGCTGGATTTTGACAAGCTGCTCAAGCCGCAGGAAGAAGTTTCCGTCGAAAAAATGGAAGTGATGTCGGCCGAGGAGCTGGAAGCCCAGCGAATGGAGCGTGAACAGCCCCGTCCTGGCATGCGTTATACGACCAAAACGGTGAGCCGTCAGTTCGACGACAACCCGCAGTACGGGTCGGCCTATCGCATGGTCTCTCCGGCGCCCGCTGGCCACTTTTTACGCGTGTTCGGCCAGCCGGGTCGCGCTGACCTGGGCGACCTGCGAGAAGACACCGCCTCGATGCGGCAGGCCCTGATGATGTTGAACGGGCGTTTGTCCCACGAAGCCTCGCGAGTCGGCCCGATGGAGCCGATCTACCCGCTGCTGGTGGGCAAAAAAGCCAACCTGACCAACGCCATCCGTATGGCCTATTACGAAATTCTGACCCGTGAACCGACCGCTGGCGAAGTCGCCGACGCCCAGGTGATCATCGGCGAAGAGGACCCGGTTGAAGGAATGGCGGATCTCCGCTGGGTGCTGCTCAACAGCAACGAATTCCGATTTCTCCCGTAGTTTTGCCCACGTAGCGATCGAAGTGTTGCGTTGAAGTTGTAGGAAACGAGTTAGCGCTGCGGCGGTCTCGCACAGGCCGCCTGGCGTTTCTCAGAGTTTTGCCATTTCATTCGGATTATTTCCCAAGTGACTCTGGGCGGGTGCGACGCCTGTCACACTCGCACCTGTCACTTTGTTGACCATTGAGGAGCCGTTCATGACCAATTCCTGTCTCGACTATCGACTCACTCGCCGTAGCCTGTTGGCGGCCGGCGGAGCCTCGATTCTAGGCCTTCAAGTTTCCGACCTCCTGGCGCTGGAAGGCAGCAGCCATGCTTCCAAAGCGGAGCATGTGATTCTGTTCTGGAACGGCGGCGGTATGTCGCACATTGATACCTGGGATCCGAAACCGGGTCGGCCGACGGCGGGCGAATTCTCCCCCATCAAAACCTCGGTCCCCGGCATTGAGATCTCCGAGATCTTCCCGAAACTGTCGAAGCAAATGCAGGATGTCGCCCTGATCCGCTCGATCGCCGGCACCCAGGGCGCCCACGAACGGGCCTCCTACCAGCTGCAGACCAGCTATCTGCCGGCCGGCAACCTGAAACACCCGGGCCTGGGCTCGGTGGTGGCCTCGCAGCGGAAAAGCCTGGGCGATCTGCCGGCTTACATTTCGATCAGCGGCATGGGCCGCGGCGCCTCGTACCTGGGACAGCAGTGCGAAGCGTACTACGTGCCGGCTCCGGGCGAAAAAGACCCTTACCTCGCCTTCCCCGACGGCATTGCCAACGTCCGCGGCAACAAACGCCTGGAAATCTTGGCCCGTTACAACCAGAAGTTCGCTGCGGCCAACCGCGACGATCGCCTGGCGGCGACCAAGACCTCGATCGAAGACGCCGTGCATCTGATGCGCAGCCCCGCCCTGGAAGCGTTTGAACTGGGCAAAGTCCCTTACGAAACGATCGAGCGTTACGGCGACAACGCCTTCGGCCGCGGCGCCTTGCTGGCCAAGCGTCTGGTTGAAAAGGGCGTTCGCTTTGTGCAGATCAACCGCGGCGGTTTCGATACGCACTCGAACAACTTCGAAGCCCTCACCCGCCACGGCGGCATCATGGATCCGGCGCTCGCTTCGCTGATCCAGGATCTCCGCGAGATGGGCAAACTCGACACCACGCTGATCGTCATGATGAGCGAGTTCGGTCGTACACCGCGTATCAATGAAGATGTAGGCCGCGACCACTGGCCGAATGTGTTCAGCTGCATGATGGCGGGCGGCGGTCTCCGCGGCGGAACCGTCATCGGTTCTTCCGATGAAGACGGCGCCTATCCGGACAAAGATCCTGTCGAAGTCGCCGATCTGCACGCCACCATTTGCCATCAGCTGGGTATCGACGGCAACAAAGAAGTCATGACCCAGCTCAGGCGTCCGATGAAGCTCGTCGATAACGGCACCCCGATCGCCGGATTGATCAGCTAGTTTCCCTCACAGGCTGTAATCCAGAAACGTCGCCGGCACAATGGTTGCCGGCGACGTTTTTGACCCTCCCTCACAGCTTATTTTCTGTAAAAGCGCCGCATGGAAGCGGGCGAAAGTTGACCTTGCCGGGTACGCCGAATAGGCTGGATGATACGAAACCCACCCCCCCTTCAAAGTGCGGGTTCGTAGCGTTTTTCCATCTCCCGCAGGTCCTTCCCTCGACCACCCCTTCCAGGAAGCTTACGCGCCATGCGGCTTACAGCGTTCTTTTCTTTCTTGCTCTGTTTGGGCTTGTTCCTTTCCGTCCACTCCGCCGTTGCCCAGGACGCCCCTCGTAGTTCTCTGATCGAGGACCGGGCCGCCCGCAAGCTCATGGAAGCGGGAGACGGCCGCTACGATGTAGAAGAGTTCAAAAAGGCTGTCGAAGTCTGGCAGTCGGTGATTGAACGCTACCCGCTAAGCAAGGTTCGCTTTGACGCCCATATGCGTCTGGGCACCTATTTCCTGGAACGCGATCGTTCCTACGAACGCGCCCGCGTCCATTTTGATGTGGTCGCGTCGGAAGAGAACCGCGACGAAGAACAACGTGCCGTCGCCACGCTCAAACTGGGCGTCTGCTACTATCAGGACCGGAACTACGGCAAATGCTTCTCGGTGATGCGCGATATCATCGAACGCTTCCCGGTCAGCCCCCAGGTGAACCAGGCTTATTACTACATCGGCCTGGGACATTTCCAGCTGGGCCATTACAGCCGGGCCATCGCCGCCCTGGAAAAAGTCGGCACCACGCTGGGCGAAAGCGATTCGGGAATTGAGAAACTCGAAGCCGGCAAACGGCTGTTCGTCAAGATTGAAGACGCCGACCTGGCGGTGCTGCAGCAGGGCGAAGCGATCGAAATCACCTGCACCTCGACCGGCGGCGACGAAGAAAAACTCCAGTGTTACTCGGTTGGCCGGAATGTCCGCGTCGTTCTGGGCTCCTTGCCGACGCGACTGGGTTCGCCCCAGGCTGGCAACGGCTTCCTGGAAGTCAAAGGCGGCGACCAGGTCAAAGTGTCTTACACCGACCGGCACACGGCGGACAAGAAGGTCAACGAGGTCGTTCTGAAAGAAGTCGCCGTGGTCGGTAACGCCCGCGTGCAAATCACCGACGGCGCCTTTGGCGAAACGCTTCGCGGCGTGGTGCTCGGCAAGCAGGTCAACATTCAAATCGGCGACGCCGACGGCGATCTCACCGCGAATGTGGATCAGATCACCGCCGTCGCGGAAGTCTACCGCCGCAAGACGGACGAAGAAGTCGAAACAGAAACCGCCGCCCTGATCGCCTCCGGCCAGAGCGAAATTGATCCCGAAGATTCCGGCGCCGGCCCGGAAGGAATCGTCGTCGATCCCTACAAGCGGATTGATCGGGTTGAGATCAAACTGACGGAAACCGACCAGCCGGTGGGCAACGCCCAGATCAACGGCCTGCAGTCGCCCGTCAAGGACGAAGACGAAGCCGCCGACGGAGACGACGCCGCAGCGTCCGCCGCCGAAACTCCCGCCGCCGCGGAAGCGACCGATCCGGCCGCCCCCCAGGATCCGGCGCCGGGCGCCGTCGCTGACCCAGGCGCCATCCACACCGGCGTGTTCCGGACCAGCATCGCGCTAGAGAAGAACGAAACGCCAAACGAACAGGACGACGTCCTGCAGGCCGTTCCCGGCGACATGGTGCGGATCATTTACTTCGACGAAAAATTCCGTGGCGAAGGCTCCCGCGATGTCATCGCCCAGGCCCGCTGCCTGGAAGGAAACATCGGCGCGGTGCGTGTCACCCGGGCGGTGATTTCCGATGACGAGCTGCGGGTGAAAACCCAGCTGAAAACGGCCAGCGCGTTGACCAACATCGGCAACCGCTATAAAGAGTTCGGCCTCAAGTCGCACGCCGAAGAAAAGTACCAGACAGCCCTCGAAGTGTGCGAAGAAATTATGGAAGAAGCTCGCCAGCTGGGCGGCCGCACGCTGGAAGAAACGTACGTCCAGCTGTGGCAGATTTACTTCCAGATGGATCGCCTGGAACTGGCCGCGGCGATGGCCCAGCGGCTGCAGCGTGAGTTCCCCAACAGCGGGTTCGTCGATGACGCCTTGCTGCAGCTGGCCGATGTGGCCCGAAAAGAAGGCGACTTGAATCGCGCAATTGGCATCTACAATCGCCTGGTCCGGATGGAAGGCAGCCTCCTCCGCGGCGAAGCCCAGTTTGGGATTGCCTCATGCTATGAGCAGATGGCGGAGAACTCGCCCAATTCCACGACGCAGATGCAGGATCGGGCCTTCCAGGAATACAAAAAAGTCTTTGACAATTTCCCCGACAGCGGTCGCGTGGGCGAAGCGGTCGCCAAAATGGCGAACCACTACTACCACCAGAAAGACTACGGTCGGGCGATTGATACGTTTGAGTCGGTGCTGGCGACGCATCCCGACGCCAAGTTCCTCGACGTCATTCTGTTTAACTACGGCCGATGCTTGTATCGCATGGGTCGTCGCGCCGAAGCAAGCCAGCGATTCAACCAGCTGATCGGCGAATTCCCCGAAAGCCCTCTGGCGACCGACGCCAAGAAGATTTCGGAAGCGTTGAGCCGCGCTGGGTCATAGCCCTTGCGTTCCGGCCCCGCCGACCCCTTGCGTATCTGACACCTTTTCTTAGCAACCCCTCGCCAACAAGTGACCCGATCGCCGATCGGGCTTCTGACTGGGAGTGAAATTTAATGCAACGCGCCATTTACTGTCTGGCTTTCCTCGTCCTCGCTGCGAATCTGCAGGCGCAGGAAAATACGCCGGCCACCGCCGCTGTCGACAAAGTCAGCCAGCAAGCGACCCAGCTGGAAGCAGAGCTGGGCAAGTACAAGGACACCTCGCCCGAGGCGGCCGATGTACTGGTCAAACTGGTCGACCTTTACCATTCCGACGGTCGCGTGTTCGGCCTGATCAGGGCGGGGCAGCGGTTTGCCGCCTCGCACCCGGAGGACAAACGCCACCAGGAGGTCATGCTCAAGCTGATCGACGGCCTGGAAGCCATGTCGCGCAACCGCGACCTGACGGTCGCCTGTCGGCAGTTCCTGGTCCGTTATCCCACGTCGCCCCAGCGAGCCGACATCACCCGTCGCCTGGCTTACACGCTGGAGGTGATGAACGAACGCACCCCGGCCGCCGAAGCGTATCGCGACCTGTGGAATCTGCAGCCCAACGCGAACAGCCGCGACGACGGACAAAAGGCCGTCCAGCTGTTCGCCCTGTCGACCAACAAAAACGACATGCACGCTGCCGGCGAACTGGCCGAAGTCATGCTCGACAAGCTGCCGGCCGGATCCTTTAGCGAACTGGTCGCCTGGAACGGCTTTCTGCAGTTCCGCCGGGCCAGCGAATGGGCCGAAGCGAACGCCCTGGGACGGAAAATGCTGGCCAAAGGCCTGCCCAAAGACAAAGATCGTCTGCACGAACTGCATCGCTACATGGCCGAGCATTACGGCTCGCAAACGCAGTACGTCAATGCGGTGGAAAGCTATCAAAAAGCCCGCGCCATGCGGCCCAACGACCAGAACACGCACTACTACCTGATCCAGCAGATGTACAACGCCCAGATGACGGGCGCCCAGTTGTTGCCGGTAGTGAACGAATACCTGAAGCTGTATCCGGACCGCGCGGATCGGTTTGACCGCATCGGGCTGCTCGGCCTCAGCTATCGCCGCGACGGCGACAATGTGCGGGCCCGCCAGACGTTTGAGCTCGCCCTGCCGCACAACTCGATCGTGCATAGCATCGCGACGAACTATCTGAACAGCTTCGCCAACGAAGAAGCCGAAAACAAAGCAGCCGAAGCCGGCCTGAAAAAAGCGCTGGCCGCCAACAAAAATGACCCGTACTACCTGCAGTATGTGCTGGGCTTTTCGCTGTATCGCGATCGGATGAAGGACATCCCCCAGGCCAAGGCGACCCTCCGCCAGATGTTCGCCGAACCGCCGAACGCCAGCTACGCCTCCACGGCCATGCAGTACCTGTTCGACATGGCCGAAACCGAAGCGGAATTCAACCGTGACCTGGACCTGGTGCTTCGCTCCCGCGCGGCCAACATGGATTACACCAGCCTCCGCAGCTACCCCGAAGCCTGGGCCGACGCTCGTGAAGCGACGATCGACCGAAAGAAAGCCGCCGGCACGGAACTGACTCCCGCCGATCAGATGCTGGTCGCGAACATTAAATCGCTGCGGACCAAAATCGCCGCCGCCGACAAAGATCCGGTCGCCGCGATCTGGCTGTCGCTGCCGACCAAAGACGGCTGGACAACCGATCAGGTGGTTCGCGATCAACTGCTGGACCCGAAGTACAAATCGCAGATTTCAGCCCGTCAGCGGGAAATGCTGCTCGAGCGTCAAGCCTATTACATGGATCGCTACCCGCCGACCACGGAGCGTTTCAAGGCGTGCGATTACTACGCCGAACTCACGGCGATGCTGCCGAACAACTACGACTACGCCAAGCGCTTCCTGACCGCCGCCACCAACTACGGGGACGAAACGATCAGGCAGGCGGCCTGCCAGCACATGTTGAAACAGCAACCGCCCATGAACGACTCCGACGCCTGGCGTCGCATGATGTCGGTCGCCGCCCTGACCAAAGACGCCGCCCTGGCCAAGGCGACTTTCGCCTGGCTGCAGGCCTCGCAGCAAAAGTACGGCCTGGATCCGGTCGCCGCTTCGTACATTGGCGACGTGCTGGTGCAGTTCGAAATGGAAACCGAAGCGGTCGCTTACTGGAAGTCGCACTACACGCTGGACCCCAACAACAGCGAATCTCGGGATTGCGCCCTGCGTCTGGCGGCCCGTATGGAAACCGACGCGGCGAAGATTCCGCTGTACACCCCGCTCTTCGCGGTCGATAGCAACTGGCATGGCGACTACGCCGTAGTGCTGGCTGACCTGTATGTGAAAACGGGGAATCTCCCGGCGGCCGTCAAGGTGCTGGAAGAAACGACCAAACGCCAGGCGGAACGTCCTTTCCTGCCCTGGGGAGTGAACGTTTCGACGCTTAGCACCGTGTTTAACTCGGTGAAGAACAACATGGAGATCGCCGACGACGCGAAACTCCCGCTGTACCATGCCGTCTCCGCGATGCACTACGACTGGCCCACAGCCGTCGCCGATCTGACGCTGGCCGACCTCACGCCGGTGGACTCGGTCGCGCCGATGGTCCGCCTGCTGATGTACCAGCGGCCGACCCGCGTCAATCCGCCTGATTCCACCCGCTGGGATCAGTTGATGCCTTACGCCCAGGCAGCCATGAACCGCGACGATCACCTGGCGGCGGCGACGCTGGTCACCGGGATGTTGTCGAACCTCACCTCAGCGCAGGCCCAGCGACTGCAGGCGGGCCGAGCCATGGTGGCGCGTTCCTACGCCAAGATCGGTTCCGTCGGTCTCACGATCGACGAATCAAGCCCGACCGCTCCGCTGTTGCGGGCGGCCCTGTACCTGCGACTGGGTGATGAGCGCTTGGCCTTTGACGCTTACACGGCCAACAAGGCCCTGTTTGAAACCCACCAGGATGAACTGCCTGTCGATCTGATTCGTTTTGTCTGCGAGCGGCTGATGGCGGCTGGCGGCAACGACAACCACGACAAGGTCGAAAGCATCCTGCGTAACTGGATCATCAAGCATGCGGAATCGGCGCAAGTCGACGCGGCCGCCAAAGCCGATATCCAGCTGCTGCTGGCCCGCAACTATTTCAAATCGCAACGCTTCGACCTGTCGCGGAGCGAGTTCACCACTGTCATGAACCGTTACCCCGATACGCCCCAGGCGATCGAGGCCGAGTTTGGCATTGGCGAAACGTTCCTGGCCCAGAAAGTGTTTGACCAGGCCGAGCAGGCTTTCCAGAAACTGGCCGCGAACCAGGGCCTGGATATTTCTGTACGGGCCGAGTTCCTGCTGGGCGTGCTGGCTTTCCGCCGGGGCGACCACGAAGACGCCCGCGACATTTTCCGTAGCGTTCTCGAACGTTCGCCGAAAATTGAACTGGCCAACCAGACGCTGTTCAGCCTGTCCGAAGTGTTCGGCGCCGAAGAACGTTACCTGGACCAGTTGAACCTGCTCCGCACCGTCGGTCGACTGGGCCGTGAAAGCAAACGCGTGCATCGCCCCGGCCTGCCGCTGTCGATCGTGGTCAACGATAGCGACCTCGGCATCAGCCGCGGCCACAGCCGGATCGAAGTCATCGTCTCCACCGAACCGGGCGGCGATCGCGAGCGAGCCTTCCTCATCAGCGGCGGCGCCAGCAAAGGTCTGTTCCGCGTCGATCTGGATACGCAGCTCGGCTCGGCCAACCCGGGCGACGGCGTGCTGCAGCTGACCGGCCGCGATGTGGTCCGCTGCGACTATCCCGATGAGTTCAAAAAAGAATTCCAGCGCGTGCCGCTGTCCGATGTGGAAATCCGCATCGCCTCTGACGCCCTGTTTGAAATCGCCAGCGCCAAGATCATTGATCAAAAGCTGGAATCGTTCGCCGAACGCCTCGAACGCGAACAGCGCGAAGAAGAAGAAGCCGACATGCGACTCTCGCAAGGCCGGCCCGCCAGCCAGATCAAACCGGGTAACCCGATCTATCTCCGCGTGAAAGATCCCGATCGCGATCTGGGCGACGAGCCCGACACCATCCCGGTCAAACTGACCGCCAATAGCGGCGACCAGGTACAGATCACCCTGACCGAAACAGGTCCGCATACGGGCGTCTTTGAAGGCGTGGTCGCCACCGGAGAACTTCCGGCCGGCGCCCAGGCATCGGACTTCTCGATTGATCGCACCCCTTTGATGGCGATCGACCATGATCCGGAAACCTACTGGATGAGCGAGCCCGACGGCGCCTCGCCCAAGTCGATCTCGGTCGACTTGAAAGATCTGAAAATGGTCTCCCGCGTGAAGATTACCTCGCCCCAGGCCGACACCAACACGCCGATCCGCGGCGACCTGCTGGGCAGCCAGGACGGAGAGTTCTGGGTCCGCCTGGCCAGTTATCCCAAACGCGATCTGGCCGCCCCGCTCGTCGGCGACTACGGTCGCATGCAGCAACGCGTGTTTCCGGGGAATTACACCGGCCTTCGCAGCTGGCAGCAGGTGGTCAACATGACCCGCGACGAAACGGCTGTCTCGCAAGTGGAGCCGAAAGAGCTGTCATGGGGCAAGGAGACCGACGAAGAAAACGCCGACAATCCCTATGCGGTTGTCTGGCATGGTTACCTGCCCCAGCATCGGGCCGGAGCCGTGCGGTTCGGCGTGAACGGCGCCCTGACCGCTTTGGTGATCGACGGCATTGAAGAGCTGCCGCTGGGCGCCGGCAATCGCCAGGCCGACGTCTGGCTGGAAGCGGGCCTGCACCACGTCTCCATTTTTGCCGCCACGCCGGCGGCCTCTCGACGCGTTTCCGCGGAGTGGGTCAAAGCCAACTTCCAGGAAACCAATATCGCCCTGCGTCCGTTCCAGGAACTGGACTTCGACCTGCGTGGATTTGAAATTCCGCAGCCGGTCGATCCGACTGTGGTCACAGCGCCCGAAGGCACGATTGTGCTGGAAGCCGCCGACGCCGTACTGAACAAAGTCAGCGAAACGTTTGGCTTGAAAGACGGTAAAACGACCAAGAAGAAAGGGGAGGAACCGCCTCGCCTGACCAACTGGGCCAGCCTGGAAGACACCGTCTCGTGGGAGATCGATTTCCCCGAACCGGGTCTGTACGAAGTGGTTATCGAACAAGCCCATGTCGGCGGCGGCGGCAAATACCAGCTGCTGATCGGCGACCAGGTGATCGAGGCCGTCACTCAGAACACGGGCAAAACCACCACCTACCAACCGGTCCGCATCGGCGGTATCGCCATCGACAAAGCCGGCAAGCAGACCCTCACGCTGAAACCGACCGAACTGGCGGGCGACGTGGTGATGGGGCTGGAAAGCGTCTCGCTGGAGCCGGTTCGCCAGACGACCCTGTTCAGCGAACGCACCTGGGACTTCCGCATCCAGCCGATTGAACTGCGATACACGCGGTTTGATGTGCAGGAATACGTAGGCGAAGCGGTCGCCGTCAGCAATCTTGAAGTGGGCCAGGCTCCCGATGTGGTGCATGTGCCGACAGACGCCGACGTGCTGGCCCTGGCCAACAACGAAATTCTGGAAATGGCCGGCGGCGATGTGGTCAAAGCCTCGTACGCCGACGAGTTCACCCAGAACCTTAACAGCGGCAGTCGCCTTTTGACCGACGAACTGACGGCAACCTACTTCGACGCCACCGTCGATGCGATTGCTTACGACCTGGTGCGGGCTCCCAACGGAGCCGTGCAGACCCTGCCCAAACGCCTGATGCGTGTGGAGCCGGGCGACCGCATCATTGTGCAGATCCAGGATTACGATCGCGACCAGTCGGCCGCCCGGGATACGGTGCAGTTTGAAGTCGTGGTCAACGACGGCGAACCGATCGTTATGACCGCAACGGAAACCGAGCAGTACTCTGGCATCTTCACCAAAGAAGTCGACACCGCGGCCGCAGCGGCCGAAGGGAAACTGCAGGTGAAGCCCGGCGACCGCGTGTACTGCCGGTACACCGACAGCCAGAACACCTTCCCGGGACACGCCGTCCCGCGGGAAGCGGCCGTGCTGGTGAATGAACCTTCGGCCGGCCTGGTGCGTGTGCTGGAAAGCCGCCTGATCCCGAATCGCAATCGCGATCTGCCGCCGACGGCCGCCTATTCGGTTCCGGAAATGGAATCCAAAACGGCTGGCGTCGCCCTGGAGGCGCCGTTGACGATCGAAGTGATCGACCCCGACGCCGCAAAGGACAGCCGCAGCAGCGTGATTGTGACGCTCACCACCACCGACGGCGCCACGATCGACGTCGAATGTAAAGTGTCGGGCGCCTTTAACTCGTCGGGCGTCAGCTCGACCGGCCGGAATAACCAGGCCGACGACATGGCTCTCAGCCAGGGCCGCTTTGTCGGGCAGGTCATCCTGCAGCTGGGCGGCAAGTCCACGCCGTCGATGGTTCCGCTGACAGCCGACATGCCGCGTTACCTGGTGGGCGGTCCGGTGCGAGAAGAAGGGGCCGCGATCGACGATCTGGTAACCACCGTGCTCAACGTGGGCGGCCAGGACGTCATCACCGCGGTCTACAACGACGAACGCCGTCCCGAAGGGAAGGCCGTCAAACTGGAATCGCAAGCGAGACTAATTGTGAACGGCCAGCTGGCCCGCACTGATCGCGATTACAACGATACCGAAGAAGGCCTGCATGTCGGCGAAAAGCTCTTCCTGCGGGTTGTCGACGCCGACCGCGACACGTCCGATGAACGCGACATTGTCGAGGTCCAGGTGGCCAGCACCGCCGGCGAAAAAGAAACCGTGCAGCTGGTCGAATCGCTGGCCCACAGCGGCGTCTTTACCGCGTCGTTTGAACTCAAAGCCAACGCGGAGCCGGTCGCCGGCAACCTGGATCCGGCCGACCCCGTGATTGAAACCTACTTCGGCGAAACGCTGCAGATCAGCTACGTCGATCCGACCGCGAGCACCGACACGGGCGAGCTCGAAGTCACCATCGAGGCGCCGGTTGTGATCGGCACCAACGGTCTGGTGGCGGCCTTTACCAAGGTCTTCAACAACGAAGACCTGGCGATTGAAACCAAGTTCCATGTGGCCGAAAGCTACTTTGAACTGTTCAAAAGCCATCGCCAGCTGGACCGCAGCGAAGAGCTCCAGGCCGACCTGGAAGCGGGTCGCCGCGTGCTTCGCGAAGTGATGGAAGATTACCCCGATCCCAAGTACGCCCCGCGCGTCGCCTACCTGCTGGGCCAGTTCGCCCAGGAGCTGGAACAGTGGGACGAAGCGATCCGCTCGTACGACCTGATCATTCGCCAGTACCCGGATCACACCCTGGCGGCCGACGCCCACTACAAAATGTCGCAGTGCTACGAGGAGTCAGGCGACTTCGACAAAGCACTCGAAGGCTACGTGGTGCTGGCGGCGACCTATCCGAACAGCCCGCTCATCGCCAGCGTGATGATTCGCATTTCGGATTACTTCTACAAGAATGAAACCTACGATGTGGCGGCCCAGGTCGGCATCAAGTTCCTGGAGAAGTTCCAGGGCCATCAGCATGCCTCGCGCATGGCTTTCCGCATCGGCCAGTGCTACTACAAAGCGAAAGAGTACAAAAAAGGCGGCGAATCGTTTGACGCCTTTGTGAAGATGTTCCCTGACGATTCGCTGGCTTCGGACGCACTGTTCTGGGCCGGGGAAAGCTATCGCCAGGCCAACGACAACTCGTTTGCTTTCCGCCGCTACAATCGCTGCCGCTGGGACTTCCCGGCGAGCGAAGCGGCCAAGTACGCCCGCGGCCGTTTGGCCTTACCGGAAATGATCAACCAGTTCGAGCAGGAAGCCGCCAACCTGGAGGAATAGTAAGGCCCTGGCGGAGCCTCGAACGGTTACTTTTAGTTCCATCACTCGGATGTCAAAATGCGTTATACGCTGTTTATATTGATCCTGTTACTGAGCTGTCCTCTGGCCTTTGCCCAGCCGGCGGCGACCGGCGACAAAGCCGCGCAGCCGGCAGCCGCCGACAGTGAGGAAGCGCCAGCCGACGCCGACGCTTCGGCTGATGGCGAAGCGCCTGCCGAGGGCGAACAGCCCGCCGATGGCGAAGCCAGTGAAGAGGGCGAAGAAGGCGAGGCGCCGGCCGAACAGTCCAGCGCCTTCTGGAGCACGCTCGACGATATCGCCAGCTCCGGCCCGCTCGGTATGATCCGCGACGGCGGGATCTTCATGTACCCGATTCTGTTCCTCGGCATCCTGGCCGCTGGCGTGATTATTGAACGCTATCGCAGCCTGAAAATGCTGGGGACCGACTCGCTCGCCCTGCGAACCCAGGTCCGCGACCTGCTGCAGGAAGACCGCGTCGAAGAAGCCCTCGCTGCCTGCGATGCGGGCGACGGCCCGGCCGCCGCCGTGCTTTCCTGCGGCTTGCGGAAGTATCTGGTGCTGCAGCGACTGAATTACGACATGGCCAAAGTTGATGAACAGGTCGTCAAGTCGATGGAAGATTACAGCGTGCATATTGTCGCCGCGCTGGAACGCCATCTGCCGGTTCTGGCCACCATTTCCAGCGTGGCCCCTATGCTGGGCTTCCTCGGTACGGTCGCCGGTATGATCACCTCGTTCGACGACATTAAAAACATGTTCAGCTCGGGCGGCGGCTCTAACATTGTTGAAGCGGCCGCCGGCGGTATCAGCGTCGCGCTGCTTACCACCTGCTTTGGTCTGATCGTCGGTATCCCGGCCTTCATGGCGTACAACTACTTTACCGGCGTGATCAACCGCTTTGTGCTGGAAGTCGAAGAGTCCTCGACCGAACTGATCGAGAACGTCACCCTGCAGCTGGCGATCCGCGGCCAGGAGCAGGCCGAAGGCGAAAACCATGCGGCCGATGCGGAAACCCTGCAGGCGGCGAACCCGTCATGAGACGCGACCGTTCCACCAAACTGCTGGTCGAACCGCCCGCCAGTGCGACGGGCGATATTGCCTTTAACCTGATCGTGTTCTTTCTGGTCTGCGCCTCGGTGCAGCCGGACAGCGGGCGTCCACAAACGATTCCCCGTAGCGAAAAGACGGAAGTCGAAAAGCAGGAAGAGAACGTCGAAGTTTCGCTCACCCGGACTTCGGCCTCAATCAACGGCACGGTCGTTCGGGAAGAAGTGTTCGTGCAGCGGTTAAAGAACCTGCTGGTCGGCAAGCCGCGACCGGAAGACAAAATTGTGGTGCTCAAAACCAAGCCCGATGTTGAATATCAGCATTGGATCAACGTCACCTCCAAAATTGAAGAAGCCGGCGGGATACTCACCATCCAGCGCGAAGAAGAGCGCACGGTGCAAGTGCCCTGACGGCGCCCTGTGGGAACCTGCCTGCTGCCGCCTGGCAGCCTGGTCCTTCACCCGCCTGCCGCCCTCCTGCCGTTCCCTCCTGGGGAATCGGCGGCGACGAGCCGACTGCTTCCTGTCTGGTATTCATGAAGATTCAGCGACGAACATCACGAGCCGAAGTCCCCAGCATGGCGATGGGGGATATCGCCTTTAACCTGTTGATCTTTTTCGTCATTCTGGCCAAAGCGAACGACGACAGCCATGTCCAATGGCAGCCGGCCAACGTGCAGAAGGTCGAACGCTCGCAGTCCACGCAAGCCAGCGTGGTGGTCGATAACGAGGGGAAGGTCTTCCTCAACGGCCAGCAGACCGGCATCGGCCAGTTAGCGGCCGGCGTGGGGAACATTCTCGGTACGGCCCAGGCCGGCGAGAGAACGGTGCTGCTGAAAGTCGACAAAAACGCCAAAGCCCTGATCTTTGAAGAAGTGATCGAGGCGCTCAGCGAATCCGGCGGCGAGATCTTCCATGTCGTTGAACAAAAGAGTCCTTGACCTGGCCGCCCCGTAAAACGTTAAAATCACACCTGGCGGCGGGCCTGTCCTGAAAGACGATTCCCGACACGCCAGGCCGCAACTTCCATCCCATCCAGCGCCGGCCAGAAGCCAGCGCTGCCCGCTTCATCACTGGGGCCGCCGCGGCCCCCGGAGTCAGCAGATGTCGATCTCTCGCAATCGCATGACCAGCGAACCGCAAGGCGCCATGGGTAAGCTTAAAAACGATACGTCCGAAAGCATTTCTGAACTGCGTGATTTTCTGGGCCGCATGCGGGGCAAGAACCCGCAAGAGGTGCTCGGCGCCGTCGCTAACAGCGGCCTCGTCGCCACCACCCTGGGCGCCGGAGCCGTTTGCGCCGCGTTGCTGTTCGGCATGAGCCTGCTATCCTGGTCGATGAAAGAACCGGCCGCCGAAACGGCCGCCGCCGCGCCTGCCGAAACGGCTCCCGCCGCCGACCAGGCAGCGACCGAAGACGCGGCCGCAACCAGTGCGGACGCCAGCGCCGCTGCCGCGAACACAACCGCCGCCGCTGACGACCCGGACCAAGGAACCGCCTCGGGCGATCCCACGCTGGACCGGATGGGCATTGGCGAAACCAAAACGGCCGCCCCCACCGATAACCCACTGGACAAGGGCATCGACAACCTGCTCGACGACCTGAAATAACACGGTGTCGTAACGCCGCGCCTGCCGCTGCTGTTCCCACTTGCCGATTGCCACTAGCCGAATTCCAACTTGATGTCTGGCCACTCCAAACGCATACCACAAGCGATGCTGATCGCGACCGCTGTCTTTACGGCGGTCTGGGCCGGGTTCCTCCTGGAGCGAAGCATCTCCGAGTTGTTGCCGGAGATCGCCTATCGCCTGGTGAACCTGGTCGCGCTCGGGGTGGGCGTCGCCTGGCTGATCTGGTCCCTCCGCGACGAGAAACATCAACTCGGTCTGGGACTGGCCGGCAGCCTGCTGTGCCTTTACGGCTGGCAAACGGCCATCTATGAATTTGATCTGGCCGGCTGGGAAACGGGCCGGGCCAATGTCGCCCGCTGGGGAACGGCTGGTATCTTTCTGATCGGCCTGCTCTGGTGGGTCTGGCTGGTCGATCGCCTGTCCCGCCGGCGCCGCGCCGCCACGACGGTCGCCGCGGATCCCCAGTCGGCCCCCACGCCGCAGCGCTGGGCCTGGAACCCGTTTAACGAAACGTCCTGGTATTACGGGCGGCCCAAGAACAAAAAGCTGAACCAGTCGTTAGCTTCACTGGTCAGCTACACCATCGCCTTTTCGCTGATGTTCCTGATCCTGACCAACCTCCGCGGCTGCCAGGAAATTTACGAGCTGCCCTCCGGCGGCGGTGAAGCAAAGCCGCTGGTGCAGCAGGTGAAGATCAAAAAGGTCATTCGCAAAAAGTTCGTCGTCAATCCGTATAGCGCCATCAAGTTTGAAGAGCGCGTCATCGACGACGTCAACCTGCAGCTGAACGAACTCACCGAACACACCTACACCATCGGCCAGGGCGAAGGCGCCGGAGCCGGGTTCGGCAGCGGCACGCCGGGCGGGCAGGTGCGTTTCATTCGACTGGAATACTCCGGCGGCGACTGGGACCAGGACTTTGGCGTCGGCGGCGACCTGAACGTGCTGCATGAATACGCCATCCGCACCGGCCACAAAACGGCCAAGCGGACGGAGTCTCGCCGTATCTCCGACCTGGAGTCCTTCCGCACCGGTCCGGCCATGGTGTACATCACCGGTCAAAAGAACATTTCGCTTTCCAACAACGAAGTGAAAGCCCTGCGGAAGTTCCTGCTGGATCGACACGGCATGATCTTCGCCGACAACGGCGGCAGCCGGCACTTTCATAATCAGTTTCTCGCCATGATGAACCGGGTCATTCCCGAAGTGCAGCCGGTCGCCGTGCCGCTGGATGATACGATCCACCGCGTGCCGTTCTCGATCCCCTTCCTGCCCTACGTCGCGCCGCACGGCGGTAAAGACGCCCTGGGCTGGTACAAGGACGGCCGCTGGATCTGCTACTATCACCCGGGTGATATTGGCGACGCCTGGTCCGACGGCCACGCCGGCGTTAAAGCGGAAGTCTGGGAAGGCTGCTATCAGCTGGGGATCAATGTTATTTTCTACGCGCATGCGGAGTTTGATAAATGGACGCGAGCACAGCAAAAAGACGATTAATGATTCTGCCTGGTTTAGCGCTGGCGCTGATCGTTACCTGCGGGGCGACCACCAGCTATGCCCAGAAACTCGACGAAATGTCGCTGGAGCGCTGGGCCAAACTGTCTGAAGTGCAGCGCTACCAGATGCAGATCGCGGAAAAGTACTACCGCGAGAAAAACTACAAAGTGGCCGCCGCCGAATATGAGAAGTACCTCACGCTGTACGAAGACAGCGAAGGCGCCAGCTACTCCCAGCTGATGTGGAGCATCTGCCAGGTCGAACTGCGCAAATCCAACACGGCCATCAAAGAAGGCTTCAAAACGGTCATCGACTACTGGCCCGAATCGCCCGATGCGGTCGCCGCCGGCTATTACATCGGCGACACCTACCGCGGCATGGGCCGCATTCCGGAAGCCAAAAAAGCGCTCCGCGAAGTGCTCAGCGACTACCCCGATCATGAAACATCGGTGCTGGCCGCGACCAGCCTCATCGCTATCGCGCAGCAGGAGAAAGATAACAAAACGCTCGTCGATATGTGGAAGCGTTTAACGTTCGACGCCACACGGAACAAAACCACGGAGCGCTACTGCATCACCGCCTCGCAACAGCTGGCGGCCCATCTGTTCTCCGTCGGCGATTTCGCCCAGGGCGTCAAAGCGCTGGCCGCCAGCTTCCCGCTGCAGCAGGACCTGCAGGCCCAGGTCGCCGCGATCGTCACGCCCGCCATTACGACCCTGTCGGCCGCTGATGAAACCAAAGCCCAGGGCAAGTCGCTGGCCGACGCGGCGGTCAGCTGGTTCAATGCCGAACGTCCCACCGATCTGGCGACCGTGCCGGCCCAAAAGACCGCCCTGGCCAACTGGATGCATATCGCCCTGGTCTACTCGGCCGCCAATCTCGATGACCAGGTGCCGCCCACCTACGAACGCGCCTGGAAAGAATTCGACAACAGCGACCAGGTGCTGTTGGGCCTGGCCAACTGGTACATCTCGCGGAAGCGCTACGACGAAGCCCGCGCCACGTTCCGTCGCTTCCAGGACAAAGCCGAAGGGTTGTACCTGGCGGCGGGAGCCTACCGCACCGAAAACCAGCTCGACCTGGCGGCCCAGACCTATAACCAGGCGATCGCGGCCGATCCCGACCAGGCGCTCCGCTTCAAAGCAGCAATCGCCGCTTCCTGGCGCGGCGCCAAAGAGTACGAAAAAGCGATCGCCGTTTACGAAGAGCTGATTGCCGACGACACCGAACATGCGGATTCCTGGCGTTACCAGATGGCGGGGGCATATCAGGACTGGGGCAAGTACAAAGAGGCGATCGCCCATTATCGCCAATGCACCAACTTCCCGGAAAACTACAAGCAGATGGCCTGGTGCAATCGCCGCATGAAGAACCCGCAAGAGGCCATCATCCTCTACAACCAGGTGCTGGCCCACGAGGCGTCCGCTCCCTGGGCCCTGCTCCAGATCGGCTACACGCGCGAAGAAGCGGACCAGAAAGAACAGGCCATCAAAACCTTCCAGATGGTTTGCAAACGCTTCCCCACCAACCAGTACGCCAGCGTCGCGCACGCCCATCTGCAGGACGCTTATAACATTTCCGTCACCCTGGGCGGCTCCAAAGACGAATAGGCCGCCCAACAGCCGATAGAATCGAATCCCCAAACGGCGGTCATTGCGACCGCCGTTTTCTATGAACGGACGTCGCCAGCGTCGTCTGCCTCCTTTGCTATCCAGGGCCGCCATGAAACTCCGCTTCGCTTGCCGTTCGTTTCTCATCGCTCTTGCCTGCGGGATGCTCGCAACGCTGGCCGGTACGCCGTCCTTGTTCGCCCAGCCGAGTGCGGGGACGTCACCCGCGCTCGACAATCTGCCGGCCAACACCTGGACGCTGCTGCATACGGAAGACGCGTCCGGCGGCAAGACGTTCGCCAAAGCCGTCATGGCTGGCGGCGTCGGCCGGCTGTACCTGTGGGGAACGGGCGGCGAGAAGCCGGCGCGGAACGTTTACCGGCGGTATGAACTGGAAGCGTTTGATCCCGCGTCGCCCGGCTGGCTGCCGGCCTTTCCCGCGTCCAAACAGGCGACATGGAAGGCCGACGAATTCCCGCCGTTCCGCATCCTGGGCCAGAACGGACCCGATGGCTTGCGGCACGACGAAGGCCCACGGCAGCAGGTTGTCGGCGGCTATCATACGACCAACCGCATCCAGTGGTGGGACTTTGACGGCGTCATGCGGCCGAGTCCCGCGCTGACCTTCAACATGGCCTGCTGGGATTCAGAGCGTCAGCGGATTCTCTACTACGCCGACCGCTGCACGTTCGCCCTCGACCCCAAAACCAATAGCTGGACCGACCTGCAGGCCGAGAACCATCCCACCACCTGCGGCAATCTGGCCTGGGCCAGCATGGCGTATGACCCGCAAGGGGACCGGGTGCTGCTCTTCGGCGGCGGTCTGGCCACCAACCCATCCGGCAGCGCGCCGACCTGGAGTTATGACTGCCGGCAGAATCGCTGGAGCCGGCTGGACCTGCCGCTGCAGCCGCCGCCGCGTTGCAACGGCAGCCTGGTTTATGAACCCGGCAGCCACACGCTGGTGCTGTTCGGCGGTTACGACCAGGCTGCCGCCCTCAATGATACGTGGGTGTTCGATCTGAAAACCAACCGCTGGGAGGAACGCCGGCCGGCCGTTTGTCCGCCGCCGATGGAAGCGCCGGCCGCAGCGGCCGTGGCAGGCGGCGTGCTGGTCTGCGAGGCCGACCAGCGCAAGTTCGAGCGTCATCATGCGGCCGCCACCTCGGCCGCGAAGGAGACGTGGTTCTTCCAGCCGGAAGTGAACCGCTGGACCCCGCTGGACGCTTCTCTCACGTTGCCCGGCAGTACCTGGCTGACGGCCGACGCCAGCTCGACCCCGGGCGTGGTGCTGCTGGTGGCGCTGGGTGGTAAGCGCCAGACGTTCGCCTTTCGTCCCGACCTGGACGCGCTCCGCACGCCGGTCGAACTGCCCGGCGCGGAGCCGGGAAGCGTCGCCTGGAAGTACCCCGAGCAGCGTCGCTCGCTGGCCGAAGCGCCGGCGCCGGATCGGGCCGCGAACCTGAAACGTCTGGCCGATCTGCCGGTCAACCAGTTCGTCAATGCGGAGCCGCCCGGACATCTGGTGAGCAAGACCTGGTCGACGGCCGTAATGGATACGGACCGCAGCGAGGTGCTTTACACCGGCGGCGGGCACTCGGGTTATTCAGGGAACGACGTGGCCCGGTACAGCATCGCCGACAATCGCTGGACGCAGGATCAGCCGCCCCGCTTCCCGCCGTATCTGGAAGGGACGAACGCCGGCATTTACGGCTGGAGTTACGGCATGCGGCCGTTCAGCCAGCACACCTATTTATGGTACTGCTACGATCCGGCCAGCAAGTCGGTTGTCTACCTGGCCCGGCCCGCCTGGAACGCAGGCGACGAACTGCAGCTGACCGACAACCCCGACAACGTGCTGATCTACGACCCACAGCGCGATGGTTATGCCTCCTGGGTGTATGACTCGGCCGGGAAGAAAATGCGTCCGCCGTCGCTCGGCCGGTCGTTCAAGAACGATTGGCATCTGTCGCTGGTCGCGGCGCCGTCGGGCGTGTACGCCACTTCGAATTCCGACCTGTATCGCGGCAAGGTCGACGCCGCCTCCGGCTCCGTCACCTGGGAACAGATCGACGATCAATTCCCGCCTGCGAACAAGGCGATCAAATACCATTACGAATTCCAGCCGCTGATCTACGACTCCCAGCGAAACCGCCTGCTCAAACTCAAAGGGGACGCCGAGCAGGTCGAGGTCTTTGCCCGCAGTCTGGATGCGAGCGCAGGGGAAAAAGCAAGCGAGGACGCCGGCTGGCGTCGGCTGGAAACGACGGGCCAGGCCGCCATCGGGCGTGAGGCCGTCTATCTGCCCAAGCACGATACGGTCCTATGGCTGGGCCAGAAACTGTACGCGTACCACTGCGGCACAGGCCGCCTGTCGCAGGTCGACGTGGAAGTACCGGCCGGCAGTCTGGGGCACGAGTGCGCCCTGGTGTACGACCCGCAGCACGATGTGTGCGTGGCGCTGATTCCGTCCCGTTTCAGCGGGCCGATGCAAACGTTCCTGTTTCGCTACCAGCCGGCTCCGTAACGCGTTAAAGTGGGAGGCGATTCGAGCCGCCGCCACTCTCGTGCTGGATAACGTCGGATGAACGTTCACCGCCTGCTGTTTTTCTGTTTTTGGCTGCTGTTCTCGGCCGCCCGTATCGCCAGCCATGCCGAGGAGCCGGCGGCCGATTCGCCGCCGGTGAAAGTTCTGGGGGAACTGCAGGAAGCCGGTCGGGCCGTTCCTGCCTTCTCTCCGAACGGTGAGTTCCTGGGTGTCAGCACGCAAGCGAAGCAGTATGTCTGGCGTGTTGACGATAACTCGCCCGCCAAGGTTCTTGATCTGCCGGGCGAGCTTGGCTTTTCGCAGGACTCAAAGCGATTCTTCGTGTGGCAAGTAAGAACCACCGGAAGCTTTATGGCGAATGCGGAGGTGGGGCCGCTGGATCTTTCCGAGTTCGACGCGACCACTGTCAAACTCATCAAGAGATGGGAGCTTCCTTTCCCGCCCAGGATGGTGAGCGATTTCCCGCAATATAGAACGGCATTTTCATCGTCTGGGCCCAGGCTTGCTGCGGCTTACGTTACCGTTGATAAAGCAGATCGCGCAGACTGGAGGATTGCCGTCTTTGGAACCGGGGAAAAATAACTTCGGTGTTTCTCAGTATTCGCAGGGCGTGGCCCAGTAGTTGAGTTCGGGGCGGTTTTTGTCGAAGAAGATGGGCATGCGTTCTAAGAATTCCGTGGTCGCCTTTTGGGCTTTGACGTAGATTTGACGCGCCTTCTCCGCCAGCACCTTGAGGCCGGTCAGGGTGCGGGTTTGGCCGATGTAGTGAGCAGCCGTTTCTAGACGATCGAGGATCACGCCTCGCAGGGAACGCGATACGTGGCAGAACATGCGATGCTCAATCGGATTGTATTTCGAACAGCCGGGCGGGTAATGCGCCACGCGAATCGTCATCTTCAAACGCATCGCCAAATGTTTTAGTTCTTGCTTGAAAAGGTATTGCCGATAGCTGTTGCTGCCGCCGCAGTCGCAGAGCAACAAGATCTCTCGCGGACGCGGACGGTAGTTATATTGTCCGACTCGACACCACCATTGCCGCACCGCTTCGCACGCCAGTTCGGCCGTATCGGCGCCGGTCGAGAGCAACATAAAACCTTGGTTGGCGCCGACGTCGTACACGCCGTAAGGCGTCAGCTTGCCGGTCGCTTGCGACGGAAAATCGTGATCGGGCGCCGTGACAAACCCATCGGTCCAGGCGGCGCCAGGGCGATAGAAATCACCGAGTTTTTCCTTCTTTTTCGTGTCGATGCTGAGCACCGGCCGCCCACAGTCATGAAACCGTTCACGCAGCTCGGCGATGTATTCAAACTGCGCGTTGCGATCCGGATAGTGACAGGTGGTCTCGATTTTGCACGCCTGTCGCAAGCCCAGGTCGAGGTCTTCCTGCAGGATGCGGCGGACCGTTTGGGGCCACACGTAAAAGCCGCGAGCGACGAGCGCTTCGCAAATGTCGCTGGGCGAGCGATTGGTCCAGCGGATGTCGGGGTTCATCGGCGAGCCGGCCGTGTGCTGCTCGACGATCTCTTCCACGGCGGCGACCAAACCGACGACTGCAGTGCTAGCAGGACTTCGTCCCCCCCTTTTACGCGAACGCGTCCGGCAGCCTCATCGTCGGGCAATCGCTCGACATCCTGCTGGCCACGGCGAATGGTGTCTTCATGGCAACCGAACAGGTCAGCGATATACTTCACGCCGCCATGGCCGAGTTTCTCCGCTTCCACCGCGGCATACCGCCGCCGATCCTTCTCGGACAAGGAAGCATACAATTCCCGCATGTGACCTTCGACCAAAGAACTATACACGCTCCACCTCCAGGAAAAGCGAGTTGAAAGAGCAGTCGACCGAAGCGCTTATTGTACAAAATCCGAAGTTATTTTTCCCCGGTTCCTTTGACATTTCGACGGCAGAGTTCCAGTTCAAATCTACCATCGAACTGGATTCAGTTAAAAACCTTGTCTTTCGGCCTGATCTTCAAGTTTATGCGAAGGGTAGATTTCGATCACCGAGGTCGGGGAAGCTACTTGGACGCATATCGCTGGATTTAGCTGGCGTATTTCAGTTCGATGGGTTCTCATCGGATAATCGCTTCTTCTATATTTGCGTTAATGAGAATGTGAAATACGGCGCGGCGGAAAAGTTCATCGTCAAGGTCTGGGATACGCGCAATTTCGAGCTGGTTTCCATGTGCCAGATTTACCCACACATCGAGGAAAGACAAAACCTGTCGAAGGCCCTGGTCGCACTTTCACCAGACGGCCGTACCCTGCTTGTCTCAGAGGACTTCGATGACGGCAAGAGGAATGCTTTCCAGGGGTGGGATTTAAAGACAGGACGCCGTGAGCCGCGAATGCAGTTGGTTCATTCAGGAGCCGTGGTCGGCGTCGCTTTTTCAGACGATGGCAAAAAGGTTTGCACGGCAGGAGGTTCGCCGTGCCAGGTCAAAGTCTGGTCGCTGGCTGATCCTGCCGCGGATAACGGGTACAATCCCGAGTAATCATCCCGTTTCCGCGACCCGCATTGCAAAGACTTATGAACACCGAACGCCTGCTGCAGCGTTTCTTGCGATACGTGCAGATTGATACCACGGCCGTGAGCGACGCCGATTGTTACCCCAGTTCGCTCGGCCAGCTGGAACTGGGCCGCTTGCTGCGGGAAGAGCTCCAGGCGATGGGGGCCGAGTCGCCCGTCCAGGACGAGCATGGCATCGTTACGGCGACCATCCCCGGCAATACCACGGCGCCTGCGATCGCGCTGAACGCCCATCTGGATACATCGCCCGAAACGACCGGCGCCGGCGTCAAGCCGCAGGTGATCCGCAACTATGCGGGCGGCGATCTCGTCCTGCCGGGCGATCCGACCAAAGTGATTCGCGAATCCGAGAACCCGGAACTGGCGAAGCTGCACGGCGCCACGCTCATCACGACCGACGGCCGGACGCTGCTGGGCGGCGACGACAAAGCGGGCGTCGCGGTGATCATGGAAACGGCCGAGTGGCTGCTGGAGCATCCCGAGATTCCCCATGGCCCGGTGCGGGTGCTGTTCACGTGCGATGAAGAGATCGGCCATGGGGTCGATCATGTCGACGTGCCTGGCCTGAACGCGACCGTCGGCTATACGCTCGACGGGGCAGGGGCCGGCGAGATCGATGTCGAAACGTTCTCCGCCGACCAGGCGGTGGTGGTGGTGCGCGGGGTAAACATCCATCCTTCCATCGCCAAAGGGCAGATGGTCAACGCCATCAGGGCGGCCGCCGATTTTGTCGCGGCGTTGCCTGCCGATCTGGCTCCGGAAACGACGGCCGACCGGCAAGGGTTCCTGCATCCGTGGCGCATCAGCGGCGGCGTGGCGGAAACAACGCTGCATATTCTGCTGCGGGATTTTGACTCGCCACGGCTGGAAGAGTTCGCCCGGTTGCTCCAGGAAACGGCCGCGCAGGTGCAACAGCAGCATCCGGGATCGGAGATCACCGTGCGGGTCGATCGCCAGTACCGGAACCTGGGCGACGGCCTGAAACGGGAGCCCCGGGCGGTCGCCTGCGTGGAGCAGGCGTACCAGCGACTGGGCCGGCCGTACCGTCAGACGCTGGTGCGGGGCGGCACGGATGGTTCGCTGCTGACGGAGAAGGGCCTACCCACTCCGAACCTGTCGACGGGCCAGCACAAGATCCATTCTCCGCTGGAATGGGCCTGCCTGGACGAGATGCAACAGGCGGGCGAATTACTGATTGAGCTCTGCCAGGTCTGGGCGGAAGCCGATTAACGGCCGCGTTCCGTGTTTTGCCAGGTGCTTTTTTTCCCACGGTAAGAAGGCCTGGCTCCCCTTTGCATGGAAGCGAGCGGGGCGAATCCTGCCGTTACTGGGCCAGCTACGGGAAGGCGCGGGTGGCCCGTTCTTGAGAGACGGCCCTCCCGCCAGTATAATCCGCGGCGTATTTGTTGCACGACTTAACCCGTCGTTGTCGACGACGGAGACAGTCGTGTAACACTGCGTCGTCGTATGTATCGGTTGTTGGCCAAGTGAAGGAGACCTCAAGTGGCGATTCGCGTTGCAATTAATGGCTTTGGACGAATTGGTCGTCTGACTTTTCGTAACTTAATGGCTCGCAAAGACGAGTTCGAGGTCGTCGCCGTAAACGACTTGACCGACAACGCCATGCTGCGAACGCTGCTCAAGTACGACAGCACCCACGGCCGCTACGACGCCGAAGTGGGTTACGATGATCAGTACCTGATCGTTAATGGCCAGAAAGTTCACGCCCTGGCGGAACGGGACCCGGCCAAACTGCCCTGGGGCGATCTGGGTATTGATGTGGTCGTCGAAAGCACCGGTATCTTTACCGCCCGCGCCACCGACACCAAACCGGGTTACGACACCCACCTGAAAGCCGGCGCCAAACGCGTGGTGCTCAGCGCCCCCGCCAAAGACGGCGCCGACTTGACCTGCGTCATCGGCGTCAACGACGACAAACTGACCCCCGAAATGCTGTGCGTTTCCAACGCCAGCTGCACCACCAACTGCCTGGCCCCGGTCGCCAAGGTGCTGCACGAATCGTTCACCATTGAATCCGGTCTGATGACCACCGTGCACGCCTACACCAACGATCAGCGCGTGCAGGATATGCCGCACAGCGATCCGTACCGCGCCCGCGGCGCCGCCCAGAACATTATCCCCACCAGCACCGGCGCCGCCAAAGCGGTCGGTCTGGTCATCCCGGCCCTCAAAGGGAAACTGACCGGTATCGCCATGCGAGTGCCGGTGCCGACGGGCAGCGTGGTCGACCTGACGGTCAACCTGGGCACGGAAGTCACCGTCGAGGACATCAACGCCGCCGTCAAAAAAGCAGCCGACGGCCCCCTCAAAGGCATCCTCTGCTACACCGAAGATCCGATCGTGTCGAGCGACATCATCGACGATCCCCACAGCTCGATCTTCGCCGCCGACTTCACCCAGGTGCTGGGCGACAAAGGCAAATTCGCCAAGATCGTCAGCTGGTACGACAACGAATGGGGCTACTCCGTTCGCACCGCCGACCTGATCACCCTGATCGGCAAAATGCTCTAAAGCATTGACGCCCTGGAACGTTTCCTGCTCCAGGCGGAAGGAGCTTCCGGTAAACGGGAGCGAACCGGGCCTGCTGCGACATCTCGCCAGGCCCGTTGTCCGGGTAATCACGGCAGCTTTTGGCCGCCGTTTCGGAAAGAGTTCGCAGAGCCAGCCGGCCCTGAGATTGGCCTGCAGATCTAAGGCTTGGGGCGGGGCATTCTCAGGCAGCCCCCCAGGGGACGGTTGGTCGACCAGCGGCGCCTCCTTACAATGGACGCGGGAACCCCTTTTTGTCCCTTGTCACTGAAGGAGCTTCGCGATGCAGGTTACGATTACCTATTGCTCGCAGTGAAATTACCTGCCCCAGGCCGCCAGTTTGGCGGACGAACTGCAGGTGCTGCCCGACATGAAGATTGAGATGATTCCCGGCTCGGGCGGGATCTTTGAGGTAGAAGCGAACGGCTCGGTCGTTTACTCTAAACGCTCGACCGGTCGATTTCCTCGTCCTGGCGAAGTGCTGGGAACCCTGGAGAGAACTAGCCCCTAAATGGATTTAACTCTCGTCCAATACGTGCTGGCGGCGGCGATCCTGTTTGTCGCCAGTTTCGTGCAGGGGTCGATTGGTTTCGCTGCGGGATTGATCGCAATCCCGGCCCTGGCGCAGATCGGGCTGAGCATGCCCGAGGCGATCGCGGCGAACCTGATCGCTTCCGGTCTGCAGAATATCGCCGGGCTGGTGGAGTTGCGCAAAGATATCGACTGGGGCATCGCGTTGCGCCCGGCCCTGATTCGGATCGCCACCATTCCGCTGGGAATGGCGGCCCTGGTCTGGCTGGCTTCGATCGACAAGACCGATGCGCAGCAGGTGCTGGGCGTGATTATTCTGGCCGCCCTGATCCTGCAGCTGACAGCGCGCGTCAAACCACAGGAACATTTGCACTTTGGCTGGGAAGTGCTCGCCTTTTCCGCCGGCGGTTTTTTCGTCGGCTTTTGCGGCATGGGCGGACCGCCGATGATGCTCTGGGTGATGGCCCATAACTGGTCCACGCAGAAATCGCGAGCTTTTATGTTCTCGATGTTCATCACCAGCATTGTTCCCCAGGCGCTAATGATGCTGTGGTGGTTCGGCCTCTCCGTCGGAACGGCCATGCTGTTCGCCCTGTTCTCGGCCCCCGTTTGCTATCTGGGCTCTTACCTGGGCGTGAAAGCAGGCGACATCGTCTCCCGCAAGGTCATGCGGAACCTGGTTTACGCCACGCTGACCGTGGTCGCCGTCAAGGCGCTGGTCATGCCGTTGTGGAGCAGCCGTCCCACGCCGCAGGCCGTCGAGTCGGTCCCAGCCGAACACGCTTCGCTGCGACAGAAAATCGAAGGATCGTCGTCCTGACACCTGACGGAAATCGTTAGACCGCCGACATTCTGCGTCGATGAGCTCTCAAAATTTCCAGGCAGAATTTCCAGGCAGAGAACGGGCCAGTCGCCCGCTCTCGGTTCGACAGGTTGACTATTCGTCGCCGTTTTCTTCGCTGTCGTCGTCGCCGCTGTCGTCGTCCAGTTCGACGTCGTCCGCCTCGTCCCGATCAGCGGACGAAGCAATGCGGTTCGACGGCGAGGGGGTGGCCGCTTCGGCTTCGGCGACTTCGGCGTCGGAAACATCTTCGTGAGGCACGCGAACGATGGCCGCCAGCGTGTCGTCATCGTCGATGTTCATCACGCGGACGCCCTGGGTATTGCGGCCGATGATGTTGATCTCGTTGACGGCCAGCCGCTGCAGTTTGCCGTGGGCGGTCATCATGATGACTTCGTCGTTGTCATCGACGCGGACGATCTCAATGACTTTGCCGTTACGTTTGGTCGTTTTGATATCCCGCAGCCCCTTGCCGCCGCGGCGCTGGGTGCGGTACCGGGCGCTGGAAGAGATTTCATCGGTCGCGGAGGACTCGTCATCGCCGCTGTCCGCGGTATCGGCGTCGCCCGTATCGGCGTCGTCGGCGCTATCGTCTTCGGTCACGGCGTGCGGCCCGAACTGGGTCCGCTTGCCGTAGCCTTTTTCGCACACGGTCAGCAGGGTGGCATCGGGATCGGCGACGACCATGCCGACCACGTGGTCTTCTTTCCCCAGGTTGATCCCTTTGACGCCGCTGGAGTTTCGACCGACGGCCCGCACATCATTGACGGAGAAGCGGATGGCCATCCCTTCGGCAGTGGCCAGGACCAGTTCGTCTCCGGCGACGGCGACGGCCACATCGACCAGCTCATCGCCTTCGCGAAGTTTCACGGCGATGATCCCCTTCTTCATGGGACGACGATACGCGGACAGCTTGGTCTTTTTGACCAGCCCGTCGCGGGTCGCCATGACCAGGAAGTGGTCGGGGGCGTCGAAGTCGCGGACCGCGCGGCAGTCGGCGATTTTTTCGTCCGGCCGCAGTTCCAGCAGGTTCACCAGGGCCCGGCCGCGCGTATCGCGGGCCAGCTGGGGCAGGTCGTAGATCTTTTTCCAGTAGACCTGTCCCTGGTTGGTGAAGAACATGAGATAGGCGTGCGTGCTGGCGACGAACAGGTGTTCGATTGGATCTTCGCCTTCGGCCTGGGCCCCTTTGAGGCCTTTGCCGCCGCGGCGCTGGGCCCGATAGGCGCTGGCCGGGGTGCGTTTGATGTAGCCTTTGTGGCTGATGGTGACCACCATGGTTTCTTCGGTGATCAGGTCTTCCAGGTCGAAGTCGCCGAGTTCTTCGTCGGAGATTTCCGTCCGTCGATTGTCGCCATGTTTGCGGCGCAGTTCGAGCAGATCGTCCTTGATGATATTGAGGATGTTCTGGTCGTCGGACAAAATGCGAAGGTACTCGGTGATTTCTTCCAGCAGCTTGCGGTGTTCGTCCTCCAGGCGGGCCTGTTCCAGGTTGACGAGCTGGCCCAACCGCATTTTGAGAATCTCGTCGGCCTGGATGGCGGACAACGGATACTCTTCGGCGACGCCGTTCTCTTCCTGATAGATCCTGAAGCCCTGTTCGCCCAGGGCCCGCAACAGCATGTCGGCGGGGGCGGCGACGCCCATCAGCCGCATTTTGGCGTCGGCCTGCGTGCTGGAGGTGCGAATGATGCGGATGATTTCGTCGATATTAGCGAGCGCAACCAGCAGCCCTTCGACCGTATGCTTGCGGCGACGGGCCCGCGACAGCAGGAACTGCGTGCGGCGCCTGATGACCTGCATCCGGTGGCGGATGTGCTCTTCCAGGATCTGTTTGACGTTGAGCGTTCGCGGCTTGCCGTCGACCAGGGCCAGGAAGATCAGCGAGTACGTCGACTGCAGCGGGGTGAACTGATACAGCTGGTTCAGCACCACATCGGGGTCGGCGTCGCGTTTCAGTTCGATCTTGATCCGCACCGGTTCTTCAAGATTACTATGGTCTTGAATCTCGCGGATGCCAGTCACGATCTGGTCGCTCATCACCTGGCCGATTTTTTCGACCAGCGGATCGCGTGTTTTCTCGTAGGGGATCTCGGTGATGGTGATCGTGCCGCCGCCTTTGGCGCCGTATTCGATCGTGGCTTTCGAGCGCAGGACGATATTGCTGCGACCCGTCAGATAGGCGCGGCGGATCCCGGCCCGGCCGCAAATGATGGCTCCGGTCGGGAAGTCGGGGCCCGGCAGGACGGTCATGATCTCGTCGATGGTGGCGTCGGGATTATCGATGATCATCACCAGGGCGTCGCACACCTCGCGCAGGTTGTGCGGCGGAATCGAGGTCCGCATGCCGACCGCGATGCCGACGCTGCCGTTGACCAGCAGGCAAGGGAATTTCGACGGCAGCACCGTCGGTTCTTCCCCGCGCTCATCGTACGTGGGCAGGTAGTCGACCGTGTTCAGCCGCAGATCTTCCAGCATGGCGGCGGCCACCGGCGACAACCGCGCTTCGGTATATCGCATGGCGGCGGGCGGCAAGCCGGCGATACTGCCGAAGTTACCCTGCTTGTCGATCAGCAGGTGCCGCATGTTCCATTCCTGGGCCATGCGAACCAGCGTCGGGTAGATTACGGATTCACCGTGGGGGTGATAGTTACCGCTGGTGTCGCCTGAGATTTTGGCGCACTTGATACGGCCTGCCCCGGGGCTCAGGTTCAGGTCGTTCATGGCGACCAGGATTCGCCGCTGCGAAGGTTTCAATCCATCGCGTGCGTCGGGCAGCGCGCGGGAAACGATCACGCTCATGGCGTAGGTCAAATAGCTGTCCTGCAGCTCGGTTTCGATCGACAGGTCGGTGATATGGCCATGGTTATGACCGCCGCCTCCATCGCCGCCGCCGTTTCCGCCGCTGCCGCCTGCTTCCGGATCTTCGGGAAGATTGCCATCGGTCGCCAAGAGGTGGGTCCTTTCCGGTTCAAGGGGTCGCGTCGCACCGCGAATCGTCTGTGCGAGTTCTCAATTGGCTATCTAGCTAGCCATCCAACGAGACTATCCAGCAACCGGCCATTCCTCGGGGCGCGACAACCGGCGACCCGGGTTGCCCTGCCATTCTCCAGGTGGTAAACCCAGCAAACAGGACGACCAGAACCGCCAGATTTGCACGACCCGCCGGGCCAGCAATAATGCGTTCTGCGAAACCGTAAATTCTAACAGTTTGGGCCCGCGGCCACAACCGGATCGACGGAAAACGCAGCGACGCAAATCGTTATTTACAAAAGATTTGCGACGACCCGATTGCCGCCTTTGCGATCTTCTGCGGGGCAGGCCCGTTCGGACCGAATTCCGACCTGCCGGCCCCCGTCGTCGGGCTGCATTTTCGACGGTCTGCCATCCTGGGAAAAACTCTCCATGCAAGACGATACCAGCTACGTGTGCGAAGCCTGTGGCGAAGAGATTGTGATCCCGGTCGACCTCAGCCAGGGATCCCACCAGGAGTTTGTCGAGGACTGCCCCGTTTGCTGCCGTCCGAACGTGATCCACTTGGAGATCGACCCCGACGGCGCAGCCCGGGCCTGGGCGGAACTGGAATAACTACTGACGAATTTGACTCTTCCTGAGAGAGAGGAAGGAACTGGGGAAGAATAACTTCGGCTCACAGGAGTAGAACCGCCCGACGCTAGCGCGTTCGGCTCACTATACAAAAACCGAAGTTATTTTCCCCTCGTTACGAAGGGAAGAGAACGGGGAAAGGAATCCTGGAAACGAGAGCTTCTTATCTTTCTCATTCTTCTTCCTTTCCTCCTCCGCTTTTCTCTGCGCTCTGTGCGGTGAATCCGTTCTTTTCTTGTTCCCCTTGAAAAGAGGGGGAGGGCTGGCGTTGCTAGCGGCGCCAGGATCGGGATTGACTTTGCGCGGCCGGATCGCGTACCACTACATCCTGCCGTTCTCCTTGCCGGAGGGCGATCCCATTCGCAATACGTTTTGCCAAAGGATTGGCGATGTACAAGTTGCTTCTTTCGTGGCGTTATCTGTGCACGCGCTACATTGCCCTGGCATCGATTATCAGCGTGGTGCTGGGCGTGGCCACGCTCATTGTGGTCAATAGCGTGATGGCTGGTTTCGGTGCGGAAATGCACAAACGACTGCACGACATTCTGTCCGATGTGGTCGTCCAGAGCGCCGGACTCGACGGCATCCCCAATCCTGAACTCCACATGAAAGAGATCGCCGAAGTGCTCGGCGACGATCTCGCCGGCATGACCCCCATCGTCCGGGTGCCGGCCATGCTCAACTTTCGCTACCGCGGCCGCTGGATTACCCAGCAGGTTGTGTTGATCGGCGTCGATGAAAAGTCGTACGCCAACGTCGGCGACTTCAGCAAGTATCTGCTGCATCCCAAAAACCAGGAAAACGTTGGCTTCAGCCTGCACGAAAACGGCTACAACGAGCGCCTTGGCGACGCCGGCTGGGAGCATCGCCGCAACCGCGTGCACTATGAACGCAGCTACGAAAGCTCCTTCACCGAACCCGCCCCTTACACCATGCAGGCCGAAGAAGGGGACCAACGCTTTGCCGATCTCCCCGACGAATTACCGGGAGAATTTCCGTCTGGCGAAGCGCCATCCGGCGAAACGGCGCCCGATGACGCTCCGGTCGATCCCTTCCGCGCTGGCAATCCCACGCCACAGGCGGGACGGACTTTTGACGATCTGACACAGCAGCATACGGGCGTGATCCTCGGCATCGCCGTGGCCAGCACCCGCTTTACCAATCCGGAATCGGGCGAATCGCAAGAGTGGTTCCTCTGCAAGCCGGGCGACGATGTGCAGATCACCCTGCCGACTGCGGGCACGCCGCCCAAACCGGTCGACGGCCTGTTCACGGTCGTCGACATGTATGAAAGCAAAATGAGCGAGTACGACTCGACGTTTGTCTTCATGCCGCTAGAAAAGCTGCAGCGGATGCGGGGCATGATCGACCCGATCAGCGGCGTCGCCAGCGTGACTTCGATTCAGATCCGCCTGAAGCCGAAGGCCGACCTGAACGCGGCCCGCGACGCACTCCGCAAGCGGTTTCCGCCCCAGGATTACCCTTACCAGGTGCAAACCTGGAAAGAGATGCAAGGCCCGCTTCTGGCGGCCGTCCAGCTGGAAACCACCCTGCTGAACATCTTGCTGTTTTTGATCATCGCGGTGGCCGGTTTCGGCATCCTGGCGACGTTCTTTATGATCGTCGTCGAGAAAACCCGCGACATTGGCATCCTCAAATCGCTGGGCGCGCCCAGCATGGGAGTCATGAGCATTTTCCTCAGCTATGGACTGGCCCTGGGGGTGGTCGGCTCGGGCGTGGGCGTGGTGATGGGGCTCTTGTTTGTGGCCTATATCAACGACATCGCCGAAGTGCTGGAGATGGTGACTGGCCGCGAGGTGTTTGATCCAAACGTGTATTACTTCCAGACCATTCCGACGATTATCGATCCGATGACTGTCGTCTGGGTTTCTTTTGGCGCCATTTCGATTGCGGTCCTGGCAAGCGTGTTGCCTGCCCTTCGCGCCGCGCGGCTGCATCCTGTGGAGGCTTTGCGATATGAGTAGTTCCCTGCAGATCGATAAGGCGGCTGAACGCCAGGCTCCCGCGAAGCGGCCCTCGGCGTCGCTGACCCGGCCCGAAGAACGCCCCTGCCTGCTTGGCGCGCAGGGACTTTTCAAAAGCTACCGCAAAGGCAAATTGGAAATCCCCGTACTGCGGGGAGTCGATTTCTCCGTTCGCCAGGGAGAGTTCACCGCCATCATTGGCAACAGCGGCTGCGGCAAAAGCACGCTGCTGCATTTGCTGGGGACGCTCGATCGACCCGACAAGGGAGAAATCCAGTTTGAAGGGTATCGTATTGACAACCTGCCCCAGGCGTCGCGCGATATCCTGCGCAATCGCCACTTTGGAATGATCTTTCAGTTCTATCACCTGCTACCTGAACTGACCACGCTGGAGAACGTGCTGACGCCACGCATGATCAGTCAGGGCGTCATGCAGTACTGGTGGAACCGCCGCAAGAATATCGAACGGGCCAAAGAGCTGCTCGATATGGTCGGCCTGTCGCATCGGCTGAATCATCGTCCGCGAGAAATGTCCGGCGGCGAAATGCAGCGGACCGCCATCGCCCGGGCCCTGATCGCCGACCCCCAGTTGCTGCTGGCCGACGAACCGACGGGCAACCTCGATGAAGCCAACGGCCGGGAAATCTTCGAAATTCTGCGACGCCTGAACCTGGAAAACAATCTTACCATTGTGATGGTCACACACGATAAAGGCCTCGCTGCGGCCGCCGACAATGTGGTGCAGCTGGTCGAAGGCCAGGTTAAGTAGCGGTTAGCAGTTAGCGGTTGGCGACCCATGCGTCGCGATCTACAGGGGAGCGGCCGCTGCCGAGACTCCTGGAATCCGCGACAGGTTCCTTTTGCATCCGGCCGCCATTCCGATCGCTGGAACGTGATTGCATAGGCTCTTTTGCGAAAACTGCGGGCGACTCTTTGTCCGCAGGAAACGGACGGAGGCCACTTGATCGGCTCCGCCCCGGCGCGGTTGAATAGGCAGGTCGCACGTAGCAACAGGCAGCGACGCGCTTCCGCCCTTCGGTTCTTCTGGTGATGGCCCATGTCCGCGCTGGCCCGGAAAATTGGTCAAGGTTTATGGCTGGCTCCCAGCTGGTTCCTGATTGGGGGCGTGCGACTTTACCAGTTTTTTTTGAGTCCGATTTTTGGCCGGCAATGCCGTTTTCAACCGACGTGCAGCCACTACTTTATTGGCGCTGTTCGCAAGTATGGCGCGGTCTCCGGCGCCTGGCGAGGCGTGCTGCGGATTTGTCGCTGCCATCCCTTTCATCCGGGCGGTTATGATCCGCCTTGACCCTTTTTCCCGCCTTTTGGCTTCTCCATGATCGACTACCAGCTGGAACCGGAACTGACGACCGACGCGTTCATCGATGTGCTGATCCGCTCCACCCTGGCCCAGCGGCGCCCTGTGGACGATCGCCCCACCATCGACAAGATGCTGGCCCGGGCCGACGTGCTGGTGACGGCCCGCTCCGAGGGGAAGCTCGTCGGCGTTTCCCGGGCGATCACCGACGGGGCGTTCTGCACCTACCTGTCGGATCTAGCCGTCGACCAGGCGTTCCAGCGGCAGGGGATCGGTCGGGAACTGATCCGCCGCACGCACGAGGCGGCCGGCTTGAACACCATGTTGATCCTGCTCTCGGCGCCTCTGGCGGCCAGCTACTATCCGCATGTCGGACTCACGCAGCACCCTTCCTGCTGGTTCGTTCCCCGCCAAGGCTAAGGCGCGCACGGCGCGGCTATCGCTACTCGACCAGGTAAACGTCTTTGGCTGCGGGGAACGGGTGCGAAGGAGTGAAGTCGCTGGTGGCGAGCGTCAGGATGCGGACGCTGCCGGCGGCAATGCTGAGCTCCACATCGCCGTTGGTCACCAGGGTCGTATTCGCCCATTTGGCGTAGATGCGTCCCTGCATGACGCGGCTGCCGAGCAGGTCCTGCGTAACCATGACGATCGGGCGACGATCCTGGCGCCGCTGATACAGCAGCATGCCGTCGAACGGACTGTCGGGTGAATTCAAGGGCGTGAACCGGCTTCCCAGCAGCTCGCCTGTGACGATCACGCTGGGAGGAATCGTCGTCAACACGGGCTCCGCCGGCTCGGTTTCGCCGTCGTTCCCGTCGGGCGAGCCGCCAGCGGCGTCGTATCCGGCGGAGTCGGTGATATAGAACATCACGCCTTCGGCCGTCACCTGGCCGCCGAGAATCCCGAGTGAAACTCCCGTCACGGGATGCTTGCCGCGAATGATGTAAACGCCCGGTTCAAACACGACTTTGCCCAGCACGATATCGATCCATTCGTACACGCCCGGATAAAGCCGGACGGTGGGCCCCAGCCCCAGAACACTCAAAGACAAAACGCTGACGCCGCCGCGGAGCGTGCTGTTTACGTTGGTTGGATCCGCCGATACAGTCGGAGCCGGCATGCCGATGAGCGGGTCCGGCGTCGGCAAACGATTGGCATGGAGCGGGCTCGGCTGGTCGGGCAGAAAGTGGCGAAAGTCATCAGCGTTGTTGACCCCGCCGACCACCCGGATATCGCGGGCCCTTAGCCCGGTCAGCGGCAGCAAAGGAGTGCAGGTCGCCCCAAACGGCGGCGGATAGTCCAGGCCGGCTAGTTGATTGTTTTCATCAACGCCGCCCCACTGGCAATTGACAGCAACCGCGCCGTCGATCCGGGCGGACCCCAGGCCTTCGACCTCAAGTCCTCCAAGGATCGCAAGCGGATTGGGCAGCACCAGCGGCACGACCGGCAACTGCGTTTCTGCGGGGGACGGGTCGAGCACCACCACGACCAGCGGCGAGGTGGCGTCCTCTAGCGCTGCGGTCGCCCGCACCTGGTAGCTGTTCTGCGCGGCGGACCCGAGGATCGGCATAATATAGGCTCGGCGGTTGCGCGTCACCAGAACTTCGACGGCGTCGCTATCCCCGGCATAGTCGCCCGCCAGCGGTGGAATGTTCACGGTCACCTGGGCGTCGTCCATGCCGAGTTCCTGCTGGACCCAGGCTTGCGCCGTGGCGATCGCCTCGTCGGAGGTCTTCCCCAGCTGCAGGTCCATCGCCGCCGCGGTCGCCGCCGCATCGGCCGCATGCTGCGTGTGGCGCCTTTCCGTCAGGATCAGGCCGGTATCGAACGATAATCCGACGACTCCCAGCAGGGCGGGCAGAACAATGGCGAACATCACCAGCACCTTGCCGCCTTGGCGACGGAGGCGAGCACCCGGGCGCGATGGCCGGCTACACGGAAAAACGAATTGCCCTTGTCTGAAAACGTTCATGGCGCCTGCCTTTCTTGCTTCGATGAGATCAAAAATGCCGCCAGGCCGAAACGCGGATCAGTGCAGGATGCGCACAATGCACTCGGCCCGCAGGGGCATCTCCCGGTTGATAATGGCGAACGGGATATGATTGATATGCGTATAGGCGATCAATATCCGGACCCGATCATTGGGCGCGTTGCCGCCGTCGAGCCATTCGACCTCCACGTCGACATCGGCCGTGTTCATGGTCGGCAGCCTGTTCTGCACAGCGGCGACCAGATCGGATGAGGAGTTAGCCTTGACGGTCAGCGTCGCCGGTCCCCAGGGATCGGTCGAAAGCGAACCATGCACCATGATCTGCCGTGAGAGTTCCCGCGAGGCTTCCGCCAGCAGGTTGTAACGCAAAGCGCACAGACTCAGTTCGATGCTGGCGATCACCAGCAGCAGCCATAGCGACAGCACAATGGCCGACTCGACCGCGACGGCGCCGCCGCGAAGTCTGGCTAGTTGTCGGCGACAATTCGGCGGCATGGGAAACTCCTTGATTTAACGCAAACGTCGAAACTCAACGTACTCGCGCAGGGGAATGGTCGACGGCAAGCCGGGCCAACCCACCACCGTGGCGAACGGGTAGCTCGCTTCCAGGGCGACGTGGTACAGGCCGTCTGCGTCGGTTGTCGTATTGATCTCGATCTCCAGCAGGTCGGCGTCCACGGCGCCCGTCAGGCTCAACTCTTCGCGGACGACCGCTGCCACTTCCAGCTCCCAGGTCTCGGGCTCCAGCGGAGAAAAGGGGTGTAACGCGCCGTACTCCGCCCCCACCCGGGCCGCGTTGGAAACGGCCGTATGGACATGCAACACGCGGGCCACATCCGCTCCCGCAAAGGTCAGCAACAGCATCACCGGCAGGACCAGCGCGAACTCCGTCGCGGCAACGCCTGCGGTGCGTCGGCGAATCAAACGAACGTTGGACATGCGGATTCTCCTGGGGCGAATGTGCGGCCGTTAGCCGCCGAACGCGATTTGAATTTTGATAGCGGCCGGGCCGACCAGCACGACGAACACCGCCGGAAAAATAAACAGAAACGTCGGCGCCAGAATCTTGACGGAAGCCTTCTGAGCCATCTCTTCGGCCGCCTGCTGGCGTTTCTCCCGAATGGCGTCGGAGTGGATGCGTAACGATTCGGCCAGTCGCGTGCCGTATTTCCGCGACTCAGAGAGCAGCAGGCTGAGTCCTTTGATCTCTTCGCTGCCGGAGCGTTCCGCAAACCGCAGCAACGCCTGGTCGACGGTCGCCCCCAGAGAAATATCCCGGTTGACGCCTTCCATTTCTCGTCCCAGATCGGAGTGGGCGATGCTCAACTGCTGCGTAATCCGCTGCAGGGCTCCTTGAATACTGAGCCCGCTCTCCATGCACACCACCAGCAGGTCAAGCAGGTCGGGCAGAGATCGGCGAATGCGCAAATGCCGCTTTCGGATCGTCCATTGCAGCCACAACCGCGGCGCCAGAAACCCCAGGCATCCGGTGGCCATACAGGCCAGCATCACAAAGTAGAAGTCCACCAGCTGCAGGGCCCCAATCGTCAGACAGCCCAGCACGGCGGCCGTCATCAGGCAGAGTTTGGCGGCGAAGAATCGACCGATGCCCTCTGACGAATAAATGCCCGCGTTCTGCAGCAGCCCTTGCACTTGCCACCGTTCACTATCGGCCTCAGGCAGCAACCAGTCGAAGAACCCCGGTCCGATTGGTTCGCCCGTTTCGTCGGATCCGCCGACGGGCGGATTCAGCGCCGCCTGTCCCGCGCCGGACTGCTGGCGAAACTCATCCAGTCGCATCCGCACGCGCATCGGGTAGCGGTGCATGGCCGCCAACGCGGCGTAAACGGCCGTCGCTACGCCCACAAAAATGGCGGCGATGGTGAAGTCAAACTCGATCATGGGTCAAACCTCGGCGTGAACGATACAACGAATCCAAACGGCCCCGGCGATCTGGCTGCATAAAGTGGCCGCCAGGATCCAAGGGCGTGCAAACAGCACCGAAACATACTCCGGCGAAAGCACCACCAGGGCGATCAGCGCCGCCAGCGGCAACAGCGTCAGCACCAGCGCTTGCATCCGTCCTTCGCTGGTCATGGCCTTGATCTTGGCCTGCAGTTTCAAGCGGTTGCGCACGATCGCCGCCAGCTTTTCCAGAAGCTCGGTCAGATTGCCGCCCGAGCGCGACTGCACCAGCAGGGCCAGGACGAAAATCTGCAGCTCCATTACGCCCGCCCGACGGGCCATATCTTTCAAGGCCGTTTCCGGAGAAACGCCCAGCAATTGCTGCTGCGAACAGTAGCCAAACTCTTGCGAGATCGGATCCGGAAAGTTCTCGCCCACAATGCGCATCGCCGCCGGCGCCGTTTGGCCGGACCGCACGGCTCGGCCCATCGCTTCAAACGCTTCAGGAAGCTGCTCGCACAGTTTTTTCAAGCGCCAGTTCCGCCGGCTCATCACAAACAGCAAAGGCGCCGCCGCCCCGAAAGGAACCGCCAGCAGGAACGGAAGCACCGCACCTGTCAGCAAGGACGCCGCCAGGCCCGCCGTCAAACCGGAAGTCACACAGAGCCCGGCAAACTGATACAGGGTCAAGTCGACGCCTGACTGGTCCAGCAGTTGAGCCAGCCACGCCGACCAGCGGGCCCGCATGCCAGAAGCGCTCTCCGGCAGGCTCGTCAACAAAGGCGAGCTGTCGTCGCGCATGCCAAACTCCTGCTGGATGCGCGCCCGCAGCCCGCGCCGATAGCGGAAATACAACTCGTAAAACAGCGACGCCAGGCCGATCAGCAGCAAACTCACGCCGGCGAAAACCAGCATGGAAATCAAGGTGGAAGTCATGTCTGTTTAGCTCAGGGAGTCAAGCCGATCCACAAAGAGCTTTCGCTCCTGGAACAGGGCCGGAGGGATGTGAATACCCGAAGATCGCAAACGTCCCAGGCACTCCGGTTGAATGCCGGTCGCCATAAAGTAGCCCTGCGAATCGGAATTCTCGGCGACATCGACCGACTCAAAACGGAAAATATCGTGCATGCTGATCGACTCCCGTTCCGCGCCAGTGATCTCGGAGATCTGCGTAATGCGGCGTTTGCCGCCTCGCATGCGGGCCGTGTGCACCACAATATTCAGGGCGTTGGCGATTTGATTCTGGATGAACCACATGTTCAGCTCGGGCGCCGCCATGCTGATTAACATTTCCAGGCGACGGAGCGCGTCGCGGCAATCGTTGGCGTGCACCGTGGTCAGGCTGCCGTCGTGGCCGGTGCTCATTGCCTGCAGCATGTCGAGGGTTTCTTTCCCTCGACACTCGCCGACAATGATGCGGTCCGGCCGCATCCGCAGGGCGTTACGCACCAGGTCGCGGGCCGTGACTTCGCCTTGACCTTCCAGGTTGGGCGGCCGGGTTTCCATCCGGGCGACATGCGGCTGCTGCAGCTGCAGCTCGGCCGAGTCCTCAATGGTGGCGATGCGTTCGTCGGGCGGAATGTACGCCGACAGCATGTTCAACATGGTCGTCTTGCCGCTGCCGGTGCCGCCTGCGATCAGAATATTCAGTCGCGCTTTGACGCAGCCCGCCAGAAAGTCGAGCATCTCCGCCGTCGCCGAACCGCGAGCAATCATATCGCCCGGTCGAAACGGACGCGCGCTGAACCGACGAATGGAGACCAGCGCGCCGTCGAGAGCCAGCGGGTGGATCACCGCATTCACGCGGCTCCCGTCGGGCAGGCGAGCGTCGACCATCGGACTCGATTCATCAATCCGCCGGCCGATCCGCTGAGCGATGCGCTGCACAATACAGATCAAATGGTCAAGATCATGAAACCGCACCCGGGTCTCTTCCAGGCAGCCGCGCCGCTCGACATACACCTTATCGGGACCATTGATCAGAATGTCCGACACCGTCGGATCACGCATCAAGGGTTCCAGCGGCCCCAGACCGAGCGTCTCAAAGAGAATCTCTTCGATTAATCCTTCGCGCTGCTCCTGGTTCAACAGTTGCGAATGGGCCCGGCAAAGTTCTTCGGCCCCGCGACGCAGTTCGCGACGCAGGCGTTCGGGCTCCATGGATCGCAAGGCGACCAGATCCATGCTGGCAATGAGGCGCTCGTGCAGCTCTTTCTTTAACTGACGAAAGGGGGAACTCGAATCTTCGCCGGGCGGATGGGTTTTGACGGAGGAGTTAGGCATGGGGCGATTTCTCAGGAGAGAGGCAGAATGGAATTACAGCGAGGCCTTGCCCCACAGCGAGGTCACCGCGTTAAATGCGTTGGTGGAAAATCGCGGGCGTAGAACCGCCTTGGTTACGCCGTTGAGCTGATCCACAAATGCCGACAGGGCGCGGGAAAACTTGGAGTCGGGCGATTCGCTGACCACCGGCACGCCCAGGTTGATCGAGGTCAGCACGGCGACCGGATCTTCCGGAATGCAGGCCGCAATTTTCGCTCCCAGCGAGTTCTCCACCACACTCAGCGACAACTGCCGCGGCTGCCCGCAACGACTGGCGACCAGGCGAATTTTCTCGTGCTGCACGCCGGATTCGTACATGAAGTCGAGCGACTTCCGCGCCCGCACCAGCGACACAAAGTCCGGCCGAAAGATCATCACAATCTCGTCGCTTTCGCGCAGCGTGCTCACCTGCTCCTGGTGGAACATATCCTCCAGGTCGACGACCACCTGCGAAAACTGCATCCTCGCCAGCTGCACGATCCGACTAATGGCCGCCGACGAAATATCGCGGTGGTTCACAAACGGTTCCGGACTGGCAAGCAGATTCACGCCCGACGCATGCTGGCTGAGCGATTGCTGCAGCATGGCCGCATCGAGCGTATCCGCCTGCTGGGCAAGCTCCAGCAGCGTGTGCCGAGGCTCCAGCTGCAGCAGCACCGCCAGATCGCCTCCGGTCAGATGCAGGTCGAGCAGACCGCAAGAGCCTGACTGCTGCGACAACAACGTCGCCAGGCTGGCCGCAATCGTGCTGGCCCCGCACCCGCTATTGCACGAGGTAATCGAGATCAATCGGCCACAGGCGTCGCTCTCTTTCCGCGACGCCTGCAGGCGTTTCACAATCGCGGCTAGTTCTTCGCTGGGGTGGTGGGATAAATCGAGGTAGTCGTTCGCTCCGGCCCTGATAAACTCCACGATCTGCCTTGGAGCGCAGGACGGGCCGAAAATCACAAAAAAAGCGCCCGGCGCCTTGGCAACCTCTGGCAAGCGGGCCAGCAGCAACTCGCTGCGGGTGCTTGAGTCCAGCAGGACCAGGGCGTCGTTGAATTCAAACTGGCCGCCGTGATCCAGAATCTGCGCCAGCGAAAGTACGTTCGATTCCGAACAGCTTACGCCCAGATCCTGGAGGGTATCGGCAAGTTTGAACGCCAGCGGATCATTATCGCTGGCAATAAAGGCTTTCATGATTTCTGCCTGAACCGGTGGGAATCTACGAAAAAACCCCCTGAAATGCACAACGTGCATCGCAGGGGGCGTCGCGGCCTCATTGGATTGTTCTGGCTTGCTGGAATCCCAGCAGGCAGTCGGACCGTCATGGATCCGTTCGGTTTCCGACTGAAACCTAGGACGCGGTCCGTCAATGTCAAGCAACGACCGGCTGGTTCCAAGGAATGGCGGGGGGACACACCCAGGGAGGACCTTGCGTAACGCCGCCGCGCCCTGGCGCCCATTGAATCGCCGTTAACTGCCCCCTAAGATAAAGAGGTAAATCCCTTACATGCGACGCTTCAGGCGCCACATGCGACGTTGCTCGCGACGGGAGTCTGGAATGGTCGGTCGTCTTCTCGTTTTCGGTCGCAGGTTTCTGGCGGCTTATCTGGTGGTGCTGCTGGTGCTGCTTGCTCTCGAAAACTCGCTGATCTTCCCCGGACCGCGGTATCCGGAAGGATACTGGAACGGTCTGCCCCCGGGGGTAGAAGATGTGTACTTCTCCTCTGCCGACAAAGTGCGACTGCACGGTTGGTATCGGGAACACCCCCAGGCGAGAGGAGTCGCCCTCTACGCCCACGGCAATGGGGAGAACGTCAGCAACCTGGGCGAAGTGCTGGAGTTGCTGCACGAGCGGGACCAGCTGACGGTGCTGGTCTTTGACTACCGCGGCTACGGTCGCAGCGAGGGCAGTCCCAACGGCCCCGGCGTCATCGCCGATGGACGCGCCGCCCACCAGTGGCTGGCCGAAAAGGCGGGAGTCGCCCCCGCCGAGATTATCGTGATGGGCCGTTCCCTCGGCGGAGCCATCGCCTGCGATCTGGCCGCCCTGCACCAGTCCAAAGGCCTGATCGTCGAACGCAGTTTCACCAGCATGCCCGACACGGCCGCCTGGCATTACCCTTGGCTGCCGGTCCGCTGGGTGATGCGCACGCAACTGGATTCCCGCAGCCGTATTGAGGAGTATCGCGGACCCCTGCTGCAGACCCACGGCGATGCGGATCAGGTGGTGCCATACTTCCTGGGAGAGCAGCTGTTCGCCGCCTGCCCCAGCAAAGACAAAAACTTCATCACCGACGCCCGCACCGGCCACAACGACGCCTACTCATCCACCTATCTCCAGGCCCAAGCCGACTTCCTCCGCCGCATCACCACGCCATCCAAAGAACCACCAACAACTAAGAACTAATTAACTCCCGCAGCGGCCCTTGCTGGGATGCCGCGTCCAGATTGGCGTCCAGCTGGCCGAACGTTTCCTGCTGCAGCCCGACCGCATGACCCAGCGTCATATAGAGGTTGGCGATTGTGCGATGGCCCGGCTGTTGATACGACGGGTACTGCAGGTAGCGACCGGTCGCCTGGAATCGTGAGCCCAGACCGCCGACCAAAACGAATGGCCACTCGCTGCTGCTGGCATGATGCTTTTCCCCCGCATCGGAAAAGTACACGATCAGCGTGTTATCCAGCATCGTCCCGGCCCCTTCGGGCGTCGCCTGCAGTCTGGCCGCCAGGCGGGCGATCTGCTCGACCTGCAGCGTGCGAATCCGGCGGCGATGGCCGTTCGGGTCTTCCCCTTCGCCATGCCCCAGGCCGTGCACATTCTTGTCGACGCCCAGGCCTGTGTACTGCACGCTGAGCGTATCGGGCCGCAGGGTAATCACGTTCGTCAGGCCTGCAATCAGCGAGGCGGCGGCGATGTCGAAATGCGCCTCGATCCGGTCCGTCTCGGTACTGGAAGTGTACTTGTCGCTGACCACCGGCGCATGCCGACGGACCTGGGCTTCCACACCTTGAAGCTGACGTTGTCGCAGGCGAAGCGATTCGAAGCCGTCGAGATATACCTCCAGCTTCTCCTTCTCCGCGCCGCCGATCCGCGATTCCAGCCGCCGGATATCTTTGACCATAAAGTCCAGCAGCGTGCCGTTAAGACGGTTCTCCATCAGGTCGGCTTCGCTGGTCGCGGCGACTGAGAACAGCTCCTTGTAAGCCGCCAACGGAGTCGCCTGGTACGGCAGCTGGCGATTCCGGGCGATGGCCGAAATGCCCGGATACACCACGCCGTCGTGCAGGGAAGGGCCGCCCATGACTTTGCCGCCGATCGACAATCCGACATGCGGGAAGATGCCGGGCGACTGCCGGGCCATCAGACCGTCGAAGGTGGGCCCGATGATGTTCCCCCAGTCGTGCTCGCCGCCGGAGCGATAACATCCCATCGCCCCGAACCAGCTGGAATGGCCGCCACGGCACATCTTGCCCGACAGCCCCTGCACGATCGTCGTTCGGTGCTGCAGCGGCTTGAGCGCCGCCAGCGAAACAGGCAGCGTAAGATCCGCCAGGGGACGATCGATCAGCGTCGCGGTGGGATTCATCGACCAGGGCTGGCGATAATTGGGGCCCGAGTCGTTCGCTTCCCCCACGCTGACCCGATCGGCGAACAGCTGTTCCGGTACGAGCTCGGCCGGTGTGAGACCGCTGCTTTTGCAGACAAACACAAACCGCTGCGGCGGCAGAGCGCCCTGGGCTTCCGCCTGGACATGCTTGAGCCAGGGCCAAAGCAGGGGAGAAACAGCGGCTGAGCCGGGCAGCAGAGCCCCGTATTGCAACAGTTGTCGTCGTGAGAGTTTCATCGGCGGCTTTCTCGCGAGGGCCCGAATGGATTCGCTGGCAGACGCCTATCGTATCATCTATCCGACCGACTTCGAGCAATTCTTTCGGTTCCCTCTAGTGGTGCGTCAAACTTCAATCTTAGAGTGAGCGATTTCGGCCGTGCTGCTGTGCTGCCAAAAAAACCGGGGGCTGATTGAGAGAAACCTGATTTTATGGTTTGACGCACCCCTAGTGGTGCGTCAAGTTTCCATTTCAGGTTTGGCCATTTTCGCGCGAGCCGCTGTTCCTTTTAGTTAACCGTGGCTATCGCCAAAACGGCTAATTGGAAGAACCCGAACTCTTTGCCTTGACGCAGCACTAGCCTACCCGCCAGAGTTTGGCCGCCATTTCAATCGCGCAGAAAGCTCCCTCCAAAGTCTGGCGACTTCGGCTACATGCCTGCTGTTTACGCCAGAATATCGCGAACGACTTCGCCATGGACATCGGTCAGACGGAAGTCTCGCCCGCTGTAACGATACGTGAGTTTGGTATGGTCCATGCCCAGCAGATGCAGCAGCGTGGCGTGCAGGTCATGCACATGGGTGCGATTTTCGGTCGCGGCAAAACCGAACTCGTCGGTGGAGCCATAGGTCATGCCGCCCTTTACGCCGCCGCCGGCCAGCCATACCGAGAAGCCGTGGTTGTTATGGTCGCGGCCCAGGGAGCCTTCTGAAGTCGGCGTCCGGCCGAACTCGCCGCCCCACAGCACCAGCGTATCTTCGAGCATGCCGCGGGCCTTCAGGTCGCGCAGTAGCGCGGCGATCGGCTGATCGCTATCCTTGGCTTTGGTTGCATGGCCGGCGATATTGCCATGGTCGTCCCAGGGCTGGCCGTTCCCGTAAAACACCTGCGTCATGCGCACGCCGCGTTCCGCCAGGCGCCGGGCGACCAGGCAGGCGTCGGCGAACTGGCCTTTGCCGTACTGCTCGCGAGTGGCTGCCGTCTCCTGGCCCAGATCGAACGCCTCCTGGGCTTCGGTCTGCATGCGGTACGCCATTTCCATCGACTGGATCCGGGCTTCCAGCTGGGCGTCGCCGCTGCGTTCGTCCCGGTGCCGCGTGTTCATGCGGTTGATCAGGTCCAGCTGCCGCCGCTGCGCATCGCGGGTGAGATAGCCATTATTAATGTTCTGGATCACATTGGTGGGATCCAGCTTGCTGTTGTTGATATGGCAGCCCTGGTAAATGCCTGGCAGGAAGCTGTTGCTCCAGAGCTGCGGTCCGACGACCGGCTTGCCGGGGCAGAGCACCACAAAGCCTGGCAGGTTCTGGTTCTCGCTGCCCAGTCCGTAGCACAACCAGGAGCCCATGCTGGGGCGAGTGGGCTGGGTCTCGCCTGAGTTCATCATCAGCAGGGACGGTTCATGGTTCGGCACGTTGGTATGCATCGAACGGATCACGCAGATGTCGTCGATGCATTTGCCGACCTCGGGAAAGATCTCGCTGACTTCGATCCCCGATTCGCCACAGCGATTGAACTTGAACGGCGACTTCATCAGTCCGCCCGTGCGACGTTCCGTTTTGATCTCGGCCGCCGGCGGTTTTTCGCCGTGGTGTTTGGCCAGCATCGGCTTGGGGTCGAACGTATCGACCTGCGAGGGACCGCCGTTCATGAACAGGTGAATGATGCGTTTCGCCTTGGCCGGAAAGTGCGGCGGCTTGGCGGCCAGCGGATTGACGGCTGCAGCCGGATCGGCGCCCAGCAGCCCTTCATCGGCCAGCAATCCGGCCAGGCCCAGCGCTCCGAGACCCGTTCCCATGCGGCCGAGTAACTCGCGGCGGGAGAACGGGGACGGTCCCCCAGAAAATTGCGATTCGCGGTTCATGATGATCGCCTTGGCGGTAAGAATTCTAGGGTTAGTCGATGTACATGAATTCGTTAAGACTCAGCAGGGCCTGCGCGTACTGTTGCCAGGGATCGATCTTCTGCTCCTTGGCGTCGACGGCCGATGCGGCGAGAAAATCGAGCCCTAGCTGCCGCTCGTCCGGTTCGGGAAGGCGGGCGTACAGCAGCTGAAACGCCCTGTCGATGCGGGCCTCGTCGGTATCGGCTTCAGCCTGCAGCCGTTTAGCCAGCGACTGCGCCTGCTTGATGATGAAATCGCTGTTGAGCACAAACAGCTGTTGCTGCGGTACGGTCGTTACGGTGCGTTTTGCACTGGTGACGTTGGCGTCGGGAAAGTCAAACAACCGCAGCAACTCGTCCAGGTTGTGCCGGCTGATGCGGGCGTACACCGTACGACGGTTGCCGGTCAACGGCGCGTTCTCGCCGCCCAGGGTGCGATCCAGATTGCCCGACGCCGCCAGCAGGGCGTCCCGCCAGGCTTCCACATCCAGGCGGCGCCGGCTCATCCGCCAGAGCAGCCGATTGTCGCCGTCGATCTCGGCGTTCTGGTCGCTGTTTTCTGAGCTGGCCCGGTAGACGGCCGACAGCATGATCGTGCGATGCAAATGCTTGAGCGACCAGCCATGTTCCATAAAGTCGACCGCCAGCCAGTCGAGCAGTTGCGGGTGCGAAGGCCGCTCGCCCAGATGGCCGAAGTTGCTGGCCGTACCGACCAGTCCGCGGCCAAAGTGCTGCTGCCAGACCCGATTGACGATCACCCTGGCGGTCAACGGATTTCCAGGACTGGCGATATCGTCGGCCAGTTCCAGACGCCCGCTGCCGTGCGAGTAAGGGGTGCGATCTTCCCCGGATAGAATCCGCAGGAACTGTCGCGGGGCTGGCTCGCCCGGGTGCGCCGGATTGCCTCGCAAAAAGACGGGCAGATCCTGTGGGTTCGCATCGCGAATCGCGTGAGCCTGCGGATACAGGGGCGGGGCCGCCTGTTTTGCCTCTTCCACTTTGTCCCGCAGCGAGGCCAGCTCCTGGACCTGTTCCGATTGCAGCGTTTCTTCCAGCTGCTTGTCGCCCAGACGGAACAACCCACCGTCAGCGAAGACTGCTTTCAGCAGTTCGGCTTGCGGCTTGCTGAGTTTCGGAGCGTCAGGTTTGGCCGGGGCGGCGCCGCTTGAATCCTGTGTCAGCTCGGGCGGCGGCGTTGAGGTGAACACCATGAACTCCACCGACGCCGGAGAACCATCCCGGGTCGCACTGGAATTGAGCCCGACGGTCGCCTGGAAACGCTCGGCTCCCTCCGGCAACTCGACCGAGATGAGGCACGGCGCATGGGCTCCAATGCCGTCAGGGTATTTGGTTTCGCCAATCTGCAGGACGCCGCCGGAAATGCTGTGGTTGGCATGTACTTTGCCGTGACCGATGTACACGGTCTTCCATTCCAGATCAGTCAGTTTTAGCACGCCGTCGGCCGTGACGATCTTCGGCTCGGCCCAGTTGGCATGGTCAGTGTTCTTGCCGTCGCCTGCGTCGGTAATCACCAGGAACAGTTGGCGGGCGCCAGCGAGGGGGACGTCGATCTTGGCCTGGGGCTGCTGTGCGGTCAGCACGGGACTCGCGTAAATCGGCTTGCCGCCGTTCACTTTTGCCGGCGCTTCTTTGGGCTGGTCGCCATCGCGTTTTTTCAAGACGGCGACAACCTCCGCCTGCAGGGCGGCGGCGACCTGCTTCACCTGGTCCGACGGCGCTGAGGGATCCTCGTCGGCGGTCGGGGCGGGCAGAGCTTCCCAGGCGGCCAGGGCCGGATGCTTGCCGCGAAAGCGCGGACCGAGAAAGTTGATCCACAGCTTGAGGAACTCTTCCTCAAGACCCGTCGCCTCGGCCAGCTTTCCGTTTGACAGCGATTTCTTCCCGGCGGCCGCCGTCTGCTGCCGACGGATCGCCAGCATGTACGCGGCAATCTGCGAAGCGTGCTCTTCCGCAAACGCTTCCCGCAAACCGGTCGTGCGGTCCGCCAGATTCTTCTCCGCCAGCTTCAAATCCCGCTGGCCCATATCATAGGCGCGCACCACTTCGGGCTCCGCCAACGGCACATTGGCCAGCGGTGAGCTTTTGAAAATGCCAGCCAGCGAGTAATAGTCGCGGGTCGGAATCGGATCGAACTTGTGGTCGTGGCAGCGGGCGCAACTAACGGTCAGCCCCAGGAAGCCGCGGGTGAGCGTGTCGATGCGATCGTCGAGCTCGTCGGCTTCCGCTTTCGCTTTGTCCGAGTTCTTGTAGTACACGGCTCCCAGGCCGAAGTAGCCCAGCGCCACGTAGCGATCAAAGCCAGGCGTATCTTCCAGCTGGTCGCCGGCGATCTGGTAGCGGACGAACTGATCGTACGGCATGTCGGCGTTGAGCGCATCGATCACCCACTGGCGATACCGCCAGGCCGAAGTGCTGGGTTTGACGGCGAACGTATGCGCCTGGTCTTCGGCGTATCGGGCGACGTCCAGCCAGTAGCGACCCCAGCGCTCGCCGTAATGCGGCGACTCCAGCAGACGCTCGATCAAACGCCGGTACGCCTCGGGCGATTCGTCCGCCAGGAACGCGGCCGTTTCTTCCGGGGTCGGCGGCAAGCCGCGCAGGTCAAAGCTGGCCCGGCGAATCATATCGCGACGATCGGCGGCCGGGACGGGCCGCAAGCCGCTTTGTTCCAGCTGAGCCAGCACAAAGTAATCGATCGGGTTCTGCGGCCAGTCGGCCTGCTGCACAGGCGGCAACGGGGCTTTTTGCGGCGGCTGGAACGCCCAGAACTCGGCCGCCTTGTCGAAATCTATCGAAGCGACCGCAACGGGTGCTTCCCCTTCGCGCGGGTCGGGCGCGCCCATTTCAATCCATTTAACGAAGTCAGTAATGACCGCGTCGTCCAGCTTTCCTTTGGGCGGCATTTCATAATCTTCGTACCGCAGGGCCGCCACGATCGAACTGTCATCGACCGAGTTCGGCGTAACGGCCGCTCCGCTGTCGCCGCCCTGACGCATCGCCTGCCGCGAGTCCAGCCGCAAACCACCCTGCAACGGCTTGGAGTCGGCCGCATGGCATTCATAACAATGCTGGACCAGCACCGGGCGAATCTTCGCTTCGAAGAAATCGATGCCCGCTTGCTCATCGGCAAACGCACCAGCGGCGCCAAGCAACAGGAAACTGACGGCGCACACAATCCGACATGTCGGCATCAGGCTGGCCTCAAGGAGGGTCGGGCAGGCAGGAGATTCTGGGTGGGGGTTTTCTATTATATTGTACCCGATCGGCGATTTTCAACCCAACTTCAGGAATCACGGGATGGCCCCCATCGGTCCCCCGTAGCCGAACTCGCGAGAGATTGGCCGCCATTTCTTTCTCCCGGAATGACCTGCCCCCCTAAAGGCCAGGTAATTCGACTACATGTTGGCTCAGCCCAACTCCGGCAGCGGCTGGTAGTCGTCGACCACATAGCGCGGGCGACCGGACAGGTCGGGTACGGTGGTCGTGGCCGGGTTGATCCCCAAATGACGGTAGAGCGAGGCATGCACCTCGCCGAAATGCACCGGGCGATCGGCAATTTCTCCGCCCAGCCGATCGGTGGCGCCAATGACCTGACCCGTGCGGAATCCACCGCCGGCCAGCAATCCGCCGCCGACCTGCGGCCAGTGATCCCGCCCTGCGTTGGCGTTAATCCGCGGCGTGCGGCCGAACTCGCCCCAGGCGACGACCGCCACGTCGTCGGCCAGGCCGCGTTCATGCAAATCCTCGATCAAAGCCGACAATCCCTGGTCAAACCAGGGCAGGTGGGTATCCCGCAGCTCGGTAAAGTTGTTCGAATGGAAATCCCAGCGACCAAAATTGAGCGTCACCACCCGGGCGCCCGCTTCGACCAGTCGCCGGGCCATCAGAAAATGTTCCAGGTTCCGCGGGGCGCCGTCGCCATAACGGCCCGGATTTCCCTGGCCGTAGCGAGTGCGGGTCGCTTCGGATTCGTCCGCGACATTCAGCGCCTGGGCGAGCCGGCTGGAGGTGAGAATATCGAGCGCCTGCTGGTTAATCTCATCGAGGCCCGCAAACGCCTGGGTCTCTTCGGCCTGACGACGGAAACGATCAAACCCGTCGAGCAGCTGACTCCGCTGCCGCAACCGGTCCGCTCCGATATCGCCCAGCACCATGTCCTTGCTGGCTGGTCCTGAAGGACGAAACGCCGCATGGGCGACGCCCAAAAAGCCTGGCAAACCGGGCGACCCATAAGGCGGATGCCCCGCATCGGGAGCCAGCCCGATAAACGCCGGCACGCCCGGCTCCGCCGGTCCCTGCACGCGGGAAACGATCGAACCCATCGAAGGCCATCCGCCGCGCGGCTCGGTCGGTTTGGGCCGACCCGTATAACAAATGTACGAATCATGGGCCCCGCTGGGCGAACCGTAGACGGACCGCAGCGGCACGCACTTGTCCATGATTTTCGCCATCTGCGGCATCAAATGCGAGATCTGAATGCCGGGCACGTTCGTTGCGATCGGCTGGCATTCGCCGCGAATTTCCGACGGAGCGTCCAGCTTCAGATCGTACATATCCTGGTGCGGCGGGGCCCCCACCATGTAGATCATAATGACCGACTTGCGCGATTGGCGCACGCCCGCGGCCGCCTCGGCGCGCAGCAGCTGCGGCAACGTCAATCCGCCCAGAGCCAGGCTGCCCACGCGCAGAAAGTCGCGACGCGACACGCCGTGCTGGGGAAGGATTCGATCAGAGTTCAAGCTCAGCATCATGCGTCTCCAGGCAGGCGTCTGCAGGCGGGAATATCAACGCATCAGTATATCATCATGTGTCCGCCGGAAACATCACAGAATCCCGACACCCCCCCGCAGGACGGCGTGCTGATTTCAAGACCCACTCGCCGGCACGCCATGTAGAATGCCCGCTTCCGGTCGTTCACGTTTGAGGCCGACCCGTTAGCATGGCATGCGGACACACTCAAAAACGAAAGAAGAACCAACTCCAAACGAGCATGCTCCAACTAATAACTGCCAGCAAGGCCTGACAGGAAATCGCAATCCAAAATAGCCTGGGGGTGCGATCCCTTGTCGTCGATACCTGGAAGACACTGTCCAGCAGTTTGCCCGTGCGAATCTGCCAGATGACCAACGCCGTCATGGCTGACGATATGAAAATGTGACCAAGGGTGATCGTCATCGGCGAGAACACAAAGGGTAATGGGCGGCACTCTTCGATCGCACTCTTCGATCGCGACAAGCACCTTCAGCGCTACTCTCAAAGCGCAGCTAGCAGTCCTGGACAGGCAGGAGCGCCGGATCCTGCAAGGGACGAGGAAGAGGAGAAGTGACGCCCCTTACCTCTTCGGGATCTTCGGCGGTTTGGGGACAAAGCGGTAGACGCCGCCGTATTCGCGGGAGATGGTCGAGAGGACTTCTTCGCCGTCGCGACTGTAGAAGCCGACCGTGTGGATCGCCACTTTGGGACGCTTCCCGTCGATGACGTCGTCAAGCACGTTCTCGGATTTCAACAGGTTGTCCAGCTGCCGGCGGTCCGAGAAAACGCCGTCGGTCAGCACATAAATCGCGTCGGGCAGCAGGTCCAGGGCGTACACGAACGACTCATAAACGTTCGTCTTGAGCTCCAGTTCCACCGTCGAAACCCAGCGCTGGCAGGCCAGCATGTTTTCTCGCGTGGCCGGCACGCAGCGCGTTTCCGGCGGGCCGCCGGGGGTCAACGTCATCCGGGCGGCGTCGTGATCGAAGAAAATGATGTAGAAGTACTGGTCCTTCTCGAGCTTGCTGATCGCATACAGCAGCTCCTGGCAGGCCGCTTCGAACTTGCCGCCGCCCATGCTTTTGGAACTGTCGACCAGGAACACAAACCGCCGGCCGCCGGCTTTCACGCCGAAGAACTCGGCGCCGCCGTCGCCGACGCCATGATCGGACAGCCCTTCGCCGCCTGCTTCAAACAGGGCGCCCACTTCCTGCATGGTGCTTTCGGCGCCCGAACCGACGCTGATCGCCTGGGAGGGCAGCTCCGTTGGCGCGCTCAGGTCGCCGAAACTGGCCAGGCCCGCATCGGCGTAATCAATCGAAGGCATTTCGATCTCTTCCATCACGTCGAGTTCCTGCTGCTCAAACTCCAGCGGTTCGACCGTCTCCAGGACTTCGTCGGACTGGGGAGCAATCGTCAGGGCGGAGATCTCGTTCTCGCTCAGCGCACTAAGCGAGACGTTCGCCAGCACCAGGATCAGCACCACATGGAACAGCATGCTGACCGCCCAGCCGGGAACCGACCGCACCCAGGAACGGCGTTCGAGTGCTTCCTCCTCGTAGTAATAATCTTCGTCGTTTTCCGGCTCCGAGGGGGCAGGCTCCACCGGCGGCCGCGGTTTGGCCGGCGCGGGTTGTCTGGGAACGGGCCTGCTGCCAGCAGCCGGCGCGACAGGTTGGGATCGTTTTCTGGGGGAGGCGTCGCCAACAGCCATGAAACTCTCACCGGAGTCTAAAGGGAACAATTCGCGAGGGGGGTCCCGAATTGAAGAGAAGCAAGAAGAGGAGCGACCCGAACGGTATTTTTGACGATTCGGCCGCCTGCGTCAATCAAAAGATTGTTGGCCCGCAGCACGGCAGCACGACCCTGCAGCGTCTGGCCCGCATGTAGCGGAACTCGCCAGAATTTGACCGCCGCGAGCCTGGTCCAGAATAATCCCTCCCAAGTCTGGCGACTTCGGCTACGGGGGCCCAAAGGCGCCTTTCCTGGCTTCTGATGCAAGGACAAGGCGTGATTCGTCGCCCATCTCTGTTATAATAGGGACCCCTCCCCGCCGACGACGTCAAGCATGCTGGATCGCAGGATTCGCCATCCTCCCGGCGCCGCGGAGGCTCCCCTTTTGCCCCCACCTTGCCTTTACGACATACAGGAATGGATCCATGGCGCACTTTCTTTCGCAGAACTGGCTGCTCAATCGTCGACACGTACTGCGGGGTTTGGGCGTGAGCCTGGCGTTGCCCCTGCTGGAATGCATGCGGCCGCTCCGCGCGGCGACCACGACCGATCGGGCCAAACGCAGCGTGTTTATTTATCTGCCCAACGGCGTGAATACGATCGACTACCAGATTCTTCGCCCTGGCGCCGACTATGAGTTCTCGCAGTCGCTGCTGCCGCTGGAAAAACACCGGGCCAATATTACGCCCATCAGCGGGCTGTATCATCCGCACGGCATGGGTCACCATCATAACTGCAGTTCGATCTGGCTGACGGGCGGAAAGATCGGGCCGTCGGAACGGAACACCGTTTCGGTCGACCAGCTAATGGCGACCGTCACCGCACCCAAGACCCGCTTCACCTCGCTGGAACTGAGCAACCAGGGGCAGTCGCTGTCATGGAACGCCGACGGCATTCAGCTGCCGTCCCAGGGGAACCCGGGCGTCGTGTTCCGCGAGTTGTTCCAGGATCCCAAAGGCGGCGTCGCCGCTCAGCGTCGGGGCCTGGAACGGCGAGGCAGCATCCTGGACACCATTCTGGAAGAAGCCCATTCGCTGGAGCTGCAGCTGGGACAAGAAGATAAAGGCCGCCTGTCGCAATACCTGCAGTCGGTTCGCGAGATCGAAGTCCGCACCCAGCGGGCCGACAGCTGGCTCGATACGCCGCGACCGCAGGTCGATCCGCGCGTCGCTTCCCAGCTGACCCGCGATGTTTCCCTCGAACGCCTGGGCGAGTACCTGCGCACCGTGTACGACGTGATCGTACTGGCGTTCCAGACCGACATGACGCGCGTCGCTACTTTTAGCACCGGCAGCGAAGGAAAAGGTCCCTCCGTGCCCGAGATCGGCATCACGCAGGATCGCCACTCGCTGTCGCACCACAACGCCAACCCCAAGCTGATGCAGGACCTGACCGCCAGCGATACCTTTAACCTGCAGCAGTTCGCCTATTTCCTGGACCGCCTGGCCGAAGTCAAAGACGCCGACGGCCCGCTGCTCGATTCCACCATGGCCCTCTACGGCAGCGGCATGGCGTTCGGCCACAGCCACGGCAACGCCAACCTGCCCATCGTGCTGGCCGGCGGGCGCGGCATCGGCGTACGGCACGGTCGGCACCTCGACTTCAATACGCCCGACCCAACCCAGGGCTACGAATACGACCTGCGCATCGCCAGCAAGCATTACGCCATCTGCCAGAAGCCGGTCAACCCGCGGGCCCACCTGAGCAACCTGCTGCTGACGATGGCGCAAAAAATGGACGTTCGCACGGAACGTTTCGCCGACAGCAACGGCGTGATTTCCGACCTGCTGGCCTGATCGGCCACACACAAAAGCGGAAAGAAAAAAGAAGAGGATTCACCGCGGAGGACGCAGAGAGCGCAAAAGGAAGGGGAGGAAAAGGGAGTTTTTTTGAAGATGGGCGTCTCCGCTGCGAGACTTCTCTCTCTTTCAATTTCCTTATCAACACGAAGTCCTTCTTCACCGCTCCCGCTTCCGCTTAGTATCCCTCCCCCTTCTTTCCGCTGCGATCCTCCGCGACCTCTGCGGTGAATCTTTTTTGTTCGACTTCCCTGCAGAAAGAGCCCCAGCCGCCGTGTTTCCTGGCGCGGCGATCCCCTCTCCTGAACACCTGGCTTTTCCTCTTTTGAGAGACATCATGACACGCCTGATTGCCTGTTTCTTTGCCGCAATGATCCTTGCGAAGACGCCCGGCCTGGACGCCGTGGCGGCGGATGCGGCCCCTTCCTGCTTTCTGATTGGCAACTCGCTGACCTGGGACACCGTGCCGGAACGCCTTGACGGCGATGTGCAGTGGCATGTCGACTGCGGCGTCACCCTGCCGTACATCCAGGGAAATCCTGAGAAGCCCTGCGTGCAATCGTCAAAACTCTGGCCGGCCGCCTTGCGTGAGAAGCAGTACGACCTGGTCTCGGTCCAGCCGCACTACGGTTCGACCCTGGCGCAAGATGTCGAAGTCATCTCGGGCTGGATGGCCCTGCAGCCCCAGGCAGTGTTCGTCCTGCATTCCGGCTGGGCCTGGCAGGACAAGGTCGACGCGGAATTCACCAGCTACGCCGTACCCCAGGCGATGGAGCATAGCCCCGTTTACCTGCGGGCCCTGCGGGCCGAACTGCAGCGCCTGCACCCGGACCGCGAAATACGGCTCACGCTGGCGCAGAACCTGCTGGCCCAGATCTCCGCCGACATCGCCGCCGGCCAGGCGCCCTGGCGGAAACTTTCCGACCTGTACCGGGACAAGATCCACCTCACGTACGACCAGGGCCGGTATCTTATGCACAACGCCATGCGCCGGGCCATGGGACAAAAGCAGTCGGCAGCCGGTTTCGATACGACCGACGCCGCCGGCCGGGCCTATCTGAACAGCGTCCTGGCGATGCTCGATACGGCGCCGGCGGACCGTCAACTGCTGACAAAAATTCTCTCGCTAGATACGACCGACCGCGCGTCGCTCATCGGGCAACTTTCGGACAAGAAACTGCAGAGCCAAATGACGGCCCTGCTGCCGGAAATCGACAAGGCTGCGATCGTGCGGCGCCAGACCCTGACACTGGAAAAAGAGATCGACCTGGTCGGCGGCAAACTGGTCTGCACGCCCAGCGGCCCGCAGTGGCTGTACCTGGCGACCGGCGACCAGGGGATGGAGATTTTCGACGTGCCGGCCACGATCGATCTGTACAACGGCAACAATCCCCTCAAAGGAAAGGGCGGTAAAAACGAGCAGGTCACCGACGCCTGGCTCCCGCGGCTCCGCGGCCTGACCACGCTGCAGAAGCTCGACCTGGCCAACTGCGCCATCCAAGGGGACGGCCTGAAAAACATCAGCCAGCTGACCAGCCTCCGCGAACTGAACCTGACGCTGACGCCCGTTGCCGACGACGCCCTGGAGCACCTGTCCGGGCTGACCGGCCTGCGCAGCCTGGGTCTGGCGTCCACCCAGTGCACCGGCTCCGGCTTTGTGCATTTGAAAGGCCTTCGCCAGCTGGAGAACGTCAACTTCCATTACACCCCGCTGAACGACGCAGGCCTGGCCGCCATTTCGCAGCTGCCGATTTCCGATCGGTTATGGTTCGCCCACACCCATTTCACCGACCAGGGCGCCGCCACTCTGGCTTCGCTCAAGCAGCTGAAACGCTGCGGCATGGGCAGCAAGGAGAAGGACAGCTCCGGTGAAGCAGTCTCCGCCCTGACCGGCTTGCCTTTGGAAGACCTGGCCTTGCTGGATAACCAGGCGACCGACACCGGGATTGGGTACGCCTGCAAAATCCCCACGCTGCTGCGACTCGATGTTTCCTACGCCCCGACGGTGACCGACGCCGCGTTGAAAAACGTCGCCCAGTTGCCGCTGCTGGAAGAGTTCAAGCTGGGCAATTCCCAGATCACCGACGCCGGACTGCTGCAGCTGGCCGCTTCCCCGTCGCTGAAGAAACTCACGCTCCGCGGGTCAAAAAAGATCACCCCCGCCGGTTTGGATCAGCTGCGGAAAGCCCGTCCGGAATTGACGATCGAAAGCCCGTAAGAAACGTGCGACGAATGACGGACGAAAATCGCCGGACCGTCGTCTTTCACTCCGTGAAAGAACGCATACTTTCATGAAGCGAAAGTCAACTTTCTGCGCCGGTGATTTCGCACAACGACAAACCCAGAATCCCAAGTTAATGACCCGGCATGGGCCGTGCCGCCCAGGCAGCTGCCTGGCGCCGGTTCTTTTTCTCTCGCACCTGAAGAACGATAATCGAACGATGATCGCTGCCTTGCCGAAGTCGCCCTGCTGGTCTGCCCGTCGCGGCGGCTGGTCTTCCTGTTTCACCTGGCTGCTGCTGGCCGGCAGCTGCGGCCTGGCGTCCGCCGCGGACTTTGTCCCGGCGCCGGGCCAGTTTCCTCCCGAAGGCGCCGGCGCGTACCTGGCTGGGGAGCTGATCTATATCGACCCCGTGAATCGCCGCGGCGGGATGCGGCTCGAGGGGAACGACAAGAACCGCTACAACAACGGCCCGCTGCATTACTTCGCCCTGGCGCCGTACGCTCCCGTCTGGCATAACGGGGCGCTGGCGGAAATTCGCGATCTGCCGATCGGGACCCATGTGCACGGCTATTTCCTGCCGCCGCCGGTGGGCGAAGAGGACGTCATCCCGCCGCTGCCAGAGGAAGACCAGAAGTTCGCCATCCCGCAGAACTACGCCATTTCCCTCGAAGACGATTTCAGTTTCTACCAGCGGCGCGGCCAGTCCTGGAAAGTCGTTTCGCTCGATACGGAACTGGAGAAACTGTCGGTCGAGCCGGCCGGCAAGCGCACGACCGACGGCATCAACACGCCGTATGTGTTCGACATCGACCCGGTCGCTCGCGTCTGGAAAGATCGCCGGCTGAGCGAACTGGCTGACATCAAGCCCGGGGCGATCGTGCAGCTGAATCTTACCTGGTGCCAGGGCTGGGGCGACCGGGAATACGGCGTGGCCGAGATCTGGCTGGATGAAGAAAGTCGCCGCTTCGCCACCGAAATGCAGCAACGGAAGCATGTGCGCTACCAGCGGCAACGCTGGGCCCCGGCCTGGATCGACGCGGTCGAACCGAACGACTTCGGGGGCGGGATCGTCACCCTGACTTTGTTCACCGTGGACCAGGAAATCCTGGACGACTTCCGCCGCGAACAGCACGACCGGATCGCGGTCGCCACCGCCGAGAACACCCTCCGCACCTGGTTCCATCGGGCCGATCGCAAATTCTGCAAACTGGTCCAGTGGAAAGAAATCGAAAACCCGCCGACCGGCAGCAGCGGCATCCAGCTGAAACTGAAATTTGAAGAGCTGCTCAACGGCTACCGGCCTGGCGCCTGCGTGCGGGTCAAATGCGACAGCTGGAAATTCGTCACCATGCCGCCCGAAGAACGGATCACCTCCGACGCCGACCAGGAGCGCAGCCGCAAGCTGGGATTTCCTTAAGCATCGTCTGCCTGCCTCCCCTGTCCCACACCCCCTGAACATCACGCACCCAATCTACGGAGCCTCGCATGAAACGCCCCTTTTATTCTTCCCTCCTGACGCTGGCCCTGCTGGCCGTGGGCGCGCTCCCCGCTGCCGCCGACGACAGTGCGTCGCTCGTGGAGCCTGGCGCCAAAGTCATGAAACTGGCAGGCGGCATGAAGTTTACCGAAGGCCCCGTCTGGCTGGCGGACCAGAAGAAGCTCGTCTTCTCCGATATCCCCAACAGCAAGCTGATGGAGTGGACGGCCGCCGACGGCCTGGCTGTCTGGCGCGAAAGCGAACAGGCCAACGGCAACATCCTCGATCAGCAGGGACGTGTCATCTCCTGTCAGCACGCCGCCCGGAACCTGGTCCGCACGGAGCCCGACGGCACGATCACCGTGCTGGCCGACAAGTACGACGGCAAGCGATTCAACTCTCCCAACGATGTGGCCGTCCGCTCCGACGGCTCGCTCTGGGTCACCGATCCGCCGTGGGGCCTGTCGGGTCCGCACGAGATCCCCGGCCACTGGGTCTTCAAAATCGATCCAAAAAGCGGCAAGGTCGAGCCCGTCATCAAGGATCTGGCCATGCCCAACGGCATTGTCTTTTCGCCCGATGAAAAACGTCTCTACGTCGCCGACACCGGCGGACACAAGCGTCACCCGGACGCCCGCTATCATACGTTCCCAGCCGGCATCCATTGCTACGAAGTCACAGCCGACGGGAAGCTGGGGAAAAAGCTCTTCCAGATCAAAGAAGGCTCCGACGGCATGGCGGTCGACGCGCAAGGGAACCTGTACGCCACGCACGGCGGGGCGGTCACCATCTACTCACCCGACGGCGAGAAACTTGAAGAGATCGCTGTGCCGGAAGGGCCGGCCAACGTCTGCTTCGGCGGCGACGATTTCCGCACGCTGTTCATCACGGCCCGCACCTCGCTGTACAGCGTGCGGATGAAGCAGCCCGGCGCCAAACTGCCCGCCGGCAAGTAACGTCCCGCCGCCCGGCAAGCTCGCCCTGCCTCAAGGATATCCCCACCATGACGCCCCTGTTGAAACCCTGCGTCGCCTCCCTGGCGATACGTCCGCCGTCTTCCTGCCCAGCGATGCTTTGCCGAACGATGCTGTGCCGAACGACGCTTTGCCTGCTGGCTCTCTGTCTGGCGATACGTCTGACCAGCCCGGCTCCGGCGCTGGCGGCGGACCAGGCGCCGGGCTTCTCCGCCACCGTGCAGCCGTTCTTTACCCAGTACTGCCTGCGCTGCCATAACGGCGAAAAGGCCGAAGGCGAGCTCCGGCTGGATACGCTGTCGCACGACTTCACCGACATGCTGGTCGCCCAGCGCTGGGCCGAGGTGCTGTTCCGCATCAACAGCGGCGAAATGCCGCCCGCTGACGAACCCCAGCCGCCGGCCAAAGGACTGGGGGAAACGGCCGAGTGGATCGCCGCCCAGGTTTCCGCCGGCCGGGCCGCCCGCATGGCCCAGCGCGGGCCGGTCTCCCACTACCGGCTCAGTCGCGACGAGTACGCCCACACCGTCTACGACATGCTGGGCGTCCACTTCGACGCCCGCCAGCCCGGCGCCCTGAACGAGGACCCGCGGTGGCATGGCTTCGACCGGGTCGGCTCGATGCTGACCCTGTCGCCCTCGCACGTCAACCGCTATCTGGACGCGGCCGACACGATCCTGGAACAGGCGTTCCCGGTCCGCGAACCCAAAACCGTCTCCGGCCAGGAAGACGCGGGCGAGAACCGCTGGCTGCTGTTCCCCAGCCGGCAACACGGCAACATCAACATCCGCGAACCGGGCTTGTACCGCATCCGCGTCAAGCTCAGCGCGTTGCCTTCGTTCCAGGGACGCATGCCGCGGCTGTCGATCTGGAGCAGCAGCCTGAAACGCTCCATCGCCGGACAGGACGTCATCGCTGCCGAGCAAGAACCGAAAGAAGTGCAGTTTGAAACGTTCCTTCCCGCCGGCCGTTACCAGCTGATTAACGAAGCGCCCGGCATGCTGTCGGACGGGCACACGCTCAGCCACACGCCGCGCACGATCCAGCGGCTGGAGGATCTCAACTCGGCCCGTCCCACCGCCTACAAGTTCCTGAACGAACAGGGGCAATCGATCTTCCCGCTGCTGCTGATTGACTCCCTTTCCTGGGAAGGCCCGCTGCAGCTCGACGTGATCGCCCAGAAACGGGAAGGGCTGTACCCGGCCAGCGAAAGCGATCCGGCCGAACTCCGGGCTTGCCTGCGGCGGTTCATCGACCGCGCCTGGCGTCGGCCGGCGACCGCCGCCGAAGTCGATCGCTATGTCAAACTGGTGGAGTCGGAGCTGGCCGTGGGAGAGAAGTTCCGCCCCGCTTACCTGGCCGCCCTGACGGGCGTGCTGGCCTCCAAGAACTTTACTTACCTGGTGGAAGGAACGCCCACTGCCCGACGCGATCGCCTGACCGACTGGGAGCTGGCTTCCCGGTTATCTTACTTTTTATGGAGCTCCCTCCCCGACGAACAGCTGTCGGCCGCCGCCCGGCAGGGAACACTGCACGAGCCCCAAGTCTTGCGGTCCCAGCTGCACCGGATGCTGGCCGATGAACGCATTGACCGCTTCACCGACACTTTCCCACAGCAGTGGCTGCAGCTGCATCGCGTCGGCATGTTCCCGCCGGATTCGGAGCTGTTCCCCGATTATGACAAATGGCTTGAACAGAGCATGGTGCTGGAGACGACCGGCTTCTTTGCCGAGGTGTTCGACCAGAACCTGTCGATTCGCGAGTTCCTGGCGTCCGACTGGACGATCATGAACTCCCGGCTGGCCATGCATTACGGTCTGGACCGCGCGTCGCATCCGGCCGTTGACCAGCCCGGCTTTCATCGGGTGGCGATGGGCCCCGCCGATCATCGCGGCGGCCTGCTGACCCAGGCGTCGGTGCTGTCGCTGACCTCCGACGGCGTCCGGCATCGGCCCGTGCATCGCGGCGTGTGGGTTTCCGAGGCGATCTTCGGCCGCACGCCGTCCCCGCCGCCGCCCAATGTCGAGCCGCTGGCCCCCACGCCCAGCGACCAGCCCAAGGCCACGATCCGCCAGCAGCTGGAAGCGCATACTACGCACGCCACCTGCAACTCGTGCCATCGCAACATCGACCCGCTGGGGTTCGCCTTTGACAATTACGACGCCATCGGCCGCTGGCGCCAGACCGAACAAACAACGGGCGGGCAAGGCGATAATCCGCCGATCAACGCCACCGGAGAACTGCCCGACGGCCGGGCCTATCAGGGACCGGACCAGTTCAAACAGCTGCTGGCCGACGACGTCGATCGTTTTGCCGAAGCCTTTGTCGAACAGCTGGCGACCTTTGCCTTGCGCCGCGTGATGACGATCGACGATGCGGCCGAACTCCAGGCGATCGTCGCCGCCAGCAAGCAGGACGACTACCGTCTGCGCACCGTGATCGAACAGCTCGTGCTGTCCGACCTGTTCCAGAAACGCTGAACCGCCGCGTGCTTCCTTCTCTTCCAGGATCTCTCAGGCATCATGCACAAGCTAAGATCGCTGCTCTTCCTGTTCGCCTTGCTCGCCGTTCCTGTCACGGCCCAGGCGGCATTCGTTCTCGTCGACAAACCAGCCGGCGTGGGTCCGGCTCCGCTTATCCTGTTCGCCGATGCGCCGCCCTACACGGTCCAGGCGGCCGAAGAACTGGCAGGCTATATCGAGCAGATTTGCGGCGAGAAGCCGCAGCTGATCCACGGCGCTCCCGATCCGCTGCCGGCTCGCGCCGTCTGGCTGGGGGTGCAGCCGGCCGTCCGCCAGTTGTTCCCGCAGGTCGACTTTGACTTCGCCCACCCGGAAGAGATCCTGCTGTCGGCGAACGACCAGCACCTGGTCATCGCGGGCCGGGACCGCTGGGATCCTGAGCATCTGATCGTCGAAGGGATCGACGAAAAAATCGTCGGCCGGCAACTGGAATACGGCACGGCCAACGCCATTTACACCTTTGTGCAGGATCACCTGGGCGTCCGCTGGCTCTGGCCCGGCAAGCTGGGAGAAGATGTGCCGCAGCGCGCCACGATCGCGATCGAACCGTTCACGTATCGCCACCATCCGCAGATCCGCGGCCGCGGCGGGGTGTTCAATTTTTCCGAACTCAGCAACCGCGGTTACGGTCGCTCGCACGACTGGACCCGGCGCCAGCGCCTGCAGCTGAACTCGCTGCAGACCGCCGGCGGCCATGCGTTCGCACAGTGGTGGGATCGCCTGCATGAAACGCAGCCGGAACTGTTCGCCCTGCAGCCCAACGGCCAGCGCGACGGGCATCCCAGCCCGCACAACGCCAAGCTCTGCCAGTCCAACCCGGCCGTCTGGAAGCAGTGGCTGCTGGATGTCGAAGAGCAGCTGAAAGAGGACCCCAACCGCACCGTGTTCAACGGCTCTCCCAACGACGGCTGGTCCAGCGGGCACTGTGTCTGTGAGAAATGCCGCGCCTGGGATCACCCCGAAGGCGAGCCCCGGCTGATGCACTGGCATCACTTCCGCGAGGTGCGGCCGGCCCTGTCGGATCGGCATGTCACGTTCGCCAATCAGCTGGCCCGCGTGCTGAAAGAGCGCTATCCCGACAAAGACTATTACGTGCTGATGAACAGTTACGGGCACTCCCGACCCAAGCCGATCAAGGCCCGCCCGGCGAAGAACGTGATCATTTCCAGCGTGGCCAACTTCTACGGACGCACGGCCCTGGTCGATCGCGGCTCCACCTGGGGCACGACCCATCGGGACCAGTTCCAGGCCTGGGGCGAACTGACCGACCAGGTGATCTGGCGGCCCAACACGGGCTCTCCCGCCGGCTGGCAGCAGGGGCTGCCCGACCTGTCGATCGCGCAACTTCAGAAGGACATCCCCTTCGTCGCCGAGAAACACTGCATCGGCATTTTCATTGATGGAGTCTGGGAACACTGGGCCACGCTCGGACCGCAGTACTACCTGATGGCCCAGCTTGTCTGGGACCCGGCAGCCGACGGCGAGAAGATCCTCGCCGATTACTACCACCGCGCCTTCGGCCCCGCAGCCGCCGATGTCAGGGCGTATTTCGAAACGTTCGAACAGGCGCGGTCCGCCTTTGTGGCGAAGCCCGTTGATGAGATCGTCGTTTTCAACTTTCCGCAAATGTATACGGAAGAGCTCTTCCGCCAGGCGGACGAGCATCTGCAAAGCGCCGAGCAGAAGGTCGCCGGCGGCCCCGAAATTTTCCAGCAGCGGGTCGCCTTTGTGCGGACCGGAATGAAGTACAGCGAACTGCAGATGGCCAACATCAGGGCGATGAGATCTTACTGGCAAACGAAGGACGAAAAAGTCGCCCTGCAGGTCCAGGCCAACTGGAAAGCGCTGGAAGCGATCTGTGCGGAACATCCGTACGCCATCAACTGGCGGGCCGTCAGCCCCACGACGCCCCGCATGATGGGACTGCATCCTGATCACCCCAACCCGCGCTGGAAACCGGAACAGGTCAAAGACCTCGACCAGAACTAAGCGGCCGTCGCCCTTCGCTTCGGACCGCGAAAAGAATAACTGCCGGATATTGGTTCGTCGTTTTGAGCAAGTGCAGACGCCGGACAGTCGACTTTCACTCCGTGAAAGATCGCGTTCTTTTGCGGAGCAAATGACGACTATCCTGGAGCCGTTCGAAAAGCAAAGGTTCGACGAGCGTCGGCCCCACCCCTTCGCCCCCATCAAGACTGCCGACCATGACCTCCCCCTGGAAACGCCCGCTCGCTCTATTGTTGACCTGCGTTTGCTCCGGCCTGCTCGGCGCCAGTTTCGTAGCGGCGGAAGAGAAACTCTCCCAGGATCCCGACATCGCCCTGCAACCGTCGGCCGTGCTGGTGCATCCCTGGCGGCAGCATATTCCGCCGACGCGGCGCCAGGGCGTGCCTGGTATTGAACGCACCAAAAAAGGCCGACTCTGGGCCATCTTCGGCCGTGATGTCGAAAGCACGCGGAACTTCCAGGTGCTGACCCGGAGCGACGACGACGGCGAAACCTGGTCGCCGATCCAGCTGATGGTGCTGCCGCGCCAGGGCGTGCGGGCCATGTCGGCCACGCTCTGGATCGATCCGCAGGGCCGGCTCTGGGTGTTCTGGGCCCAGGCCTTTGGCGTACAGGACGGGCGTTACGGCATCTGGGCGGTGGTTGCCGACGATCCCGATGCGGCTGATCCCGTCTGGTCGGCGCCGCGTCGACTGGGCGACGGCGTCATGCTCAACAAGCCAACCGTACTGGCCGGGGGCGACTGGCTGTTTACCTCTTCAGTCTGGAAAACCGAAAACAGCATCAAGGTGTATGCCTCGACCGACCAGGGAAAAACGTTCACCCTGCGCGGCCAGGCCAACGTGCCTGATCCGGCCACCCGCGGCCCGGATGAACCGATGATCATCGAACGGCGGGATGGTTCGCTCTGGATGTGGGTGCGGATGCAAGGCCTGGCCGAAACATTCTCTACCGACCAGGGAAAAACGTGGACCCCGGTCCAGCGGATGAAGATCAAACATTGCACGTCCCGCTTTTTTGTGCGACGCTTGCAGTCCGGCAGTCTGTTACTGGTGAAGCATGGTCCGCTGCACGAACGTACGCCGCGGGAGCAACTCACGGCGTACCTGTCTGAGGACGACGGCCAAACCTGGATCGGCGGCCTGCTGCTCGATGAACGGGCCGACGTCACCTATCCCGACGGCGTGCAGTCTCCTGACGGGACGATCTACCTCATCTACGACCACGAGCGCACCCCGCTAGGCGAAGTGCTGCTGGCGACCTTCACCGAAGCCGACGTCCGCGCGGCCATGCCGGTGAGCGAGCAAGCCCGCTTGCGAATCGTCGTCAGTCAGCTGCCGCAACCGGAATAAAGAAGAAAAGGTTCACCGCTGAGGGCGCGGAGAAACGCAGAGGAAGAGGAGAGAAAACAGGAGGGAGTGGAACCGTTTGCGGTGAGAAAGAAGGTGCTGTCGGAAAGAATAGAGATAGAGCAATTCCTGGCGACGGCCGCTAACCGCCAGCGCAAAACCCCCTTCTCCTCTCTCTGTCTTTTCCTCTGCGTTCTCCGCGGTGAACTCCTCTTCTTGTCTTTCTTTTGTTGCCGTTCTGTCAGCTCAGCAGTTCCGGCAGGGGGCCGCGCAAGGCCGGGTTCTCGCGGGCCGTTCCCAGCAGATTGAAGTGTTCCCGCGGGGCGCCGACGGCGTGCAGCAGCGTGTTGTACATGGCGTTGATGGTCGGGTTCGTGGCCGGGGCCGTGCCGATGCGGTAGCCCGTCGTGCCGTACATCGCTTCGCGCATCGGATAGGTCACCAGCTGGTTCCCTTTGATGCGGCCGCCCAGGTTGCCGATCAGGGCGAACGGCCAGTTCTCGCCGTGGGTGTGCTGCCGGTTGGCCCCGTCGCTCATGAACACCACCAGGGTGTTGTCGAGCATGGTGCCGTTCCCCTCGGGCATGCTGTCCAGTTTGCGCAGCATGCTGGCCGTTTGTTCCGACAGATGCCGCCGCACCCGGCGCAGGATATCCAGGCCAGGCAGATCCAGCTTGGGGTCTTTATTGTTGTGCCCGACCGCATGCGAGCCCAGCGTGGAAATGCCGGTATACGCTCCGCGGACCGTGCACAGTTCTGAGGTGATCGTCACCACGTTGGTTAAACCGGTCATCAATGCCGATGCGGCAATGTCGAACTGCGCGGTCGCTGTATCGGTCATGGTGACGGGAAACGGCGAAGGCAGCGCGGGGGCCGATTTCTTCAGCAGCCCCTGGTCGTACATTTCCGCCAGCTGTCCGTCCCGCTTGCTGAGCGACTCCATCGCATGCAGATGATAATCCAGCTGCTCCCGTTCCGAGCTGGTCAGGTGCGACTGCAGGTCTTTGATATCCGTCGCGATAAAGTCCAGCAGATTCTTCCGCACGGCGAAGTCGTTCTTCTTTGCTCCCACGCCGCCGAACAGCGATTCATACGCCAGTTCCGGACGGCACTGGGCCGCGATCGGCTGGCCCGCTCCCCAGGCCGACGAACACAAATACGCATTCGTTTCCGGCTTGCCCGGATCAATTCCCAGCACCAGCAGCGGGAAAATGCCCGGCAGCTTGCGGGCGATGGCGGCATCGATCGACTCGCCCACCACGTTCCGTTTCCGGTCGTCGCCTACGCCGCCGTTGAGTCCCGACAGAGCGCCAAAGCCGGCCCCATGGTCGGCATTCACCAGACCGGCCCGCAAGCCGTGCACAATCGCCAGGCGATCCTTGTACGGCGTGAACGGTTCAATATCAAACGGCAACTTCTGATCGTCCAGCGGCAACTGCCGCGTCTGTTCGCCGCCAAACGACACGGCCTGAGGAATCGATGCGTCTTCATGGAAGCCGTTACCGAAGACCACAAACACGACCCGCCGGGGCAGGGCGTACGTCCCTTTTTCCTGGGCCTCCAGCCGCTGCAGAAACGGAGCAAAGACCAGACTGCCGGCCCCGGCCGAAAGGTGCTTGAGCAGGGTGCGTCGCTTGACCGTGACTGGGCGGGACATGGCGGGCTCCAAAGGACAGGAAACTTCAGGCAAGCGATAACGTAACAGGCCGACGTAACCCATTGATCTATCAAACGGGCCGTTATTCGTCGACGGCAAGCGTGCGGTACAAAAAGGCGTCGGAGGTCAGCAGCGAGGTAATCAGGGCGTTCATGCTGCCGCCATTATCCACATACGCGCGATGGGCGGCAACCAGAATCGGGCCGTCGGCGAGCGTTTCATTGCGGCCCATAAAGTAACGAAAGGCATGCCGCACAAACACCTGCTCGACCCGTTCCGAGGCCGCCAGCTTGCGGACCAGTTCCAACGGATCCGCCACCGGGCCGTCGAGGTCCGGCGCGCCGGAGCGTTCCACGGCGCCGGTCGTATCCAAGGGAATGGTCGTGTATTTCGTCAGCCGGGGATGGCCGTCTTTGTCGAGGTTCGCTTTGGCTTGCGTCGCTTCCAGGTCGACCACCTGTTCCGTCGTGCGGAAGCGGCCGAAGTGGTCAAACTGCTCAAAGGCCAGACCCAGCGGGTCCATCTGGCGATGGCACTTCCAGCAGTACGCCTCGCGGGTGACTGCCATCCGCTCGCGCAGCCCGTGCTGCGGTTCGTCGGGCAGCATGGCGTTGACGGTGATCGGCACCTCGGGAACCAGGCCGCCCAGCAGTTTCTCACGGATCCAGCGTCCCCGATGGATGGCGTGGTTATCAAAGTTGCCCGACTGCGCAATCAGCCAGGCCGGATGCGTCAGCAGGCCGGCCCGATGCTCTTTCGGCATGTCATAAGGACGATCGTCAAACCATTCATGCCGTGAAGGCAAGGGCGTTTCGTACACGTCCAGCACCGTTTGCTCAAAGCCCTGGAACGGCGTATCAGGCTGCAGCCTTTTCTTGACTTTGGTCGACTCGCCGTATTTGTCGCGGCCCAGCGGATCCATCGTCAACAGAAACGTTTTGTTGGTGGTCAGCAGCTGACGGAGCACGTCTTTATCTTCGTTCAGCACCCATTCGATCAGGCGGTCGGCGTCGCTGACGAAGTACCGCGGATACCAGAAATTGACATGCAGCCCGGCCGCCTTGAGGGTGACTTCATCTTTGAAAACTTCGATCGCCGCGTGGTGGCCGAAATACTCCTGGAAGAAACGCAGGATCCGCGGCTTGTGCAGTTCCTTGTCGGCCAGCATCCGCGCGACCTGCGCCTGGACATCCTCGCGCGTGGACAGCCGGCCTTCCTCCACGGCCAGCAGCAGGGCTTCATCGGGAACCTGATCGGTCAACGCAAAGGCCAGCGACCGGGCCAGGGCCCGCGGGGCCAGCATGCCGCGCGTGGAGCCATCGGGGGCGATCTCCACCCGGTACATCATCTCGGGCCGGAACAGCAGGGCAATGAGAAACTGCTCCACCGCCTCATTCGCTTCCAGCGTCTGCAGGTTCTGCAGCAGAAACTGCGTGAAGCGCTCCTGCTCTTTGGGCGACGGATCGCGGGACAACACGCCCTGGAAAGTCGCGGTGGTGGCCGCCTGGACTTGCTCGGCGGTGGCCGCGTCGCCGGCCAGGATCACGGCGTTCATTTCCGGAATCCAGTCCGAAAATCCAGGCGACGGCTGCCGGCCGGCCAGCCGCACGACCAGGGCCTTGGCCATTTTGGTCGCGTTCCGCATATGGAACTCGATTTCCGCTTCGCCAATTTTGTGCGAAGAGGCGTAGTCGGTGAAGTTAGGTTCCGGCGCAAAGTTCCAGGGCGCCCTCATCTTGTGTTCGCCATAGTTGCGGATCCCCATGGCGTACTGCTTGTTCAGCTGGTCGAAGAATTCTTCGTACGCTTGTCCCGTCAGGCGCCACATGCGGGCCGAGGTTTTCGATCCCGGCGGCGTGAGCGAGGGCTGCTGGGAGAATAGCGCCTCGTGATCGACATAATTTCCCTGGCCAGGCGCCAGCCGCCGGCCTGAACGGACGGCGACGCCTGCTCCGGTCAGCAGGCTGGTGATCTGCTCGACCATCTGTTTCCGCTCCGCCGCGGTCGGCTGGTCGGCTTCTTCCGGCGGCATCTGGCGGGATTCCACCTGGGCCAGGACCGCCTGCCAGAGTTCCAGGTCGGCCGGCTTCACCGCAGTGGTCTGCAGGTGCTGCAGCGACAGGTCGCCTTCGGGCGTCCTCCCGCCATGGCAATCGATGCAGAACCGCTTCAGAAAGGCAGCATCCGCCGCGCAAACCGGCGCCAGACTTCCGACGGCCAGCAGGAGCAAGACAGACAGGCAAGCAAAGGCAAACCATTTCGACATGGCAAGACGCCTTGCGAAAGAAGCGGGCGGGACCGGGCAGGACGGATCAACACCCGCGATTCTATCATGACGGGTCGACCGGCGCCCAGCCGAATGACCCGACTCGCCCTCGCAGGGGTATCCAAGGAAAAGAGCCAGTGACAAACGTGGAGCAGGTTTGCAACCTGCTTTCATTCCCATCCATTCCGTTTTGGATAAGCAGGTTAAAAACCTGCTCCACGAAAAGGAGTGTGGCGAACGGTCTCCCGGAGTCGCATCGGCCCGCGTGGCGGCGTCGGCGCGGGGCGGCTAAAATGGCGATTGAGCGGGCAGGAACCGCCCCCGTCTTTCGAACTCTCTTCTTCGCTTTCGCAGGAACCTCGCATGCGTTCGTCCCCCTTTCCACCGAGCTTACTGCTGGCGATCCTGCTGGCCGGCGCCCTGCTGCCGGGGCTGGTTGTTGAGCCGAATCACGCAGCCGAACCTGCCATGCCGGCCAGGCCGAATGTGATCCTGGTGATGGCGGACGACCTGGGCATCGGCGATATCGGGCCGACCAACGCAGAGAGTCGGATCAAGACGCCGCGCCTGGAGCAGATGGCGAAAGAGGGCGTCACCTTTCTCGATGCGCATACGCCCAGCTCCGTCTGTACGCCGACCCGCTATGGACTGCTGACGGGCCGCTACAACTGGCGATCCCGGCTGGAACGCGGCGTGCTCAGCGGGACTAGCCCGCACCTGATTCCGCAGGATCGGCCGACGATCGCGCGGTTGATGCAGCAGGCCGGCTACCACACGGCCATGATTGGCAAGTGGCATCTGGGCTGGGACTGGGCCAAAAAGGGGGCCGAGATCGACTTCACCCAGCCGGTCAAAAACGGTCCCGATATCAACGGCTTTGACCAGTATTATGGGCACTGCGGATCGCTCGATATGCCGCCGTATGTCTGGGTGGACACCGGCCAGATCACGGCCCCGCCGGATCGCATGGAAGGCGTCCGTCGCGAGGAGGATCGTTACGGCTGGTACCGGAAGGGGCCGATTGGACCCGACTTCCACATCCCGACCGTGCTACCGCACCTGTTCGACAAGTCGATCGCATACATCCGGTCCCGCGCCGAAAAGGCGAAGGCCGGCCAGCCGTTCTTTCTGTACCTGCCGCTGCCGGCGCCCCATACGCCGATCGTGCCGCTTCCGCCTTTCCAAGACGCCAGCGGCCTGAATCCGTACGGCGACTTTGTGATGCAGGTCGATCATCATCTGGGCCAGCTGCTGGACGCGGTGGAAGAGGCCGGGCTCGACAACCAGACGCTCGTGATCTTTACCAGCGATAACGGCTGCTCGCCGGTCGCCAACTTCGACCTGCTGCAGAGCAAAGGGCACTACCCCAGCGGCCCGTATCGCGGGCACAAGGCCGACATCTATGAAGGCGGCCATCGTGTGCCGCTGCTCGTCCGCTGGCCAGGACAGATCCCCGGCGGCCAGCAGACCAAGGCGCTCGCCTGCCTGACCGACATTTACGCCACGCTGGAAGCACTCACGGGTCAGAAGAAACAGCCGCTGGGCGGAGAGGACGGCTATAACCTGCTGCCTGTCTTCCAGGGGGAAGCGACCTCGGGCCGCACTGCGCTGATCAGCCATTCGATCGACGGCGCGTTCGCCATCCGCCAGGGCGACTGGAAGCTCTGCCTGGCCAGCGGCAGCGGCGGCTGGAGCAGCCCTCGCGAAGCCGAAGCCAAAAAACAAGGACTGCCGCCGCTGCAACTGTTTCACCTGGGACAGGACCCGGGCGAGCAGAAAAACCGGGTGCAGGACGAACCGGAAAAAGTCGCCGATCTGCTGCGTCTGCTGCAGACCCAGGTGCAAAACGGTCGCTGCACGCCGGGCGAACCGGTCAAGAACGATCGCCAGGTGACGTTCCTGCCCGCCGGCGTTACGCTGCCCGAATAGCCGGACAGGCAGGCGGCGATCGGTTGGCTGGCGCTTTGTTAGCGGGAACCGATCGGTCGCGGGGTGCGTCTTAAAAAGAGTGATCACTTCCATCCCCCTTGAAACAGGATTTTACCGATGCAGCGTCTGCCGATTTTTCTTGCCGGGTTCTTTGTGTTACTGGGAGTTTCCACCGCCGTGGCGCAGCAGGATAACCTCAAAGCGTTTCCGCCAGCCGGCGAAGGAATGGTGCGTTATGTGATCCGTCTGCCGCACAAAGAACGCGGGGAAGAGGATGACTTCCAGGTGGAGTTGCTGGTCGGAAAAAAAGTGATGACCGACGGCGTGAACCACGTCATGCTGGGCGGCGAAGTGGCGGCCAAACCGCTGGAAGGCTGGGGCTTCACCTACTATGAACTGAAGAAATTCGGCCCGCTGGCCTCGACGCTGATCGCCCCGCCGCCGGGCACGCCGCAGGTGCAAAAGTTTATCGCTGTGCCGTCGCAATTGATCCGTTACAACAGCCGCATCCCGCTGGTCGTGTACGTTCCGGCCGACGCCGAAGTCCGTTACCGCATCTGGAAGGCCGGTCCTGCCGCCAGTGCTGAAAAAGGCTAACGCACCATGTGCGTGAGTCTTCGTCTGTTTAGAACGACATGCCGGCGCGGAACAGCAGCGTGTCGGCCGGCTCGATGTTCGGCAGGCCGCTTTGGAATTCGATCGCTCGCTCAAAAACATAGCCCATCTCCACCCGCCAGTTCACGCCGTGGGCGCCGATGGTCTCCACGCCGAAGAGCAGCCGCAAATCGCGGAGCGTCGCCACATCGGGGACGGCGGCCTCCCGTTCGATCGCCCAGGAGCCGCCACCGAATTCGCCCGCGACGTACGCCCAGTGATCGCCGCCCAGCGGCCCGCGGCTGTTCTGGTTCACGCGGTAGGCGTAACGCGGCCGGGGCAAGATCAGCTCCAGCCGGGTTTCCGCATTGGGCGTCCAGATCAATCCGCCCACCGGCAGCAGGGCGATATCATTGCGGTCCAGGTACGCGGCCCCCAGCTGCAGTCCCCAGTGCGGATGGAACTGCCACGTTCCTGTCAGTCCGCCCCGCAGCCGCCAGGCGTCGTTCCCCGTGTTGACCAGGTCGCTAAAGAAGCCGGGCGAAATCCGGGCGGAGATCGTCCACGCCTCGTTGAGCTGCATGAGCCATTCGGCCGACAGCGAAAAAGCATACAAAGGCGACGCCAGTTCCTTCGACTGCGGACCCGCCAAAGTCAGCAGCCGGAACGAAGGCGCCAGAAAGAACTTCGACGACGCCTGCGGAAGCGACCAGCCCTGGCGCAGGCGGCCGTCCCATTCGGTAAAGCCCAGGTCCACCGCCTTGCCCGGCATCCAGGTCGCCAGGACCAAACCTTCCCGCGGCAGCCGCACCACCGACCCTGGCAGGAGGCGTTCGCCTTCCGCGGGCCACAACGGTTCGCCCACGTCTGGCAGCAACGCCTCTTCTTCGCCAGGCAGCAACGCGTCTTCTTCGCCAGGCAGCAAGGGCTCTTCCTCGACCGGCGGTAACAGCAGCAGTTCCACCGCAAACAGGCCGGCCGCTTCCGGCAAGCCGTCGGGATCCGCCGGAGTGCTTACCGCCAGAACCTGATCGCCCGGCAGAGGCTCCCGCCCCAGGATCGGCAGGCAGGCGGCCGCCAGCAGCGCCCCGCACCGCAGCAGCCAGGCGACCTGCGCACGCGCGTATCGTAGCGTCCCTGACCAGGACGCTTTTCCGCTGGGTAACCGATTGCAGGGAGGGGGAACGTTCACAGCAGGTCGTCGGGAATCAGTCTTGAGTAGCGTCTGGCGCCTGGCTGTCATCCTGCAGCAGGATCCGCTTCAACTGGGCGATCGTTTCCGGTTGATGGTGCAGACCGGAGTGGCTCCCTTCCACGAACAGCTCGCTGGCGACGCCTGGGATCTGGGCGCTGGCGATCGAGACCACCCCGTCGCCAGGGCTGCCGTCGGGCAGGCGATGCCCCTGCCCAATGATCGAGTGCAGCTTCACTTGCGGGGCCACGGGCAGGCGTGCGGTCGCCAGCAGAATCGGGTTGTCGGGGTCCAGGTGGTCGATGCTGGTAGGGATCTTCGCGGGGGCGTGTTTCAGGATCGCCTGGTTCTCGACCAGCCAGCGGTCGTACTCCTCTTTCATTTCCTGGGGGAACTCAATGAACCGGCGTCCCAGCCGGGCCAGCGGACGCTGGGTCCATTCGGACCCGCGATGCGGGGTGGCGATGAACACCGCCTGCTGCACGCGGATCTGCGGGGCGAAGTAGAACATGCCGGCCAGTTGCTCTCGATCCGCCGGAGCCAGCGTGGTCTGGTCCAGCGGCACGGCGGTAATCGTTTGCCAGAGATCGTCGCCCGAGGCCGCAACCTGGAGCTTGGCGATCAGGCCGCCCATGCTGTGGCCGACCAGCACCACCTGGTGCAGCAACGGATCCTGGCGCTGGGGGTCCAGGCCTTCAAGCGTCATGATGAGTTCGGCCCGAAAGTCGGCGGCCGTTTTCAGGTAGGTTTCGCCCGTCAGATAGCGGTACGTCCAGAACTGGTACCGGGAGTTAATCGCCTCGTCCTCGCGCAGCGCCCTGATCGGCTCGTTCCAGGTCATCGCGTCCGACAGCAAGCCATGGATCATAATGACGGGGATTTTCCCCGGCTCGTAACCGCGGTCGGTCGTCAGTCCCAGGGGGGCCGTCGCGTCCGGATTCTGCAGCGGTCCTGCAAAACCTTCCCAGCCCCGCCGGGTCAGTTCGCGCGTGTGCTGCAGTGAAGCACAGCCCGTCGACAAAACCACCACCATCAACCCCAACCCGCGCAGCAGCAGCCGCAGATCGCGCCGCCAAAAGCCAGAAATGGTCGAGGGCCGAGTCATAACAGCGGTTTCCTCGCACGGAATAAAGAACACCCACATCAGCCAGGAAGACGACCCAGGCAAACTGCCGGCAATGGCCGCATCGCCCTGCAAAACGGACTGGTCCGTTCCACCTCCCGCTCGATAAAAACAGACGATCCCGTCCCGTCGCGGGCGGAGTTTATCGCCGCCTGGCGATCCGGTCAACGCAGATATCCGCCCTGGGAAAACGCACGAGCCGGCTCCCCGTAGCTGAACTCGCCAGGCCTCGCGGGCGAAGAGACTGGCGGAACGACAGCGGGCGTTCTATGGTGGGGGGTTGGTTTCAAGAGAATTCTTTATCGCAGGAAACACAAAATCATGATGCGAAAAATCGTTGCGGCTGTTTTGTTCTGCCTGGTCGCGTCGCCGGTGCTGGCCGAGGATACGGTCAAGGTGTTTGTGCTGGCTGGCCAGTCCAATATGCAAGGGCATGGCAGGGTCCAGGCCGAGGAACGCGCTAACCAGGGGAAAGGCTCGCTGGAATGGCTGGTGAAGAACCCCGAGTCGGCCTCCCGGTTTGAAAGTCTGGTCGACGAGAAGGGCGACTGGATCGCGCGGAAAGATGTGCAAATCTGGTATCTCGATCGCCAGGGCGATCTGGCGCCCGGCTTTGGCCACAGGGAAGGATTCATCGGTCCGGAACTGGGCTTCGGCCAGGTCGTGGGCGACGCGATCGAACAGCCCGTGCTGCTGATCAAGCTGGCCTGGGGCGGCAAAAGCCTGGGGAAAGATTTCCGTCCGCCCTCCTCCGGCGGCGAAGTGGGACCCTATTATCAGGACGTCGTCAAACTCACCAAACAGGTGCTGGCCGACGGCCCGACGCTCTTCCCGCAGTACGCCGGTCGCCGGCTGGAACTGGTCGGCTTCGGCTGGCATCAGGGATGGAACGACCGGGTTAACCAGGCGTTCAACGATGAGTACGAACAGAACATGGCCAACTTCATCCGCGACATCCGCAAAGACCTGGGCGTTCCGCAACTGCCGTTCGTCATTGCCGAAACCGGCATGAGCGGGAACGAGGAAAAGCACCCACGGGCCGTCTCCCTGATGAAAGCCCAGGCCGCCGTCGCCCAGCAGGACGCCTTCCGCGGGAACGTCGCTTTCGTCGGCACGCGGGACTTCTATCGCCCCCGGGAAGAGTCGCCCTCCGGCCAGGGCTATCACTGGAACGGCAACGCCGAAACGTACTACCTCATCGGCCAGGGAATGGGCCAGGCAATGCTGAAACTGCTCGCCCCCTGATCGTTGTCGTTCGTCCCGACCGGAACGCACTTCGCCCCCCCAAAAAATTGCCCGCAGCGGGGGGTTGCCGCGAACCATTTTCTCATCATATTGCCAGGGTGAGCGCGGCGTGCTGCTTGCCGTTCCTTTCCGATCTATTCCTGGAGCAAATCGAAATGGCTGAATGGCTAGAAGAAGGCGTGAAAGCGCCGGCCTTCCAACTCAAAAGCGACTCGGGCGAAACGGTCAAGCTGAGCGATCTCCAGGGCTCGCCGGTGGTCCTGTACTTTTACCCCAAAGACGACACGCCCGGCTGCACCAAGGAAGCGTGCGCCTTCCGCGATCGCAGCGAAGAGCTGAAAAAACTGGGCGCCGTGGTGCTGGGCGTCAGCCCCGACGATGTCGCCAGTCATCAGGAATTCCGCGACAAGTACAGCCTGAACTTCCCCCTGCTGTACGACAAAGACCACAAGCTGGCCGACAAATACGGCGCCTGGCGGGAGAAGAACATGTACGGCAAAACGTCGATGGGCATCCAGCGCTCCACCTTCCTGATCGACGCCCAGGGGAAAATCGCCAAGGTCTGGAAACGGGTCCAGGTCGACGGCCACGACCAGAAAGTGCTCGACGAACTGGCCAAACTGTAAGGAACGCGGGAGTAATAACTTCGGTATTTTTGCTCAACAGGAACCACGAAACCAGAGCGGCACAAGCCGACTGAGCCGAACGCCCGGCGTCGGGCGGTTCTCACTAATCCTATGAGCCGCACGCGCTAGCGTCGGGCCGTTCTCACTAATCCTATGAGCCGAACGCGCTAGCGTCGGGCGGTTCTCACTAATCCTATGAGCCGAACGCCCGGCGTCGGGCCGTTCCTACGTCCCCTCCTGCCGCTTCCCCAGTTCCCAAGCATCGCCATTCGCAAGTTTCGCCGGGCCATTCACCGCCCGGCTGTTCTCCCTGGAAGATGAGTTAGAAGGATGCCCCACGAGACACGGATTGTCGCCCCCGGTCCCCGCGATCGCACCGTCCGCACTTCGACCGGCCAGATCCTCCAGGCGCCGGCGGACTGGGAGCTGTTACCGCCGGGCGACGCCGCCTTGACCCGCCGCGTCAAAGCCGCCGGCCCCACCTGGACCGTGCAGGAGAAGAAAGGCCGCAAGACTTTCTCCCAGGGCGTCTGGGCTTCCTCCGCCCATATCGCCAAAATCCGCGCTGACCTGGAAGTCGAACGGGCCGCCCCCAGCTACGCCAAGCGCAGGGCGGCCGATGCGACCCGTCGGGAGAAGAAGCAGGTCGCCTATGTGGAAGACTTCTCCGGCGCGGTGCGGAACTTTCTCAACTTCGATTCCGACTACGCCGAGCTGGCCGAACGCCTGGCCCAGGCCGTAGCCCAGCACGCCACGCCGGTCGGCTCCGGCACGGTCGCCCGCACCCAGCGAATCCCGGTCGAGCAGCGGGCCGAGTTGGCGGTGATCGCCTGGATGCGGCATCAAACCACCGCCTACGACAACATGAAGATCGCCCGGGTCAAAGGGAAGCGACGCGAAGTCCGTCGCATGCTGGCGGAAGAATCGCGACGTCTGCTGGAGAACTATCGTCGCGGCCGGCCGACCGACGCCCTCACCTGCCCGCTGCAGCAAGCGCTCAATTCGCCCCCTCAAGCCTGATCGGGATCGCTAGAGATTCCCTCCCTAGCGGTTGCGGTGGTTGAGATTCTCACCAGCTGCAGGCCCGTCAGTCGCAGCGCCAATAGCGGCAGGAAGACGCCTGCACACTCCACGAAATGGACGAGGAGTATGATTAACAAAACCTCGTCACCCGACCCGCCAGGGGCGACTGCCAGGGCGCTCTCGATCAGTATCAGGACACTTGCGTAAACGATGCCGACGGGGATGACCTCCACATGCTCGTCCGATTGCCTGAAGGCGCCCCACACAAAGAGCAGGACGATCGCCAGCTGGAATACCATAAAAACGCTGCCAGCCGCCAAAACGAAAAGAAAATCCCCGTTCACTGCAGTCAGGGATTCAAAAATTCCAGAACTCTCGACGGGCGGCAGCACAAACCTGGCAGGCGCCAGCATCAGCCCGATGAACGCGATCGCCAGCAGCAGATGCTTCAGCTGAAAATGAAAACCCGCACGCTCGCTGCGGGCCGCTTCCGGATCATACGTCATCCGCCAGCCGAAACGGCCGGCCGCAATCGCCAGGGGAATGCAGGCCAGGATCAGGCCCCAGACCAGCATCAGGCCCATCAGCAGGAAACCGCCACAGCCCCCGTCTGTCGGGAAGATCGAATCGTAGCGGATGTCCCCTCCCAGAGATAAGTAAACACGAATCCCACTCGTCATGGCGTACCATGCTGCAGCGGCTAGCGCCAGGCAGCAAGGCCAGCGCCAGACCCAGTTGCCCGGCCCCAGGACGGCCCAGGCCGCAAGCAGAACAAGCTGGGCGACGACCGCGCCAACGACCGGCTCCATCACAAACAGGTTCGACTCGCTAAGACTTGCCAGCGTCCCCAGAAAATTAACCGCCAGGAAGCCCAGGATCACGGCTCCCAGAATACTGCCGCGAATCACTTTGATGCGAAGGTTGGTCATGCGTCCCGCCCGATTCTGAAACGTCTGTACGACGCACGTTTGTACCCGATGCACCCCGCGAACGTCGATCTTCTCCCCCAAAAACGTACGTCCATTGGTCAAGAAGTCGACGCCGTCAACCGTCAGTGCTTTCTTCGGCGGCCTCGTCCTTGGCGGCGTCACGGGGAGAGATTCGCACCAGCTGCAGGCCCGCGAGGCGGAACGCAATCAGCGGCAGAAGCAGGCACGCAAACTCCACGCAATGAAAGAGCACGACAACGGGCGCAAATTCCAATTCGATCGTGAAAATCGCTACTGCCATCTCGATCTCAAGCAGCAACCATGTGCTGATCACGCAGGCTCCAATTCGCCAGATATTCGCCCGCGGTCGCGCAAAGGCGACCCACACCCAGGGCAGAACAATCGCCAACTGGTAAGCCATGAAGGCCCCGGTCTGCGCCAGTATGGACACCACCGCTTCGTCGACAGCAGCAAAAAATGCGAACACCTGCCAACCCGCACCCGGCGGCAGCACGAAGCTGGCGGGCCCCAGCATCAGCCCGATAAACGCCGACGCCAGCAGCAAATCCTTCAGTTGAAAATACCAACCCGCACGCTCGCTGCGGTCCGCTTCCAGGGCATACGTCAGCCGCCAGCCAAAACCGCCAACGGCAATCCCCAGGGGAATCCAGGCCAGGGTCAGGCCGCAGAACCACAGGGCCCCCAGCAAGGACACGGCGCCCAACGGATCAACGAGAGAAAACTCGGCCCAACGCAGCCCGCCTACCCCAGCGCTCCAGCACGCAGCGGCTAGAGCCAGACAGCACGGCCAGCGCCAGACCCAATTGCCAGGTCCCATTACAGACCACGCGGCAAGCAGCACAACCTGGGCGACGATCGCGCCCACCAGCATATGCAGCACCGCAAAGTCCCAAAAGATCAACGCCTCGGCACATGCCAGGATCCCGACAAAATCCACGGCCAGGAAGCCCAGGATCAGCGCTCCCAGAATGCTGCCGCGAATCACCCTGATGCGAAGCTTTGTCATCCGTCCCGCCCAATTTTAAGTGGCAAATCGACAAGAGTTTCTACTGGAGTCGCTCCAGAAACTCCGGCGCCGCGATCTCTTCCAGCGATAACTGCGTGAGCGTCAGGAGAAACGCCGCCTCGCGTTGCGGATCGCCCACGCCGCCTGGTCCCGCAGGAAAGAAACGCTGGTCGGCCCGTTCCAGGTTATTCGCCGCATCCACGACCAGCCGGCCCAGGACGGCCATCGCCTCGTCCGACAGGGGCGGGTCGCCGCGGTAGTTCTCCAGCCGACCGCCGGACCGGTACGCGGGGAAATCTTCCAGCCCCAGGAACCGCAGCGCCCAGTCGGCCCGATACCGTCCCAGCGCGAACCGCACGCCGCGGTAGTCGGCCAGCAGCTCGTCGAACAGGTTGTTGTGCATCGCCCCGCACACCCGCCGGGTAAAGTAGTGCGTGCATTCGTGCTCCAGCCGGATCGCGAGTGACAACTCCTGCCACTGTCCATCCTCCAGCCCCAGGTCGGCGGCCGGCACGCCGCTGTACGGACCATCGCTGAGCACGATGAAGCGGTCCTGGTACAGCGCATGCCGGGGGACGACGAAATCGCGAAAGTGGCGTCGCCAGGCATGATCGCCCCGGTCGCCGGGGTGCTCGTCCCGCCACTGCTGTCGCAGCTGCGCTACGCGATCCCAGTTATTGAAGCCGGCAATCATGATGGCCCCCATCGAGTCCGGAATCGGCCGCGGCTCGTTCCGTGCGGCCAGCGCCTGCACCAGTGAAACAAAGTCGCCACGCCCCGCCGGCAGCAGCACCGGGATCGTCCCCGCCAGGCTGGGATGCAGCAGCAATCGCAACCCGTCCGGCTGCTCCAGTGGCAGGCCGGTCGCCGCACTGCTCCCGGCGAAGTCGGCCCCTTTCCGCGTCGCATTCCGATAGTCGGGCGTGTCGCTCATCCCCTCGGCAACCGGAAAATTCAGCTGCGGCAGACGCTTCTGCAGCACCGACCAGGCGTTCTCATGCGATGCGTCCGACCCCGAAATCTCGGCCGCATACGCTCGCCAGGCCGCGACAAACGGCTCGTCCGGCAGCGGCAGTTCCAGCGACTCCTCCGCCGGCGTTTGATCAAAGAGGTTCCGGTTATAGTGCAGCAGTTCGGCGACCACCGCCGGCTCCGCGCCGCAGGACACCAGCACCGCGGTTCTCAAACCTTCGTTCGACGACATCAGCCTGGCCTGTACGAAAAGAAGAAGACACGTCCCGCCGCCTCCGCAGGCAGACCAGCGCAGGCAGAGCAAGGACGCAAGAGAAAAGAGCAGCCCCCTGCGCCCGGCCAGTATAACAAACGCTCTGCGCGGCCGCGTTCCGCAGCCGGCCTGGCGTCCGCTCACTTCTCCTCTTCCTCTAAATGCCCGCGTTCCCTTGCCGCAGGCAACCGAGTGAACGCCCATAGTCGGTGGAAATTTTCCGGCGTTGCCAGTACAACAGAAAGATAGCCGCGTGCTCCGCCGGGCGAGGGCGGGCCGGGATGTTTCCGAAGGGATACGATGCGATGCGAATCTGGGTCGACGCCGATGCTTGCCCGCGAGAAATCAAAGAGCTGCTCTTCAAGACGGCCGACCGCACCAAAACCCAGGTGACGCTGGTCGCCAACCAGTCGATGTATACGCCCAAGTCGACGTTCGTCGACAGCCTGCTGGTTCCCGGCGGCATGAACGTGGCCGATCAGCGAATCGTCGAACTGCTGCAGCCGGGCGACCTGGTCATTACGGCCGATATCCCGCTGGCTGCCGACGTGGTCGCCAAAGGGGGCGAAGCGCTCGACCCCCGCGGGGAGCTGTACACCCATGCCAACGTGGGCGAGCGTCTGGCGGTGCGGAACCTGTTCGACGAACTCCGCGGCGGCGGCCAGATCACGGGCGGTCCTTCGGGGTTCTCCGCCAAGGACCGGCAGGCGTTCGCCAACCAGCTGGATCGCTGGCTGACGGCCGCCCGGAAGTAACGGCCGGGGTCGTTTTCCTTTCCCCTCCATGCCCTTCACGTTTCCTGCCAGGAGATTCCCCTCATGCCGGCCCACCTGCTTGCTGCCAGCCGTCGCCAGTTCCTGCTTGCCGCCGGCGCCGGGGCCGCGACTGCGGTCACCTGTCGCGCTTACGGCGACGACCGTTCTTCCACGGAGGAGGTGGTCTACCTGCTGAACGATACGCACATTGGCGAACACCAGCCGACCGATTCGCCTGTCCCCAGCCATTTGCGACAGGCGGTCGAGGAGCTGGTGAAGCGCGAGCAAAAGCCGGCCTGCGTGCTGATCAACGGCGACCTGGCGCTCAAAGACGGACAGCCCGGCGACTACCGTCACCTGGCCCGGCTACTGAAACCGATGCGCGATGCGGAGATCGACGTGCACGTTACGCTGGGGAACCACGATAATCGCGAGGTCTTTTTCGAGGTGCTGGCCGAAGATCGCGCCGAAGTCCCAGCGGTCAAGTCGCGACAAATCTCGATCGTGGAAACCCGCTTTGCGAATTTCTATCTGCTCGACTCGCTGCAGGAAACGATGAAAACGCCCGGCGTGCTGGGGGCCGAACAGCTGGAATGGCTGGCCAGTGCGCTCGACGACCGGGCCGAAAAGCCAGCCATCATTGTGGCCCACCACAATCCGCGACTGGGCGGGGATCCGGCGCACTTCCCCGGCGGGCTGGTCGATTCCGACGCCCTGTGGCGACTGCTGGCAGGGCGGAAGCAGGTGAAAGCGTACCTGCACGGCCATGTGCACCATCGGGCATTGGCGGCCCACAAAGGCATTCATATCATCAACAACCTGGCGATCTCCTATGTGGGGAACCCGGCAAAGTCGACCACCGGCTGGACGATCGCCCGCCTGACCGCCGACGGCATGACGATGCAGACCCGCACGACCGACGCCAAACACGCCTGGCACAACGAAATCGAACGCCTCGTCTGGCGGTCCTGAAACGGCGACGATTCCGCAGTCTCTACGCCTTGATCTCCAGCCCCGCTAGCGCGCCGGCGCTGGAACCGAAGTGGTCGGTCTCGACGCCTGCGCTCTGCAGCATCGACACGTAAAGGCTGCACAGCGGAGCCTGGTTGACGCCCATCACCGGGGTAATCTTTTGCGACGCTGGCTCCACGCCGCCAGCGGCCTTGATCTCGGCCAACCGGTCGACATACGTTTTGTTGAACGCCAGGTGCTGTCCGTGGCGGAACTTGCCCCCGGCGATCAGGGCCGGCAGGTCATGCGTCCAGTGCGTGTTGCCGTCGCGCAGGTTGCTGGTCACCATCACCATCGTATGATCCAGCAGATTGCCCTGGCTTTCGGGCGCCGCTTTCAGCTTCGTCAGCAGACCGCCGTACGCGGCCAGCAGCTCGGTCTCGACGGCCCGGCATTGGGCCAGTTTCTCCGGCTCTTTGCCGTGGTGCGACAGGTCGTGGTGCATGCCGAACGTTTTGATCGTGATGGCCCGGGTGGAATCGGTCAGCAAGGCCAGGTAGATCATATCGAACAGGAGCGTCAGCTTCTTCGCCTGCTGGGCGTTGTCGGTGATATCCTGCGGCGGCTTGCCGATCGGGTCCGGCTTGGGGCGATGCACCCATTCGCGGGCGCTCTGCAGCTGGCGTTCGACATCGCGGACGGAAGCCAGGTACTCGTCCACCCGCTGGCGATCGTCCCGGCTGATGCGGCGATTCAACCGCTGGGCCTGTTCGCCGACCAGATCGAGCATGCTGCGGCCCTGGTCGATCCGTTCCAGCTCCGCTTCAGCCTGGGCCGGCGTATTGGCCAGGAAGAGTTTGGCGAAAATTTCCGAAGGGCGGACAATCGGCGGGATCGACACGCCGTTGCTGGTGCAGGAAAGCGACCCGTGGTAGGTGCTCAGCACCATGCTGTCGTAGCGAGTTTCGCCGCGGAAATGGGCCGCAAACTGCTGATCGATCGAGATCGTGTTTTTGAGGTTGTGCGAATAGTCCGGATACGGCGCCCCGGTCAGCATGACGGCCTCGGCCTTGTGGCCGCCGTTCCCCGTGTTGGGATGGCTGAGCCCGCTGATGATCGTCATGTCGTTGCGCAGCGGAGCCAGCGGCTGCAGGTGGGACGGCAGCGCGTAATCGCGGCCGGCGGTCGTCGGCACGAATGCAGTCGGATCAAAACCAAACGGCGTGCCGATCGCCACCATCCGCTGCGGCGGGGACTTCTCGCCCGACGGAGCGGCGACGGCCTTGCGCATCGATTCCAGAAACGGCAACGCCAGGGCGACGCCCGAGGCGCGGAGGAACAAACGACGATCAACAGGACGATGCATGGAGGACGACCTTTCCGGTAGACGGCGCACCAGCGCCGGGTTACTTGTTCAGGAACAACGGGCTGTTGATGATTTGATGCAGCAAGGAACGCAGACCGTACTTCTGGCGCTGCGTGTTATCGACGATCTGTTCCAGCGCCAGCAGATCGCCCGGTTCGGGATGCTGGCCGGTGCCAAAGGCAATCAGTTTACCAGCCAGGCAGCGGGTAATGGCGGCCGGCTCCCGCAACTGCAGCTGCTTGAACTCCCCGGGAGCGGCGAACGCCTCCCCGTCGGCCATCTGGCCGCTGGGATCGACCGGCTGGCCGTGCAGGAATTTGACGGGCCGGTAGCCGCTGCCGGCGAAGAACTTGCTGGCGACCTTGTCCCCAGTTTCCGTCGTGCGATAGAACTCGCGGGACAGGCCGATCGGATCAAACGCCTCGAGCGCAAAGCCGGGCGGGTCGATCTTCCGATGACAGCCCGCGCACGAACTGCTGTTCTTGTGTTTCGCCAGCTGCTCGCGGATCGTCGAGGCGCCGCGGGTATCCGGTTCAATCGCGCCGATGTCGGCCGGCGGAGGCGGGGCCGGCTGCCCCACAATGTTCTCCAGGATCCAGGCTCCCCGCACCACAGGCGAGGTGTTCGTCCCGTTGGCGGTTACCTTCAGCACGCTGGCCTGCGTCAGCACGCCGCCGCGCTGGCTGCCCGCCGGTAGCTTCACTCGCCGCAACTGCACGCCAGCGACCGGGGGCAAGTCGTAATGCTGGGCCAGTCGCACGTTCAGAAAGGCGTAGTCGGAGTCGATCAGTTCCAGCAGGCTGCCATCCCGCTGGACCAGGTCGGCAAAGTAAGCACGTGTCTCGGCGACGACCGACTGGTGCAGCAGGCCGTCGATGGTGCCGTTGCCCAGGTCTTCGTAGTACTCGGGAAAGAGCACCTTGTCCGGCATGGTCGCATTGATTTCCCGCAGCTTGAGCCAGTGATCCAGGAAGTCATCGACCATCGCATCGCTGCGCGGCGAATCCAGCAGTCGCTCTGTCTCCCGGCGTAACACTTGCGGCTGATGCAACTGGCCCGCATCGGCGGCCGCCCTGAGTGCGTCGTCCGGCGGCGACCGCCAGAGAAAGTACGACAAGCGGCAAGCCAGTGCATGATCGTCGAGCGGTCCGGGCTCCTCGACCAGAAACAGGAAGTCGGGCGAGCAGAGCACGGCCCGGTAAGCGGCCAGCATGGCGACTTCAAAACAGTCCTGCCGTTCCAGATGCGACTCCGCAATGGCCAGGTACGGCTGCAGGTCGGCGTCGGTCGTCGGCCGGCGAAAGGCCCGCGGCAGGAACGCCTTGAGCAGCCGCCGGGCGTCGTTCTGCGGGTCGTCGGCCACGGGGGTGACGGCGTCTTTCAGGTACTGCGAACCGCGATACGGCCGCTGCAGTTCCGGCGGAACCCGCCAGGGAGCGGGCACCTTTTGCACGGGAACCAATGGGGTTTCGCCAAACAGACGCACATGCCCCTGGGGCGGCCAGACCGGATGCAGCGGGCCCGTAATCTCCACCGGCGCCACGACCAGCGAGGGTCCGTGCGGTTCGTAGGTGTTGCCGTCTTTCTGCCAGTCTTTGGGCAGATCGAGCTGCGGCGAATAGACGCTGAAGCCGGCGTCGATCCGAGCCTGGTTAATGCGGTACGGCGCCACGATGATTGTTTCGTTCGGCTCAAACGCATGGACGATCTCGATCGTGCCCGGCTGGGATTCTTTGGCGTCGTAATAGCCGATCAGCTCCCGACGCTTGCCGCCAGCCGCGGTCCAGACGCTGTACGCCATCCCCTGGCCGTCGGTGTCGCGGGTGGAGGCCGTTACGCGGATGCGATAACTGCCCGGGTTTTGCTGGGTCAGCCGCGCAAACTGCCGCAGGTAGGCTGGCACTTCAATATGGGTCTGGCGGAAGAACCAGAGATCGTCGCCGCGGGTGCGAATGAACGGTTCGTTACTGCCATGGCCATAAAAAGGCTTCTCCTGCTCGTCGCAATAAGAGAAGCGATGCGTGGCCGTTTCCGGCCGGGGCTGCCGGGCAATGGCGGCCTGCAGGGCCGTGTCGGCGGCCGTCATGTACTGCTGGATATGCACAGGCGAAATGCTCAGCGCGCTGGCCCCGTTGCTGAACCCGTCGGCCAGATCATCGGCCGGCAGCAGGTCCTGCAGGGGCGTGACAATGCCGAGCAGGTCGTGCAGCGTGTTTTCGTATTCCAGTCGATTCAACCGCCGCAAAGGCGCACGGCCTGACTGGCGACGGGCCTGGGCTTCTTCGGCCAGGCCGGTCCGGGCGGCAGTGACAAGTTCCTGCACCTGGGCGGGAGCAGGACGCGGGTTGTCCGGCGGCGGCATCTCGCCCGCTTCCAGGCGAGCGACGACGCGGCTCCAGCGAGCGACGGCCTCTGCCGTGGTAATCTTCTCCGGCAACGTGTCGACCCGGAAATGGCCCTCCTGGGTATCCGGCCCATGGCAATCGATGCAATGCGTCCGCAGCACCGCCAGCGGGGCGGCGCCCTGCGCCAGGCGATCAGCACCAGACAGCGACAGGCACAAAACGGCCAGCATGCCCAGACAGGTAAAAAATCGAACCACCAGGAACTCTCCCAGGCGAACAGGGTTAAGGGTTGTCGTTGTCGTTGTCGTTGAGCTTAGCAGGCAGCGTATTTCGGAACTGGGGAAGAACCGCCCGACGCTAGCGCGTTCGGCTCACCGGATTAGCCCGACGCTAGTGCTGCGTCAAGGCAAAGTTCGGGTTCTTCCAATTAGCCGTTTTGGCGATAGCCACGGTTAACTAAAAGGAACAGCGGCTCGCGCGAAAATGGCCAAACCTGAAATGGAAACTTGACGCACCACTAGCGCGTTCGGCTCACAGGAACAGCCGGTTCGTGCCGCTCGGATTTCGTGGTTCCTGTTGAGCGAAAAAACGAAGCCTTCGTGGGCTTATTGAGCCCACATCACAGTACGAAGTAAACGGGAAAACCAAGCTTTATCGCCTTGCGAAACAATCCTTCGAGATGTAACAGGAAATCAGATACATTCGGACTTTGCGTGCTGGATCGGTGTTTGGCGATCACACGGAGTCCGGCGCCAAGAACGTCCAGTGGTAACTCTTCTTCCTCGTAATCGTCAATCATTGCATCACAGGCTTTATTGATGTCCTGGAATAAGTGTGCCGCCCAGAGGCTGTCGAATAAGAACAGGAACAAGGATCATCGGGGGCGTGTCAGTGCGTCTTTCAAAACTCAAGTGAGGATATCTTTTACCACATGGCCGTGGACATCGGTCAGGCGAAAGTCGCGGCCCTGGAAGCGATGGGTCAGCCGCTCGTGATCAAAGCCCAACAGGTGCAGCAGCGTGGCGTTCAGGTCGTGGACATGTACCGGGTTCTCGGCCACGTTAAAACCCAGATCGTCGGTCACGCCGTAGGTCAGGCCCGGCTTGACGCCGCCGCCGGCCAGCCAGACGCTGAAGCAGCGGTTGTGATGGTCGCGGCCGTCGTTGCCGCCTTGCACCATCGGCGTGCGGCCGAACTCGCCGGCCCACACGATCAGCGTATCGTCGAGCATGCCCCGCTGTTTCAGATCTTTCACCAGGGCGGCCGCCGGCTGGTCGGTATCGACGCAGTTCTTTTTGATCGTCTTGGTCAGGTTCCCGTGCTGGTCCCAGGCTTCGTGGAACAGTTGCACAAACCGCACGTCGCGATCCAGCAGCCGGCGGGCCAGCAGGCAGTTACGGGCAAAGCTCGACTCCTGCGGGTTCTTCACGCCGTACATGTCCAGGATGTGCTGCGGCTCTTGCGACAGGTCCATCAGCTCGGGGGCGCTCGCCTGCAGGCGGTAGGCCGATTCGTAACTTTGAATGCGGGCGGCCGTGGCCGGATCGGCGATTTCGTCGAGCGTCAGCTGGTTCAACTGGTTCAGCGTATCGAGCGACGCCCGCGCCGCCTGGTCGTCGTAGCCGGTGGGGTTCGACAGGTACAACACCGGATCGCCCGTGCTGCGGAACGGCACGGCGCCATAGACGGTCGGCAGGAAACCGCTGCCATAGTTGGAAGCGCCAGCGCTGGTCCCTTTGGCGCTGGTCAGCACCACGTAGCCCGGCAGGTCCTGGCTTTCGCTACCCAGCCCGTACAGGGTCCAGGCGCCAAAGCTGGGGCGGCCGAACTGCTGCGAGCCGGTGTTCATGAAGATCTGCGCCGGGGCATGGTTCACGGCGTCGGTCTGCATGGAGCGGATCAGGCAGATGTCGTCGGCGATCTCGGCCGTATGCGGCAGGATCTCGCTTAGCTCCATCCCGCATTCTCCCTGCGGGGCGAACTTGTACTTTGGCCCCAGCAGCGACGAGTTGGGATTGATGAACGCGGCCCGGTAGTTCTCCAGCAGCCCCTTGGGCGGCAGCTGGCCGTCCCGCTTGGTCAGCTCGGGTTTGTGGTCGAACAGTTCCAGATGGCTCGGAGCCCCTGCCTGGAAGATATAGATGACCCGCTTGACACGTCCGGGAAAGTGCGGCGTTTTCGGCGCCAGCGGACCGGCGGGTGCGGCCGGCTTCTCCACGGCGGCGCCGTCGCGCGACAGGAGCGAATGGAGAGCAATCCCCGCGAGTCCTACGCCGCAATCGCGGAGGAACCAGCGGCGCTGCAGCAAGGCGGCCCGGGCCTGGTGGATTTCGTGATGCATGGGATTAATTCCTGGTCAGGGTTTCGTCGAGGTTCAGCATCACCCGGGAAGCGATCGCCCAGGCGGCCACGTCTTGCGGCGTTACTCCCTCGGGCAATTCCGGGCGATGGTCGGGGTCGCGGAAGCCAATCTTGTCGATCGACAGCCAGCCGTCGGCCAGTCGTTGCCGCTGCGAAGCCAGCAGCTGCAGCAAGGCCTCCTGTTCGGCCGGTTTGGCGTTGCGTCCCGTCGCCAGGCGGTAGGCGTAGTCGATCCGCTCCGCATCGGTGGAGCCGCCTTCACGCAGCACCCGCAGGCTCATCGCTTGCGACGCTTCCACAAACACCGGTTCATTCAGCGACACCAAAGCAGCAAGCGGCGTGTTCGAGCGGGTCCGCCGGGCGCAAGCCGCGTCGGAGTTGGGGGCGTCGAAAGTGGTCAATACCGGATCCGGCATGGAGCGCTTGCGAAAGACGTACAACGACCGCCGGTAGCGCTCCGGCGCCTCGGCCGGCTCCCAGTAGTCGGGCTTGAAAAAGTTGTAATCCAGCAGGCTCTGCGGCACAGGCGGGAAGAAGCTGGGGCCGCCGACCTGGCGATGCAAAATGCCAGCCATCGAAAGCGCCAGATCACGGACGACCTCGGCTTCGACGCGGAACCGGGCGCCGCGGGCCAGTAGCCGGTTGTTAGGATCCCGCTCCAGCAACTCGGGCGTCACTCGCGACGTCTGCTGGTACGTTTCACTCGTGGCGATCCGCCGGATCAGGTGCTTCTGGCTCCAGCCATGCTCCATGAAGTCGACCGCCAGCCAGTCCAGCACGGCAAGGTGCTCGGGCCGCGGAGCCCGCACGCCGAAGTCTTCCGACGTTTCCACCAGGCCGCTGCCGAACATCGCCTGCCAGACGCGGTTCACCTGCACTCGCGCGGCCAGCGGGTTCTGCTTGTCGACCAGCCAGCGGGCAAAGTCCAGCCGCGTGGGCGACTCCGCTTCCAGCGGCGGCAAAATGGCGGGCGTATGCGGCGACACCTCATGCTTGGGCTGGTCCCAGGCGCCGCGATCCAGCAACTGGGTGGTGCGGTGGTGGTCGGGCTTTGTGCGGGCCAGGTGCAGCACGCTCGTCGCCGCTTCCGGGTACTGGGCTTCTAGCGCGGCGATCTGCTGGTTCTGCTCGGCGAACGCTTTCACACTCTGGCGCCAGGCCCGGAACAAAACGGCTTCGTCTGCGGTTTCCAGGGCCAGGGTCGCGGCGTGATCATGCGCCGGCAACGCGGGCTGGGTGGCGCCCGTGACGCCGATGCGGAAACGTCCCAGCTGCTGGTTATCGATACCGCCGTCGCCGCCGTGGTCTTGCGACAGCCGGACCTTGATCTCGCCGCCGGTCGAGAGATACAGAGGGTTCTTCAGTCGCACCAGGGCGACCGATTCCGTCTCCCGGAGGACGGGCCCGCGATCGGATCGCCAGGCCGTTTTGAGATCGCCGTCGACCAGGAACGCGGCCGGTCCGACGCGGCGTTCTTCTTGCGTTTTGCCGCCGCGGCGATTGAGAAAGAACGGCTCCAGCAGATGGTCCTTCTCGGCGAAGTCGGCCGAAGGGGTCCCCAGCGGCAGCAGCTTCCACTCCTGCGATCCTGGCTGCCGGCTGAAAACCTCGACTTCAGAAATGGCAAAGGCGCCATGGTAACTGCGACCCGGTCCGCCAAACGGCAGGTCGCCATAGCGAAGCCCCTCGATGCGGATCGCCGAGATGCGATGCATTTTGGGTTTGGCCGTGATGAACCCTTTACCCGACGGCGACGGGTGGCCCAGCACCAGCACGCTGTGGTCGGGCAGTTTGACCGGGTGGTTGAGGCCGCCTTCCCATTCGTGTTCGATGGGATCGAGAGTCTCCCACTGGCTTTCGCTCTGCTTCTGGGCCTGGATCCAGCGGTTCAGCTGCTCCTGCCAGTCCGGCTCGGCCGTTTTGATCTCTGCTTCAATCGCGGCGATCTGGTTGCGAAGGGAGTCCCGCTGTTTGAGCTGCGCAGGCGTGTAGACCCAGGACTGGGCTTCGGCCGTATCGTTGAGGAAGGCGAAAATGCCAAAGTATTCGTCGTGGGTGAGCGGATCAAACTTGTGCGTGTGGCACTGGGCGCACTGCAGGGTCAGACCGAGCACGGCCTTGCCGACGCAGTCCATCCGGTCGAAGATTCCCTCGGTGCGGAACTGTTCGTAAATGATGGCGCCTTCTTCGTTGACCATGCCGTTGCGCAGGAAGCCGGTCGCCACCAGCTGGTCTTGCGTGTGGTCGGGAATCAGATCGCCTGCCATCTGTTCAATCACAAACTGATCGTACGGCATGTCGCTGGCGATTGCCTTGAGGACCCAGTCGCGCCAGGCCCATTGCTCCCGGGGCATGTCTTTTTCAAAACCGTTGGAATCGGCGTAACGGGCCGCATCGAGCCAGTGGCGGGCCCATTTTTCGGAGTAGGCGCTGGAGTCCAGCAGGCGGTCGATCAGCTCCGCCACGGCGGCGTCCTGGTCGAACTGCGCGACGCCGACGAACGCATCGATCTCGCGGGGCGAGGGCGGCAAGCCGGTCAGATCCAGATACAACCGGCGGCAGAGCACCTCGGAGGAAGCCCGCGGCGATCGCTTCAGGCTCTCCCGCTCCAGCCGGGCGTCGACCAGTTCATCGATTCCCTGGGCGTCCGCTTTTTGCGGCGGCGCAAAGGCCCAGTGCTGCGCGTAGTCGCCGCCCTGGGAGATCCAGCGGCGAAGCACCTGGCGCTGCGTCTCGGTCAGATGCAGCTTGGAATCGGGCGGCGGCATCTGTTCGCCGGCGTCGTCGGATTCAATGCGTCGCACCAGTTCGCTCTCGTCCGGCTTGCCGGGAACTAGCGCTGCGTATCCGCCCAGCTCCTGGCGGGATCCTGCCTGCGTGTCCAGTCGCAAGTCGGCCTGACGTTCGTTCGCATCAGGTCCGTGGCAGTGGTAGCAATTCTGGGCCAGGATCGGCAGCACCTCGCGGCCAAAGTCGACCCGTTTCTCGGCCTGATCTTCGGCCCGCGCAGGCAACGCCGTAGCGGCCAGGACGCAGGCGATCAGGGCCAGCGGAAAGCGGAATTTTGGGGAGCGAAAGTTCACGCTCTCCTCCTGTGTTGCAGAAAGGATTCGATGGCCCGGCGGTTGGAGACGAACGCCATCTGGTCGAGGATCGAGGGGTCGGGAAGACAGAATCGCCAGGCGGCGACTTCGGTTTTTTCCGCGGCGATCGGGTCGAACGATTCCACCTCGCAGGTGAAAAAGATGTCGGTCACGGCCGTCGTCAGCCCTTTATAGGTGTAGCTGTTGGGAAAGGACGCCAGGTACTCCATGCCGAGCACCTGCAGGTTGACTTCTTCCAGCACCTCACGTTGCAGGGCTTCTTCGGCCGTTTCGCCTGCGTCGACAAAACCGCCGGGGATGCCGAGCTTGCCCCGGCCCGGATCCCGTCCGCGTTCGATCAGCAGGATCTGACCCCGGCGATCCGCCAGGATGCCGCCGACCGCGATCGTGGGACTAAAGAACTGGGTATGGCCGCAGCCCGAGCAGCGGAACGGATTCGCCCCGATTGTCTCCGCCGCCTGGCCACAGGACGGGCAAAAGCGGAACGCCTGGGCCAAGGGGATACTCGTCGCGTTCATCGAAGAAAGCCAATCAGGGAAGACGGTCCAGAAGCTGGGCAGGGATGTGAGGAAAATGACGTTGAGGTTTGGGGTTGGTCGTTGTGCGAAATTGCCGGCGGAGAAAGTACGCGTTTTGTCTTCTGTAGAATGGGCGCTCCTGCCCGTTTCCGATTGCCAAATCGAAGCGGAGATGGCGTTGACGGCAAAGAAGCGGCGCCCCCCTTGTCGTATCGTTACCGCGATGCTTCCGTCGAACTGGTCGGGCAGGAGCGCCCAACCTGCAGTAATTTTCGGAGGCAGGCGGCGGTTACCGGCGTTTGGCGGTCGGCGGACGGGCGTCGCCCGGCTTGCCAATGACGACTTCTACGTCGGGACGCAGCTTCTCAAAGGCGGCGACCGCCTCGGGCGATACCGGGTTGCGTCGCGCGTCGACCAGCAGCGTGGTCAGCGATTTGATCCCGGCGATCGCGGCGAAGTGCTCCGCCGTGAAGCTTTCCACATGCTCTACCTTCAGCACTTTCAGCGGCAGCTTCTGCAGGGCGGCCAGGCCGGCCGGGGTGATGCTGGTTTCCGTACCGCGGGGGGAAGAGAAGTCGAGCGACAGATCTTCCAGGGTGGTAAAGCTGCTCGCCAGATGCTGCAGGTGCGAGTCGTCCGGCGCGAGCGGCGTGTGGTACAGGCTAACCCGTTTCAGCTGCGGCAGGTCGTGCAGCGTGGTGACGGCGTTCCGGTGTTTGTTGACATCGTCCTTGTTCAGGTCGCGCAGCCCCATGCAGCCGCCGATCGTCAGCGACTCCACTGGCAAACCGGAGAACGGCTCCAGCGTGGTGAAGCCTTTGCCGTGCCAGATCGACAACGACTTCAGCTGCGGCAACTGCTTCAGGAAGCCCCACTGGTCGTCGGCCAGCGGCGAGGAATTGAGGCCCATCTGCTGCAGGTGCGTAAGCAGCCCGATCCGCTGGTACTCTTCGACCGTCAGCGCAGGCGCGCCCGACGAGACAAAGCGGATGGCATGGCCCGCATCGTCCAGTTTTATGTCGGCGCCTTTGGCGGTGAAATACGCAATCGCGCTGGCTTCGTCGGTCGGCAAATCGGCAGCCAGCACGGAACCGGCAAAGAACGGCAAAACAGCGACCGCCGTCAGGGCCAGCAACAGGGAAGAGATCGCAACGCGTTTCATGGGAACTCCAAAAGGTCGGTCGACGGGGAACGCAAACAGGCCAGGTCGGGAAATCGAAGAGGAGCCGGCATCGCCCGCGTCGCCCGACGGACGAAGCGGCAAGCCAGATTCCTGAAAGGGCAGGGGGATCGGGGGTCTGCCAGCCAGCGGAACTTCAGGCAGGTCGCCAGGCAGGCATTTGTTCGCCCGGCGACGGCGGGATTTGCGGATTATCCGGCAGGTGGTCTCTCTCCTATCTTAAACCCAATCGCGGCAAAAATGGAGGATGGAATCTCTGCATCGCCCCAGAATCTGACGGAATACGGGTCTTGAGGGGGGAATAATCGCCGATCCTGCTGCAATTGCGGGGAAACGGGAAAGATTGACATCGTCCGCCCAGCACGCCATGCTCATAATCTGGCCGCTTTGAAACATCCCACCTTTGGCCGAGTGCAGTCCGTCGCCAGTAGCCCATCGCAGGACTGGCCAGGCCGCCCGCAGATCCTCCTCTGGCCGATCAATATCCCCTGACCTCTGATAGAAGGCAGAATCCATGGCGATGCAAACCCCTTTCTCGCACACGGTCACTGCTTTCCCCGTTTTCCGCTTCCCAGTCGCCGGTCGTCGCGTGGGGGCGGTTGCCTTATGCGGACGATCGACGGGCAGGCTGCTGCTGGGGCTGATCGCCTGGGGCGTGGCCTGTCAGGCGGGGCTGGCGGAAGAGATGCCAGCGACGGTCAGCAAGTTCGTGCAGAAGCATTGCGTGCTGTGCCATGCGGGCGACGACGCGGAAGCGGGGCTGGATCTGACGGCCCTGTCGACCGATCTGTCCAGCCTTGAGGACGAGGCGACCTTTGCCCGCTGGGTGCAACTGCATGACCGGGTCCAGCGAGGCGAAATGCCGCCGCCGAAGGAAACCGAAGCGCCGGCCGAGAACGAACGCACCCTGATGCTGGCTCAACTGGGCCAGGCGTTGATGCGTTACCAGAGCCAGCAGCAGCGAGCGCTCGGCCGGGTGCCGCTGCGCCGCCTGAACCGCTCGGAATATGAGAATACGCTCCGCGATCTGTTTGACATGCCGGGGCTGCAGGTCAAGGAAATGCTGCCGGAAGACAGCCTGCTTGATGGTTTCGACAAGGCCAGCCGCGCGCTGGATATCTCGGCGGTGCAGCTGCGCAAGTATCTGGAAGCGGCCAACTTTGTGCTGGATGAGGCGATCGCCCACGAGGCCCGGCCGATGGAGTTCCACAAGCGGTTCCGCCGCATCGGCGGGCTGTCGGCGTTTGGCAGTGCGACGTTCCCCATTAACAACCGACAGATCGACCCGGAGCTGATCGACAAAATCCACCCGCGCACCGGCCCGGCGATCCATCTGCTGGAGAAGATTCCGCACCTGGAGAACAGCGACTCGGTCGGCGTGCTAACGCATGCTCGTCCTTCCTTCATTCCCGAGGTGGAAACTTTTTCGCCGTTCCATTCCGGCTTTTATCGGATTCGTACGTCGGTCTGGAGCTTTGAACTGAACGAAGGGAAAATGGCTCCGGCGTCGCGCATGCAGTCGCTGGCGCTCACCGCCGACGGCCGCGTGCTGGCTTACTTTGACGCCCCTTCAATGCAGCCGCAGGAACACGAAATTGTCGTCTGGCTCAATGCGTCGGAGATCCTGCAGTTAAATCCGGCCAACCTGTGTGGGAACTTCGCCCGGTACTTCAACTACGTCGGTCCCGCGGTGGCGATCGACTATGTCGACATCACCGGACCGCTGCTGGAGCAATGGCCGCCGGCCAGCCATCGTCGTTTGTTCGGCAATCTGCCGCTGGCCGAATTGCCGTTTGAGCGGGACGGCAAGTATCCCCGCCAGCCGGCTCCCCTGGTGCGCAAGTCCGGCTCCCGTCCGAACCATGTCGACGGCGCCGAATTCCAGAAGTATCAGTCCGTGTGGACGGCCGCCGCTCCGCGTCCAGAGGCCGACGCCGCCCGGTTGCTGGCCGACTTTCTGCCGCGGGCGTTCCGCCGGCCCGTTCCGCCGGAGGAGATCGAGGTCTATGTGCGGATCGCGCAGGATCACATCAGGGCGGGCGAGTTTTTTGAAGACGCCATGCGGGCCGCCTATTGCACGGCGTTATGTTCGCCCGACTTTTTGTTCCTGGTCGAGCCGGCCGGCCTCGTCAGTCCGAAAGACCCGAACCTGCTGGACTCTTACGCTTACGCCACGCGCATCTCCTACTTTTTATGGAACTCGATGCCCGATGAAGAGATGACAACAATGGTGGAGCAGCACCGGCTGGGCGGGGCGAACCTGGTGGAAAAAGTGGACCGCATGCTGCTCGATCCGCGTTCGGACCGCTTTATCAACGATTTTCTGGACCAGTGGCTGCACCTGCGCGAGATCGACTTTACCAGCCCCGACCGGCGGTTGTATCCCGAGTTCCGCAATGACCTCCGCGACGCCATGCTGGCCGAAACGCGGGCGTACTTCCGCGAGATGCTGGAGAAAGATCTTGGTCCAACCCATTTGATCGACTCAGACTTTGTCATGATCAACCAGCGGCTGGCCGAGTTCTACGGCATCCCTGGGGTCGAAGGGAGCGCCATTCGCCGGGTCGAACTGCCGCCCGACTGCCCCCGCGGCGGACTGCTCACGCAGGCGTCCGTGCTGAAGGTCACGGCCAATGGCACATCGACGTCGCCCGTGAAACGGGGCGCCTGGGTGCTGGACCGGATTCTGGGTCAACGCCCGCAGCCGCCTCCGCCCAACATCCCCGCGGTGGAACCGGACCTGCGCGGCACAACGACCATTCGGGAACAACTCGACAAGCACCGGGCCGATGCGACCTGCGCCCGTTGCCATGCCAAGATTGATCCGCCTGGCTTTGCGCTGGAAAGCTTTGACGTGATCGGTCGCTGGCGAACGCAGTATCGTTATGCGGGCGACCGGGAGATCAAAGAGCCCAGCGAACAAAGCGGCGATCCTCCGCTGCGGGAGGAGTTTCTGGCCGTGCAGCCAGGCCAGTGGCATCATGTCCAGAACAACGTGCGGTTAGGCCTGCCGGTCGACGCCTCGGGAGAAACGTCCGCGGGTGAACCGTTTGAAAATATCGAAGACCTGAAACGCCTGCTCGCGCGGGATGAAGAGGCGCTAGCCCGGAATCTGGTCGAACGGCTGGTGTTATATGGGACCGGGGCGCCGGTGACTTTTGCCGACCGGGCCGAAGTCCAGCGGATTCTGGACCGCAGCCGGGACAGCGGCTTTGGCCTGCGCACCCTGCTTCATGAAATTTTGATCAGCGGCTTCTTCCGCCGCAAATAGACCCGACATTCCACCGGCGCTGCGCGAGCGGCGTCGTCCTGACCAGGAAGGCAAAACGAATGAACAGCCTCAGCGCCCGACAAGCCATGCTCTCCCGCCGCACCGTTCTTCAGGCAGCCGGCGTGGCGATCGCCTTGCCGCTGCTGGACGCCATGCGCCCGGCCGTTTGTTCATCGGCCTGGGGGGCCGAGTCGTCCGCCGAACCGCCGCGGCGGATGATTGCCATCCAGACGAACCAGGGCATCATGCCGCATCTGTTCTTTCCCGAGCAGGCCGGCAAGGACTACAAGCTGTCACCCTACCTGCAGACGCTGGCTCCGTTGCGGAACGACATGACCGTTTTCTCCGGCATGTCCCATCCGGGCGTGGACGGGGGCCATTCGAATGAGCAATCGTTCCTGACCGGGGCTCCGCATCCGGCAGGCGCCGCGTTCCGCAATTCGCTGTCGTTCGACCAGCTGGCGGCCGAGCAGATTGGCGCCCAAACGCGGTTCCCTTGCCTGGTCGTCTCCTGCAGCAACTCTTCGTCGTCGGGCATGTCGTACACCCGCGCCGGCGTGAAGATTCCCGCGGAGACCAGCGCGGCGAAGCTCTACCGCCAGCTGTTTGTCCAGGGTTCCGAGAAAGAGATCGAAGAGCGAGTCCACGACCTGGAAAGCGGCCGCAGCCTGCTCGACACCGTGCGGGAACGGGCGCGAAGGCTCGAGAAAACGACCGGCCCCGCGGATCGCCAGCGACTGGACCAGTACTTCACCGCCATCCGCGAGTTGGAACAGCAACTGCTGCAGAGCGAGTCCTGGCAGCACAAGCCGAAACCCCAGGTCGAGCTGCCCGAACCGACCGACGTGAGCGAACCGGCCCAGCTGTTGACCCGGCTGCGCAGCACGCTCGAGGTGCTGCGGCTGGCGTTTGAGACCGACTCCACCCGGGTCGTCAGTCTGTTTGTGCAGCCGCTGGGCGTGCTCTCGGAGATTCCCGGCGTCGCCAGTGAAACGCACTCGCTGACGCATCACGGCAACCGACCGGAGATGATTTCCGAGCTGCGCATCATTGAAGAGGCCCAACTGGCCGCGCTCAAAGATTTCCTGCTGGGGCTGAAAAACGCCCGCGAAGAGAACGGCACGTTACTGGATCACACGGCCGTGCTGTACGGCACCTGCATGGGCAACGCCAACGGCCACACCAACCAGAACTGGCCGATGCTTCTGGCCGGCGGCGGCTTTCGCCACGGGCAGCATCTGGCGTTTGATACGCAGCAGAACGAACCGATCGCCAACCTGTTTGTTTCCGTCCTGCAGCGACTGGGCCTGGAAACAGACCGCTTCTCCAGTAGCACCGGCGCGCTCCGCGGACTGGAAATGGTCTGATCGACAAACAGTCGCCTTTCACTCTGTGAAAGGGCGCGTACTTTCTGCGTCTTCCGGCTGTCAAAACGACGATCCCAAATCCGGCAGATATTCTCTTCGCGGTCCCCAGCCTGTTAGCCCAGCCGATCGGTGGCGACATGGTACTGGGGGTCTTCGGAAACGTTGATCTCGACCAGATCGCCGGCCCGGTCGAGCAGGTCGCGGCACTCGGGGCTAAGGTGCGTCAGGTGCAAGCGTTTGCCGACCGCCAGGTATTTCTCGGCCAGCGTGTTGATCGCTTCCAGTCCCGACTGGTCGTACACCCGCGTGTAGTAGAAGTCGATCACCACATCCTCAGGGTCGTTCGCCACATCAAACAGGTCTTTAAAGTGCGAGACCGAGGCGAAGAACAACGGCCCATGCAGCTGATAGATTTTGCTGCCGAACTCATTCAGCTTGACGTCGGCGAAAATATGGGTCGAGTGCTGCCAGGCGAACATCAGCGCGGAAGCCACCACGCCCAGGATCACGGCCATCGCCAGGTTGTGCATCACCACGGTGTAGCCGGTCACCAGCACCATCACCAGCACATCGCCGCGGGGCATCCTTTCAAACATTTTGAGCGACGCCCATTCAAAGGTTCCGATCACTACGATAAACATCAGGCCGACCAGGGCCGCCATGGAAATCTGTTCGATCAGCGGTCCCAGGAACAGGATGAACAGCAACAGGAACACGGCCGCCGCAATGCCCGACAAGCGACCGCGGCCGCCCGAGTTGACGTTAATCAGCGACTGGCCGATCATCGCACAACCGCCCATGCCGCCGAAGAATCCACAAACGATGTTCGCCGCTCCCTGGCCGATGCATTCGCGATTGCCCTGGCCGCGGGTGGAGGTGATTTCATCGATCAGGGTCATCGTCATCAGCGACTCAATCAGCCCCACGCCGCACAACATCACGGCGTAAGGGAAAATGATCCATAGCGTTTCCAGCGTGAACGGGACCAGGGCGTACTGCAGGAAGTACGGCATCGGCAACGAACTGCTCATTCCGGTCGAAGAAGCGGCGGCGACCGCGGCTTCAATCTCGGCCGCATCCGGCTGGTTCGCTTTGGCGATGACGGCTTTGGCGGCATCCGCCTGTTCGACGGCGTCCGTTTCGGCCATCGTGGCGGCGTGCAGGCCGGCCGGTTGGACGTCGATCGCTCCCTCGGGCGCCGACGCGTGGGAGTTATGTCCCAGGGCGGCGGCCACGGAATTGGCTCGCAGCATGTCGCCGACGGTGGCGATCATATTCCCCTTCTCGCCCTCTTTCTCACCCGAAGCAGCCCAGTAGTTGATTCCCACGGCCAGGAAGGTCACCGTCAGGATCGCGACCAGCGAAGCCGGCACCGCCCGGGTCAACCTCGGCAATAGCCAGATAATCGCCATCGTAAGGCCCGCCAGGGCCAGCATCAGCAGCAGGGGACCGCCGGTGAGAAACTCCAGGCTGCCTGAGGGGGAGAGCGTTTTGAAACTGTCGAGCTGCGCCATGCCGATCACAATCGCCAGCCCGTTGACAAAGCCCAGCATGACCGGGTGCGGCACAATACGAATCAGCTTTCCCAGCCGCGCCAGTCCAATGGCGATCTGCAGCAGGCCGCACAGGATGACGGTCGGAAACAGGTAAGCGATGCCGTGGTCCCGCATCAGCGAGATGATCACCACCGCCATGGCGCCGGTGGCGCCGGAGATCATCCCGGGCCGGCCGCCCAGCACGGCCGCCAGCATGCACAGAAAAAACGCGGAGTACAGCCCGATCTGGGGCGAGACTCCGGCCACAAAGGAAAAGGCGATCGCCTCCGGCACCAGGGCCAGGGCCACCGTCAAACCGGAGAGCACATCGTCTTTATAAGTGTGCGAGTGTTGTCGAAAGAAGTTCAGCATGGTGTTTCCGAAAAAGACATTCCATCAAAAGGAAAACGTTCGACGCCAGCAGCCATCGGCCGCCGCAACGTTTCCACTCTGCCTGGGATAATGCTGCCTGCCGGGATGCTCCCGAACGGCTCTTTGCAACGCCTGTCGGTTTCCCAGCGTGCGCCTGCTTTCCGCTGCCTGCCTGTTTCCAGGCCGGCGTGGAGACGGCATCGGGCGGCTGGCGGAACGCAACGGGGGCGTTCCTGCTTCGCAAAACCCCCGGCGCCAGGGATCGGCCCGCAGCAGAACATCAAGTCCGCCCAGGGCGTCGCCGCAGGAAGCAGGGAAGCGAAGGAATCCGCGTCGAAAGAGGTTGCCAAAAGTGGCAAGCTAAAAGGGGGAATCATGACACGTGGAGTGCACGCGACCCGCCTGAAAGTCAACGCATTACGGTGGAAGGATCATGCTGCGAGCTTAACCAGAGAGGCCTGAACCGACAACCGAGATTCTCGGCCGCCCTCAGGCCCCCAACGCCGCCAGACCGGAAATCTCCCGGCTCGCCGCGACGGACTGGAAGCGATGCCAGCAGCAAACACCACCTAAAGGGCGGATCAGCCCCATTAAGCCCCCAGAAAATTTTTCCATTTTTCTGCAGCCCAATCGCTCGCCGTGCGTCCGTTCTGCGGTTGTCGCTGCCCGCGCCGCACAGGAGAATAAACGGCGACCGGTTGAGCTTCTTCCCCGGTGTTCGCACGTCTGCCGGGCGAACTGTTCTTCTCTGTTGTGAACCGTACCTCGCGTGCCAGCCAGGCTTTTCCTCATTCCCTTGCCGCCCCATGCCGCCCCGACCCAACGCCGCGCATCGTTCGCGTCGTCCGTCCTGCTGGCTGCGCAGGTAAGGGGCCGTCGATGATGCGGTCCCTGCAGATGCGCTTGCTGGTGGGGCTGGCGGCCGGCGTCTCCCTGGTGCTGGTGACCGCAGGCGTGGTGCTGTACCTGCTGATCCGGGCCGAACTGGTCGCCGAGTTCGACGCCACGCTGGCCAGCGAAGCCCATGCCCTGGCGACGCTGGTCGAAGAGAAGGACGGACGGCTGACGACCGAAATGGCCGAGCATGGCGTGTCGAAGTTCCAGCCGCAGGGACGCCCCATCCATTACGCCGTGTGGGACTCGCAAGGCCGCCAGGTGGAGCGCTCCAGCGCCCTGGGGCCCGCCGACCTGCCGTCGTTCGGCGGAACGCTGTCGCAACCGCAGTTTCGCGCGGTCCGGCTGCCAGGTTCGCTACCGGGTCGAATGGTCGGCTTCCAGTTTATTCCGCATCATGAAGCGGAGGAACCGCTCAGCGGTTCGGCCGCGTCGAGATCCGGAAACACAACGCCGCGGAACACAACACCTGTCGACACCGATTCCCGCGTTCAAGTCACGCTGGTGGCGGCCCGTGACACCGTCAGCCTGGACTACACGCTCCGGCGGATCGGCATGCTTCTGGCCGGCGTGTTTGGCGGGGCCGTGCTGGCCTCGCTGCTGGCGGCGGCTCCCATCGTGCGGGCCAGCCTGCGTCCGCTGGAAAGAATCTCGGCCCGGATCCAGTCGCTCGATCCCCAGGCGCTAACGCCGGTCGATGCGGCCGATGCGCCCGACGAAGTACGGGCCGTGGTCGATCGGCTGAACGACCTGCTTGATCGGCTGCATGCGGCGTTCCAACGGGAGCGGGCGTTCTCGGCGAATGTAGCGCACGAGTTGCGTACGCCGCTGGCCGGATTGCGGTCGACCCTGGAAGTCGCTTTGACCCGGCCGCGTGAAGCGGGCGAGTATCGTCGCTCGCTCCAGCAGTGCCTGGCGATCTGCCTGCAGGCCGAATCGCTGACGGGGAACCTGCTGGTGCTGGCCCGTCTCGACGCCCGACAGGTGCAGCCGCAGCACGAGTCGGTTCCGCTGTCGGACCTGTTGCACGCCTGCTGGACGATGCTCGCCCCGGCGGCCGAGGCCCGCGGACTGCTGCCTGACTGGCAAACGCCTGCCGGACTGACGGTGCAGTCCGATCCAGCGCTGCTGTCGCTGATTCTGCGGAACCTGCTGGACAACGCCGTGAGCTACGCCGACGCCGATAGCACGATCGTCATCCGCTCCAGCGAGCAGCAGGGCCGCGTGAAAATCACCGTTCAGAACGCGGCAGCCCGGTTACCTGCCGACCTGCAGGAACATGCGTGCGATCGCTTCTGGCGGGCCGACACCGCCCGTTCCGGCGGCGGCCAGCACGCCGGACTCGGACTGGCCCTGTGCCGCGAAACGGCCGAAGTCCTGGGCGGCAAGCTGTGGATCCAGGCGGAAGCAGACGACTTCGCCGCCAGCCTGGAACTACCGGCTCCAGGCCAGGCGCCGTTCCGCTCTGGAAGAGACGCGCGTCCTTGAGAGTGATCTCCTGCCCGAAAAAACTCACCACGGAGATCACGAGGGAGCACCGAGAGAAAGAGGTCCGAAATACGCACCGCACGCCGCGAGGAACGTCCTGGCGTTTGGGAAAAAACGGGATGTAAACCAAAGCGATTCGCTTCCTCTCGCTTCTTTTCTCTGCGTTCCTCTGCGAGCTCTGCGGTGAATCCCTCCTTCTTCGCTGTTCGACTCGACGGTGGACCCGGCGACATCGGTCACGGTTTCGCCAGGCTGCGGGCGACGCGGAATCCGGCGAAGTTGTTCTGGCGGTTGCCTGGCAACGACGAGCCGCGGGCCGCCGAGCGGCAGAACTCGGGCCACCAGATCCAGGCCCCGCCGCGCAGCGGATGACTTGGTTCCGCGGTTGTCTGCGCGCCCATCGGGTTCCGCGCCGGCGAACGCTGGTAGTAGTCGGCGTCGTACAGGTCATTGCACCACTCGGACACGTTGCCGTGCATATCGTGCAGGCCAAAACCGTTGGGCGGATAGCTGCCGACCGGGGCCGGGCGTCCCAGGCTTTCGCCGGGCTTTTTGGCGTTGACATGACTGGTGGTCGGGTACGGCTCCCGGGCGTCGAAATTCGCCTCGCCGCCCAGAGCCACACGGCCGAAGTGAAACGGCGTTTTGGTTCTCGCGCGGCACGCGTATTCCCATTCGGCCTCGGTCGGCAAGCGATAACCCACGCCGCCCAGGATGGCGACCTGCGCGCTCACGACCATTTCACCGGCGCCAAACAGATACGTCCCGCTGGTCACCTCGGCGACTTCTTCGCGCTGCACGTCGGAGAGCTGATAGTAAGGCGGCAGCCCTTCCTTCTCGCTGAGTTGATTGCAGAACTCCACGCAGTCGTACCAGGTGACATGATGGACAGGCTGCCGCTCCTGTTCCGGGGCGAACGCTTCATTTGTCTGTCGGATGGCCGCGGCAGTAATCTCCGTGGCGACGGCGGCCGCTTCTGCGGCCTCGCCCGTGAGGGCCGGATCGACGACGGGAACCAGGGAAACAGGCGGGACGCGGCCCATCACCTGACGGAACTCGCCCCGCGTCACTTCGTATTTGCCCAGATAGAACGGCCGCGAAATCTCCACCCGATGCACGGGGTTTTCATCGTGTCCGCGACCCTTTTCCGTGGGCGGCGCCCCCATGTCGAACTGGCCGGCCGGAATGAGCAGCAACTCCATGCCGGTTGAAGCGCTTGTCAGGACGGGAGGCCCCGCCGGCTTCGCGGGCGCTGCTTTGGTGGCGCCTGCCGGAGAATTCGACTTGGAGGCGGACGTACCGGCGGGATCTTCGGGGCCGCCAGAACAACCGCCCGCCAGGACGACGGTCGCCGCCAGCAGGAGCAGAACCAGGGAAGTTTGCCGGTGGTGCGGCGTTTTCATGGGGGGATGGTGCATGGATCGTCTCTTGTGCGGGTTCGGTTTCGGATCCGTTTCAGGCAATTTTTCCGGCCTGACGGCCCTGGGACCGATCATAACCGGTGCGCGGGCGCCCTCATTATACGCGAGGATTCCAGGGCATTTTCCACGCAAAAAAGGCTGTTTATATAACCGCTTTTTTATTAGAATGTGGCCGAGTTCCGTTCCTCCCTCCGCGAGGCTGAGACCTTTGCCTGCTTCGCGTCACGCTCCCGCCTGAACCAACGGATCGCCATGTCCTTGCGACTTCGTCCTTGTTGCCCTTCCAAGCCTGCGTGCATCGGCTCCGCTGTGCTGGTGTTTGCCGCCCTGTTGATGGCTCCGCAATTCGGTGCGAGGGCCGCCGCCGCGGAACTTTCTCCGGCCGAAGTTTACTCCCAGCAGGTTAAGCCCGTGCTGCAGCAGCACTGCCTGAAATGTCATGGCGAGCAGAAGCAGGCGGCCGATTTTCGCCTGGATACGCTCGGCGTCGACTTCCAGGCAGGCGATGCCGAAGGCTGGACCGATGTCCTGGATCGACTGAACCTGGGGGAAATGCCCCCGCCCAAAGAGAAGCAGCCCAGCGCCGCCCAGAGAAAGCTCCTGGTGGACTGGATCACCGGCGAGCTGCAGCAGGCGGCCGCCGCCAAACGCAGCACGGGCGGCCGCGTAGTGATGCGACGCCTGACCCGTTACGAATACAACAACACGCTCCGCGACCTGCTAGGCGTGGACCTGGATTACGCCAAAGACCTGCCGCCCGAGCCGCCTTCGACCGAAGGCTTTTTGAACAACGGCTCTACGCTGGAAGTTTCTCCGCTGCAGATTGAGTACTATCTGGCCGCGGCCCGCCGGGGTCTGTCGGAAGCGATCGTGACCGGTGCTCCGCCCGAGCCGATTCAATTCCGCATCGAGAAAACCGACACGGGCAAAATCGGCAACGGCAACAAGGGACAGGAACGCGCCGATCCGGAGTATCTCATCGGCGTCGATCCGTATCCGCGACACGGAGCATTCGTCCTGCGGATCAAGGCCGGAGCCATTCGCGAAGAGGGCGATCCCTACCCGCGCATGCGCGTGGCGCTGGGCTTTCAGCCCGGCATCATCCACCTGCCGCGTCGCGTGGTGGGCGAGGTCGATGTAACGGCCACCCGCGAGGAACCGGCCGTCTATGAGTTCCGCGGACGGATCGAAGATTTCCCGCAGCCCGGGCCGATCCCGTTCGGCAACGCCCCGTTCCAGGGGATGGTGTTCGTCATCGACTTTTTTGAAGCCGACGGCTCCGACGCCGAGCCGTTTGGCGAACAGCCCCCGAAGATCGATTTGAAGAATGTCCCCAAGCCGGAACGGAAGAAGCTCCCCTCCCCCCGTCTGAACGCCAACTATCGCCTGGCGGTGGAGTCGGCCGAGTTCCAGTACCCGGCCGATCCGCAGTGGCCGCCCGCCAGCCATACCCGCATTCTGACGCCGCGGGCCGACGATCTCGACGACCGGGGTTACGCCCGCCAGGTGGTGGCCGCGTTCATGGAGCGAGCCTGGCGCCGGCCGGTGTCGCCGGAGGAGATCGAACAGCAGCTCACATTGTTCGACCAGGTGCGTCCCCGCATGGCCTCGTTCGAGGAAGCGCTGCGGGAGACGCTGGCCAGCGTGCTGATCTCTCCCAACTTTTTGTACCTGGTGGAACAGCGGACCGACGACGACCAGCGGGAGTTGCTGACCGATTATGAACTGGCCTCGCGGCTGTCGTACTTTCTGTGGAGCACCATGCCCGACGAAGCCTTGCTGGCTGTCGCGCAGTCGGGCGTGCTGCACGATCCGGCCGTCCTGGAAGGGCAGGTCCAGCGGATGCTGGCCGCTCCCCAGGCCAACCAGTTGGCGAAACACTTCACCAGCCAGTGGCTGAATCTGTCGGCGCTGGATCGCGTAGCCGTGAATCCGGAATTCCACCCGGAGTTCAAGGACGCGCTCAAGCCGTTCATGCAGGCCGAAACGCAGCACTTTTTTGAAGCAGTCCTGCAGCAGAATCTGAGTGCGAAAAACCTGATCGACGCCGACTTCGCCATGCTGAATTATCCGCTGGCGCAGCACTATGGCGTCACGGGCCCGAAAGGGCTGGCCTTTGAGAAAGTCGCCCTGTCGGCCGATGACCGTCGCGGCGGGCTGCTGACGCAGGGCAGTTTCCTGCTGGGCGGCTCCAATGGAGAATCGTCGCATCCGATCAAACGGGCGGTCTGGATTCTCGACCATCTGCTCGACTCCCCGCCGGCCCCGCCGCCGCCGGATGTGCCGGAACTGGATCCCGCCAGCGAGGACCTCGCCGGTCTCACACTGAAGAAACAGCTGGAAATCCACCGAAAGAAAGAATCATGCAACAGCTGTCACCAGGGGATCGACCCCTGGGGCATCCCGCTGGAAAGTTATAGCGCCGTAGGCCTGTGGCGCGAGGATGCGCCCGACGTCCCCGTCGACCAGGCCAGCGTCCTGCCCGACGGCAGCCACATCAACGGCGTCGCCGAGTTGAAAAAATACCTGCTGCAGAATCGTCGCGAACAGTTCGCCCGCGCGGTGGTCAAACGACTGCTGGCTTACTCACTAGGCCGCTCGCTCGAATTATCCGACAACGACGCAGTACAGCAACTCACGACCGAATTCCTTGCTAACGACATGCGGCTGCAGGAGCTGCTTGTCGCCCTGGTGCAAAGCGAAACCTTCCGCACCCGCTAAATTACCCCCCCAGACATTTGATCGCGTCGCCCCTGGGCAGCGCTTGCCGACAAATATCGAAAGGATCCACCACCATGTCGAAGAAGACCTGGCAAATTGATCGCCGCACCTGCCTGCAGGGAGCGGGCGTTTCTCTGGCCCTGCCGTTTCTCGACGCCATGTCCCGGACGGCCCGCGCCAAAGAGACCGCGGAACCGCTGCCCAAACGGATGTGCTGCATTCTGTTCCCGTTCGGCGTGGCCCTCCCCAAAGACGACGCTCCCGATCGCGAATGGGGCTGGTTCCCCACCGGCGAAGGCGAAAATTACCAGCTGACCAGCGTGCTCCAGCCGCTGGCACAGCACCGGTCCCGCATGACCATTTTCGGCGGTCTGTCGCACCCCAACTGCCGCAGCATGAACGGCCACGACACGGGCGACACCTGGCTGACGGGCAACGCCTTTCACGGCGCCACCTGCCAGAACACCGTCTCGATGGATCAACTCGCGGCGCAGCACCTGGGCGACCACACCCGTTTCCGCTCGGTCGTCCTTTCCAGCGACGGCGGGATCGGCCCCCGCACCCGCTCCACCACGCTTTCGTACTCTGCCAAGGGCCAGCCGATCCCGGCCCTGTCGGAACCGAAGCAGATCTTCCAGCGACTGTTCGCCGCCGACGGATCGACCGCCGCCCGCAGCCTGGAACTGGATAACTCGTCCAGCGTCCTCGATCTGGTGCTGGAAAGCTCGCGGTCCCTGCACGGGAAGATTGGCCGCCAGGACCAGGTGAAGCTGGACGAATACCTGTCGTCGGTCCGCGATGTGGAGCAGCGCGTCGACCGGGCCCGCGACTGGCTGCACACGCCCCGGCCGCACGTCGATCCGTCCGTCGTGAATCTCGACGCCGATCCCCAGGGGCCGGAAGAGTACATCAAAGCGATTTACGATCTGATGTACCTCGCCCTGCAGACCGACTCGACCCGCCTGCTGACGTACATGATCGGCAGCTACGGGCCGACCATCGCCCGCACCTTCCCCACGGCCGTCGGTCTGGCCGATTGGCACGGCCTGGCGCATGGCGCCGGCAAAGAAGGCGGCCCCGAAAAGATCGGCCGCTTCGACCAGTTCCTGGCGAAAAACCTGGCCTACTTCCTGGATCGCCTGCGCGATACGCCGGAACAGGACGGCAATCTGCTGGATCGTACGCTCGTACTGTACGGCAGCAGCAACAGCCGCACGCACCAGAACGTGAACTACCCGCTGCTGCTGGCCGGCGGAAACAAGCTGGGCCTGAAACACGGCCGCTACCTGCAGTACGGCGACGACACGCCCATGTCGAACCTGCTGGTCACCATGCTGCAGCAGATGGGCGTCCCGGTCAATCAGTTCGCCGACAGCACCGGCCCACTGAAAGAGCTGCTCGCCTAGCCAGCCTGGAACGAAATGGAAGAGAAGCAGAAGTTGAAGTTGAAAGCCGACTCGTCGCCTGCCAGGTACGAGTCGGCTTTTTTTGGCGGCGTTGCGATCGGGAATTGTCCCTGCTCTTTTGCTCCAGGAACTGACGCCGCGGCATGCAAACACCGGGGTTATTTCTCGCGTTCCCCGGTCTCCGACTTTGCCTTGGTTTCGGGTGCGGATTCCCCATGCCACCGGGTCAGCTTGTACTGATGGCCGCCCAGGTGCACGCGCAACACAGGCGTCACAAGGGGTCTGAGAGTGAACGTCCCATCGCCGCAGTTTCCGTCGACACACAGCTCGCTCAAAGTCATTCGTCCTTCCGCATACTGCCACTTCCCCGTAATGCTAGCGACTTCCGTCTCCTGGCCGATTATCGCCTGGACGACTCGCATCGGAAGGGGTCCGTTCGCAGCGCGTATCTCAAATTCCTCCTCGCCAATCAGGAACAAGAACTGATCCCCTTCGGCGCCCTCCAGGCCCGTACACAGATGGTCGCCAAGGAGCACCGCTTTTGGCGCCGAACGGACGTTGCCGCTCTTGCCTGGTTCGCTGGAACAGCCCAGCAATACGGTCACCAAAATGATTGCCCCGATGATCGTTCGGTGTTTATTCACTGAAAATCGGCCCCCGCCTAGTGATCTATCCGACAATGGTTGGATAGCTTCCCTGCCAGTCGCTCGACTCCCGAGGTCGTCACCGACGTGCGGTAGACTTTGAGCCACTGGAGTCTTTTGAGCGAGGAGAGCGCGACAATTCCGTCGTCCGCGACGCTGGTTCGGGAGAGGTTCAGGATTTCCAGATCGTGCAGATCTTGGATCGCCTTGACTCCCTCATCGGTGACAGCACAGCCTGATAAATCCAGGCTGCCGAGGGTATCTATCGACGCCAGGGTTTTTACCCCCTGGTCTGAAACCATGGTTCTTGCCAGATCCAGCAATCGCAGTGCGGCGGGGCTCCCCAGCGCGGCAACGCCGTCATCGGTCGTTCCGGTGTCGGCCAGCATCAGGCTCTTGAGTTCCTGGAGTTGGCCCAGTTTGCCAAGCCCCAGCGAAGTAACGCTTGTGCCGCTGAGATCCAGGTGCTCCAGCTCTTCCAGTCTGGCCACGGTCGCAATTGCCTCATCTCCCATACTTGCTGGCAGCCGCAAGGATTTCAAATGGGGAAACCGCAGCAGCAAATCCAAGTCGGAGTCGGAGAGCTTCGCCTTGCTCAAGTCCAACCCGAAGGGCTTGCCGGGCGGGGGCGCGGTCGCCAACAGATCGCTGGCGTTACGCGTTACCTCGAACGCGGGGAATTCATACTTTACAAGCTTGGAATTCTTCCGAAATACCAGGCGTCCAAAATCATCCAGCCCCTGCCAGCCGGCCGCAGCTCCGCCGTCGATCCAGGGTTTCTGGATTTCTTCGGCAGGTTCGACGTCGCTGGGCCTTGCTTCCGATTTATCTTCGTCGCCGCCATTGCGATGCGGGTGCTCGCTCTGCTTTCCGCCGCAACCGATGAGGAAGCAGGCAGACAGAGCGACAAACAGCAACAGCAGACGGCGGCAAGGGAGCATGTTGAGAAAAAGAGGAAAGAGGAAAGTCGTGACAAGCCGCACCGTTGCTCGGCGGGAAATCTCTTGCGATCTGCGGGGAATCGCCTGCCTGGACGGCCCCCCTCGCCAAGACCTGCCGGGAACATAACGGACTACTTGATGTCGACCCATTTCCGTTCGGCCGCACTCTTCAGCACGCCGTCGCAGATTTTCTGGGTTTCCAGGGCGTCGCGGAAAGTCGGATGGGCCGGCTCGCCCGTTTCCAGGCTCTTCAAAAAGTCGGCGACCTGGTGCACAAAGGAATGCTCATAACCAATCTGCAGGCCGGGCACCCACCAGTTACCCATGTACGGCATGTCGGTGTCGGTCACATGCACCGAGTGCCAGCCCCGCACAAGCGAGTCGTCCTTGTGGTCAAAATAGTTCAGCCGGCCCAGGTCGTGCAGATCCCAGGAGATCGAAGCGTGCTCGCCGTTGATCTCAAATGTGTAAAGCGCCTTGTGGCCGCGGGCGTAACGGGTCGATTCGAACAGGCCGAGCGAGCCGTTATTGAAGTGGCACATAAAGGCGCAAGCATCGTCGATCGTCACCTTGGTGACTTCGCCGGTCGCCTGGTGGGTGCGTTCTTTGATGAACGTTTCCGTCATGGCGTTGACATCTTTCATGCCGCCGTTGAGCCAGAGCGCGGTGTCAATGCAATGGGCGAGCAGATCGCCGGTGACGCCGGAACCGGCCGCTTCAGCGTCCAGGCGCCAGAGCCCTTCGCCGCCCTGGGGGACATCGGCCGAGATCGTCCAGTCCTGCAGGAAGTTGGCCCGGTAATGAAAGATCCGTCCCAGCCGGCCTTCGTCGATCAGCTGTTTGGCCAGGGTGACGGCCGGCACGCGTCGGTAGTTGTACCAGACCATATTCACCACGCCGGCCTTTTCGACCGCTTCGCACATCTGTTCGCCTTCGGCCACATCCATGGCGAGAGGCTTTTCGCACAGGATCATTTTGCCGGCCTGGGCGGCGGCGATGGCGATCTCTTTATGCAGGTTGTTCGGCGTGCAGATATCGACCGCGTCGATGTCGTCGCGTTCCAGCAACTTGCGCCAGTCGGTTTCGACCGATTCGTAACCCCATTTGTCGGCAAACTCCTTGCCGCGCTCGGCGTTGCGAGCGCACAGGGCCTTCAATACGGGGGTATGCGTGTTCGGGAAAAAGTGGCTGACTTTGGCGTAGGCGTTCGAGTGGGCCCGGCCCATAAAGCCATAGCCAATCATTCCGATATTCAGGGGTTTCGCCATGGTTCGTTCTCAGGTTCGGGGGCGAGTTCGAGAGTTGGCCCACATCATAAGCTCGAAGGGGTAAAGCCTGCAAACGGGCCCCGTGTTGCTTTTTTCCCTGCGGGCCCGTTTGACCGCCGGCCAATTCCCCCGGAAGAGACGGTATGCTGGATCGCGACAAGTCGATTCGCTGTGGTACCCCGGAAGCGGCTCAGTGCCTAAAATCAGGGACGTGCCCGCTTCTTCGCGGCCGTTCCGGTTCTGTTGGTCTGCCTGGCGACTCCTTGTGATATTCTTGCGATTCCCCCAACTGGCGACCCTGCAGCTGGCTTTGACCAGCGGTTCCGCGCCAAAATCGCTCAGCCAGGCGCCGGCCCAGGCCGGCTTTGGCGACGACGGATCCGTCTGGCTGCAGCCGGCGAAAGCCGTCTCGCGTACCTGCCTGGCCAAACTGGAACTGCTGGGCGTCGAAGCAGCCGAACAATCGGCCCTGCCGTGCGATACGCGGCTGCTCTGCTGGCAACAGGCTTTGCCGCTGCGACCGCTGTCCGCTCCGCATGAGCCGGGCGAGAACCTGCCGATCCTGTTCGACCTGCCGCAAACGGCCCTGTTGCCCGAGGTGGTCAACGAGATCCTCCGACTGGGAAACGACCGCCAGAGCTTTCGCGTGCTGGCCGGAAAAACGGGCCGCCGCGTCCTCCTGCGGGTGATCGGCCCGCCGTACTACACGCTGCTGCGAGCCCTCGAACAACACAACGAGCCGGCCTCCCTCCGGGCGTATCGCGAGCAAAGCAGCCGCGTCTGGGTCGAGGTCGGCTACGAACATCCGCTGGGCGAACAGATCACGCCGCCGGCCGGAAGCTGGTTGCTCCTGGCCGCTCCCCGCGACTGGACCGCCCTCCCCGAGGGCAAGTTCCAGGATCTGTACGAGGTCCTGGAGTTTGAGCTGCCGGCCCTCGCCAGCGAGTGGCAATCGGCTGCCTGGGAAGAACGCCTGGCGGCCCCGCTGCGACTGGCGCCCGGCGGATCGCTGGAACCGCCGCAAATGTGGGTGCTGGGCGAACAGGGAGAGCAGCAACTCGACGAGCTGGTCCGCAACAGCGACAACCAGATGCTCGCCCAGCTGGCCTTTGCGGTGGGCGAACAGGACGGACAACGCAAGGTCCTGTTGCGCGTGCGGCCGTCGAAACAGCCGCCGCCCGTGCTGGTGCTGTCCGGTCTGGCGTGCCGTCCTTACCTGAAACTGCCGAACCTGTTCCTCCCCTGCGACCGCCGGCTGCATCCGCCGTTGCGACGCGATGTGGTGGCGAAACTGCTGGCCGCCGACAAACGGGCCGTCACCTGGCTAACGCCTTTGGAATCGGGCGGCTTTCGTCCCGAGAGCATCCCTGATGCGGCCTTTCGTCCGCTCGACCAGTGGGTCGATTATGTGCTGGAACAGAACCACCAGCCGCTGGCCGCCTGGCTGGGGGCGAACCAGTTTGCGTTCGAATCGTTCGTCACCCACGACGCGCCGCCGCCCGCAAATCCGCCCACAACGCCCGCCCGGAAGAAGGCAACCGCGACACGCCGGCGCCCAGACGATGCGAACGCCGATGCGGAATTGTTGCTGCCAGAACAGTCCGTCGCCGCGGCGGACGAAGGCGCCAACGACGCGGCCGTCGCGCTGCTCCCCTCAGTCGCCGAGCCGTTAGCGCCCGACGAAGCCCGCCAGCGTTTGCGCAGCCTCGAAGAATCCTTCCTGGCGCTGGAAGAACCGCTGGACAGCCCGGTCCGCAGTGCGCTCTGGTTCCAGCTGGGCGCCCAGAACGCGGCGCTGGAGCACTTCCACGAAGCGACCATCTGCTGGGCCAACGGCTTCTGGGAAGGGACGGCCGACCCGCAACAGGCCGACCGGTGGCTGGAAAGCGTGCACCCCGGCGCCGGGGCGAACGGTTTGCCGGCGGCGGAGCTCGACCGGATGCGGGGCGACCTGACCGACGCGGCGCCGTTGCTGGCGGGCAAGCTCACGGCGTATCTGCTCTGGTGCGTGCAGCACGATCGCACTCCGGCCGCCCTGCGTGACCGGGCCGTCCCGCTGGCCCAGTTCCTGCGGAACCAGGAAGCGTACCTGCCGGTCCGCGCCTGTTGGCTGGCCTGGACTGCTTTCACACAGATCGCTCATGGCGATGTCCTGGCGCTGGCCAGGGCCCGCGATCGTCTGCTGGAGCGGTTGTTCCAGCAGGGACTGCGGCCCGAAACCGACCTGCCTGGCTTCCTGCAGCGATCCGGCGCCGGCGATCCCCAGCGCTTCCGCCTGGTGCGCGAGGCAGCCGTCGATCTGCAGCCCCAGGTGCTGCGCTGGATCAAAGAGCACGGCGGTCCCGCATCGCAAACGACCGCGTATGCGAGTCTGATCTTTGCGTACGGCTTTGCTCGACTGGGCGATGCAGCCGCCTGCCAGGAAAGTCTCGATGCAGCCCAGGCCGCCATCCCGCTGGAAGAGCCCGTCCATCGCTGGCTACTGGCCGCCTGGCAACAGCGCATCCAGCAGGCCCGCGACGGACAGCCGGGCGCCGCACCGCTGCAGCCGGCGCTGCTGGAAGAGCTGGCCGAACTGCCGCTGCCCCTGGCGTTCAAAATCAACCGCTGGCGAGAGGCTTCGCGCATCCTGGAGCCGCACGAAACAGTCGACGCCTATCGCCGGTTCCATCGCAAGTACAACGACGAGCTCACACGGGAGCTGGCGGAACTGTTCGAGAACAGCAATCGCGACCAGATCGAAGAGACGCTGCTCACCCTGCTGGCCCAGCACCAGGCGCCGGGCGTCACGCTATCGCAGGTGCGTATTTTGACCGCCGCCCTGGAGCTGGCGCCGCGACTGGGAGCCGACTTTGCCCGGAAAATGCTGGATCTGGCTCCGCCTCTGCTGGCCGCCCAGTTGCCGCCCGACGATCGTTCGGCCCTGCTGGAAAAAGGCCTGTTCCTGGCGGCCCACTTTGACCAGGCCGATCATCTGCGGTCGTTTGTCGCGCACTTTGTGCAGGCGATTCCGGAACTGGTGGCCGCTTTCCGCTCGCAGGATTCGCTGTCGGTCGAAACGGGCGGCGCCCTGGAATCGCTGCTCGCGGCGTCTTTCCGCAGTCTGCGCAAGCTGGGCATGCGGAACGAGATTGGCCAGCTGCTGTCGCTCATTGCCGAACATGCCCGGCGTCCTTCGGACGAAAAAGACGCTGCTCCCACAGGCTCCGTCTCCGCCGCGACCGCCCCGGACAAGGCCGGCGGGGGCCCGCCCCTGCTGACCAAGGAAGTCGCCAACGCCGAGATGCGATCCTGCAAGCTGCTGCTCAGGGCGGCCGGCGGCTGGTTCTACTTTGGGCAGAACCAGCTGGCCCAGGCGGCCGTCGACGAGGTCCGCCCCCTGGCGTATCGCGGCCGCTGGCCGGCCCCGCTGAACACGCAGCTGATCTGCAGTTATATCGAAGCCCTCAGCCAGGCGCCGCTCGCTTCCGGCCTGCCCGAATTGAGCCACCTGTTTGGCGTCGAAGGCGACCAGCGCCGCACCCGTGGGCTGGAGGACAAGTTATCGACTTCCAGCCATTTTTCCCTGCTACAACTGAAGATCGTCGAGGCGCTCGTCCTGGCCCTGGTGAGCGACGATCTGGTGTTAAACGCCGAGAGCCGCCGCTGGCTCGATGAAGACGAGTACCTGGTCCGCCGCCGCATCCACGGCGACGTCCGCCGGGCGATGGCGACCCTGTAGATTGCAAACACCTCCCCTGCGGGCGGCCGGCAACCGGGCGGCTCCCGTCTTTCGTTCTCCTGGAAAGCATTGATGTACGACAAACAGAAACTGATCGAACTGGTGAAATCGCTGTCGCTGAAGTTTGGCGACTTTACGCTCGCTTCCGGCAAAAAGGCGTCGTTCTATCTCGACTGTCGCAAGCTGACACTCGACTCGGAAGGGGCCGCCCAGGTCGCCGCTGGTATGCTGGAGCTGCTGGGCGATGACCTGCCCGACGCCGTCGGCGGCATGGCGATTGGAGCCGACCCGATCACGGCCGCCATCATCACCACGGCCCATTTCCAGCAGAAGAAGCTCAAAGGCTTCATCGTCCGGAAAGAATCGAAAGCCCACGGCACGGGCCGCGATGTCGAAGGTCCCGTCGTCGCCGGCGACAGCGTCGTGATCGTCGAAGACGTCGTCACCACCGGCGGCAGCTCCCTCCAGGCGATTGAAAAAGTCGTCGCCCAGGGGATCGAAGTCCGCGAGGTGATCGCCATCATCGACCGGCTCGAAGGCGGAGCCGAGGCGTTCGCCGCCCAGGGCTACAAGCTGCGAACCTTGCTGACCGTGCGCGACTTCGGCATCGAACCGCCCGCCCAGTAAGCATGGCAAACGAAACGCTGGCGGAAAGCAGTCGGCCCGGTGGTCAGCTGTCGACCCGTGCGCCCCGATAGTAGACCTGCTTCTTCAGCGCGTACCTCTCGACCAGGCGAGGGATGTCGTCCTGGTGGCCAAGGACAATCACCGTATCCCCGACCGCCAGCTGGGTGTCGCCGGACGGATTCCGGTCGATCGTTTCGTCGGCTTTTTTCAAGGCAAGAATCAGGAAGCCCAGGTTGCCGCGGATCTCAATATCGCCAATGGTCCGGCCGACCAGCGGCGAGTTGTTCTGGACCTTCAGCTCATCCAGCTGCAGGCCGATCCGCGACAGCTCCAGGTCCAGGTCGCCATGTTCGCTGGCGGACTTGAGCAGCGACTCGGCGCTGGGCCGCCGAATCAGCTGGGCAATCCGCGCGGCGCCAATCGCAGTCGGCATCACCACCTGCGACGCGCCGCAGCGAAGCAGCTTCCGTTCGGTCGCCACGTTCTCGCCGCGGGCCAGGATCTCCATCCCTTCATTCAATTCCCGCGCAGTGATGGTGACATACAAATTGGCCGCGTCGTCGGACAGCACTGAGGCCAGGAAGCGGGCCCGGGCGACGCCCGCCTTGCGGAGGACGTCTTCTTCAGCCGCGTTCCCCTGCAGCACCAGGTAGCCCTTTTCTTCGGCCTGGGTGATCCGTTCCGTGTTCTGGTCGATGACCACAAAAGGAACCTTGGCGGCGGCCAGGTGATCGGCCAGCATGGCGCCGATGCGCCCGTATCCGCAAATAATGGTGTGGTCGTGCATGCGATCAATTCCGCGAGTCATCCGCCTTGCTCCCAGTGCTTTGTTAAGTTCGCCATCGATGAGCATCTGCACAAAGCCGCCCACCGTGTAAATCACGGCCGCATAGCCGGCGACAATGGTGCTGATGGTCAACGCCCGCAAACCGGGCGAGTGCACCGGCTGAACCTCGCCATAGCCAACGCCAAAAATGGTGATGACGGTCATATACAGGGCGTCCATCAGGGACCACCCGGCCCACAGATAGCCCAGCACCGCGAGACCGCACACGATCACGAAGAACACGATGCCGGTGATGATTCGCTGAAAGGGGCCCGTCACAAGGTTCATCGGAGTGGGGTCGTCTCTCGCCAAAGCAGGTTCGTGGAGATGGGTTTGCTGGGGACGAGCCGCCCGCGACCGCGCGCAGCATCCCTCTTTCTTTACCTAGGGCAATAAACGTGCCGCCGGAGAGTCCGCCTCGCCAGGCGCCGGGCAGTAAGGCCCGTTTTGCGGTCCTTTTGAGGTAGCCGTATTTTTACCGGCCCGGATTCTTCTGCCGGGCGCCCCTTCTGCTGGCGCCCGGCGCCCAGCCGCGATGCACGCCCTGGGATGCAGGAATCGCGGGGATGGGGGGAGAAACGTCCGTCAGGGGCGAGGGATTCTCCTGGCGGCAAGCCCGTACTCCTGCCGGCTGGCTTGGGTACAATAGGGCCTGGACCCTGTCACCTGCTCCTTGTGCTGAGTGTTGCGGCTTCTCTTCTGGCGATCCTGCATGACCGACGATACGTATTCCGACGCGCTCGCTTCCCTGGAGCAGACGTTCGCCAAAATGGACGGCTGCAGCCAGGCGGAGAAAGATCGACTGGCCGCCGATGTAGCTAACCTGCGCGAGATGATCACCAAAATGACCACCGGCAGGGTGGAGATTGTACTGGTCGGCGAAATCAGCACCGGCAAGAGCGCGCTGATCAACGCCCTGGTCGGCGATACGGTCGCCGGCGTCGATGTGCAGGGCGGCTGGACGAAGGAACTGGGGCCGGTCGCCTGGGGCGCCAGCAACTTTGTGGTGCCGGGACTGGCCGATTCTTCCGTCGTGCTGATCGATACGCCCGGATTGAACGAAGTCGGCGGCGCCGATCACGCCGACCTCGCCCGGGAGGCGGCCCGCCGGGCTGACCTGCTGCTGTTTGTGACCGACTCCGATCTCAACGAAACGGAGTTCACAGCCATCACAGCCCTGGCCAGTATCCACAAGCCGATGCTCGTGGTGCTGAACAAAATGGATCTGTACTCCGCCAAACAGCGGGAACGGCTGCACGAGATCCTGGCCGAACGGCTGCGCAATATCGTACCGTCCAGCGATATCGTCGCCACCACGGCCGACCCTCGCGAAGTCGAATACGTGATCGAAGGGGCCGACGGCTCCAGTCGGGAAGAATGGCGCAAGCCGTCACAAAAGGTCGAGCAGCTGAAAGTCCGCATCCTGGAAATTCTAGAGCGGGAAGGTCTCGCCCTGATGGCTCTCAACGCGGCCATGTACGCCTCCGACAAATCGGATCGCATCGCCGCCATCCGCGTGCAACTGCGCGACCGGGCCGCCACGCAAACGATCTGGAGCTACGCCGCCATGAAGGCCGTAGCCGTCGGCGTGAACCCGATGCCGGTCGTCGATATCCTGGGCGGCAGCGCGGTCGATGTCACCATGGTGCTGACTCTGTCGCACATCTATGGTCTGGAGATGTCCTGGAAACACGCCCGCGGCCTGGTGACCAGCATCCTCACCGCCGCTGGCTGGGTCATGGCGGGCGAAGCCGTGACGAGTGTCCTGGCCAGCATGTTCAAACTGGCGACGGGCGTATTCGGCACCCTGATCACGGCCCTGCCGCAAGGCGCCGCCGCCGGCTTTGGTTCGTACATCGTCGGTCAGGCCGCCAAGTACTACTTTGAGCACGGCGCCTCCTGGGGCGGCGAAGCTCCCAAGGTCGTCGTCGGCCGGATCCTGGAGAACACCGACAAAGAGTCGGTCATGAATCATCTCAAAGAAGAGATCAAAAAGAAGATCAGCTTCAACGCCCACTCCGACGACGCCAAGTCCTGATTCGTCGTTTGGAGAAAGAGCAGACGTCGGTCAGTCGCCTTGCACTGCGTGAAAGGACGCGTTCTTTGGCGGAGCAAAAGACGACATACCGCCGGTTACAAGTTTCACGTTCCTTACGTCAGGAGACGGCTCCCTTGGAAACGATTACCTGGGCGGACTTTGAGCGGGTGGAGCTGCGTGCGGGAACGATCGTCGCAGTCGAAGAATTCCCGGCCGCCCGTAAACCGGCGTACAAGCTGAAAGTCGACTTCGGTCCGGAACTGGGCGTGCGACAGTCAAGCGCGCAGATCACCGTGCTGTATACCAAAGAAGAACTGCTGGGACGCCAGATTCTGGGCGTGGTGAACTTTCCGCCCAAGCAGATCGGACCGTTTCTTTCCCAGTTTCTGGTGACGGGCCTGTATCGCGAAGACGGCGCCGTCGTGCTGGCCTCCCCCGAACAGCCGGTCCCCAACGGCGCACGTCTGGCCTGATCGTTACAGACTGGCCTGGTTGCCCGCATAATCGGAACCTGGGGGAATGATTTTCGGGGAAAGCGGCCGGATTTACCCGCCCTGACCGTGAAAAATAGTTGCGGGCGGCGCGGGGCGTATTTAGGGTGGAAGTAGACAACCGCTGGCCGGTTGTCGGCACACTCCCCTGTGCGAAATCCTCCCCTTGAAGGTGTCTGCTATGAAGTCGTTCGTGCGCGTGCCGCTGTTGCTGTTGTCGTTGATCGTGCTGGCCAGTACGGCCGCGGAAGCTCATGCCCAGTGGGGCGGATACCTGGGCGGCGGATTTGTGGGAGCCCGCGGTTTGTATGGCTCCCGTCTGTATGGCGACTACGAGAAGCAGCCGTATTTTGCGCTGCATCCGCCCGTTTATTACAGCAGCGAGATTGTCCGCCGGCCGTATGGATTCAGCCCGTTTGCTTTGCCGCCGGGAATTCTGCCGGCCGAGTTGCGAGCGATCTCCGGGCGCCAGGCAGTTGCGCCGGTCGCCGCCCCGGCTCCGACGCCGGAAATGATTGAGAACCCGTTCTATCGCGCCGGTCGCCCTGCGGAAGCAGCAGCCGGAACGCCGTCCCCTGCCGCCATCACGGCCGGCGGCGACGCGCAGATGATCCAGAACCCGTTCTATCAGCCGGCCGTCCGTCGCCACGACAACGCCGCCTTCACCGCCCGTCGCTAACTCCCCCAGCAACCACAAACGACTTCCCTCGCTGCCAGGACACACAATCCGCCTGGCAGCAAACAGAAAAAAGCTAATCGCTAACAGCGAACCGCTAACAAGACGCATTCTTCAGTCTTCGTCGTCCCAATCGTCTTCTTCCCAGTCGCCGACCTCGTCGTCCTGGTCAACGTTGATCACGTCCTCCCCAAAGGCGGCCATCAGACGTTCTTCGTCTTCCTCGGTGATATTGCTCAGGCTCAGCGAGAGCAAGCGACCCGCAAACGTCGCGTTGCACAGGGCGTCGACGACATCCTCGTCGAAGTCATTGCCGGACAGATCGAGCCAGAGCAGGGAAGAACAGGACGGCGCTTTCGCCAGCGCCTGGACATCTGCCGCCTCCAGCTGGCAATCGATGGCCGTGAGTCCCTCCAGACGCAGGTTACGGGCGCTTACCAGCGCCGCCAGCCCGCCTTCGCTCAGGTCGTTTTCGGAACAGTCCAGGTGGGTGAGCTGGTCCAGATACCGGGAGGCGGCCAGGGCCTGCATACCGGCGACCGTGACGCCGCATTGGGCGATGTTCAATTCTTTCAGACGAGCCAGCCAGGGAGCGGCAGCCAGCGCCCTGGCGCCTGCGTCGCCCAGCTCGTTATTCGCCAGGTTCAAGGCTTCCAACCGCGGCAAGGCCAGCTGTTCGACAAAGGAACGAAAGCCGTCCTCCCAGCCGCCGTAACAGGAAGCCAGGCTCAACCGCCGCAGCCCTTTGAGCGACGACACGGCCAGGCGGCCGATAGCCGGCCCCAGATCAAGATTCCGCTCCAGGTTTAGTTCTTCCAGCCCTGACAGGTCCTGACACTGCAGCAGGGGCAGCAATCCCTGTTCGCCCAGGCGGGCGCCGCCCAGCGCCAGGTTCTTTAGTTGTCGCAGCTTTCCCGAGGAAAGCAGGTTCCGCAGACCGGCCTCGCCAATCTCCACATCGTCAAATGCCAGGTGGGTCAACTGGCCGAGCAGAATCGATTTCGCCAACAGGCGGGCCGCGGCGACAGGATCTTCCACGCCGCCCAGTTCCAGCTGCCTCAGACCGGTCAGATGTTCCGACTCCGTCAGAAAACGGACGTCCTCGGTGCTAAGTTCGGACAGTGTGAACTTCAGCGAATGCAGCTGGGCCATTTGCGGCAGCTGCATCAGCGCCTGCATTTCGATCGGGTCGTACCAGAACTCAAGCGACAACACGAACGGCGCCGCATAAAAGAACTCATCGGCCCGTCCGGGCAGGATGGTGGGATCGGTGAGCAGAATATTGGTGACCAGCCCGCGGTCGATCCAGGCGTCGACATACAGCAGGGAGCCTTCTTCGTCCTCTTCTTCCGGCAGCACGCCGATTTTGGCCAGGTCGGCGTAGATTTGATAACCGTGCGCATTCTGCAGTTCGTCCAGCCGGTCGCACAGGGCCAGGTATTCGGGATCGGTCGGCTGCATGTCGCCAGTGCGAATGTCCAGCTCGATCGTCTCCGCAATCTCCCCGGCCCCGTTGCTCCGCAGCCACTGCGCGTACGCCAGGCGCGGAGTATCGTTAAGTGGATCGCCGACCACGGCGGCAATATGGGCGAGCTCTTCCGGACTACGCTCCGCCCCGTCGCTTTGCCAGAGATTCTTCAACGCATCGAACATCAGACCTGCTCCCTCGTTATTGGCGCCACACCGGCCCGCCAATCAAAATGATCAGGCCGCGGCGGTCAATATACCGCAGCGAGGGAAAACCTTCGCAGGGGGGAAGCAGAATGATGCCGGGAAAACACCTGCCTGCGCCAATTAAAGGGCAGAGGGGCCCTTAGAACCAGCGGCGCCGCGGACGCCAGAACGTCCACCAGGAGCGACGTCGGCGGGCCGCAAACAGGGCCCAAAGCGCCAGCAGCCCCGTCGCACAAATAATCGAGCCCAGCCAGCCGGCCGGCGCAAACACGCCAGCGCCGGTGGTCAGCCACATGACCAACCCGCCCAGCAGAGAGCCCGCAATGCCCAGGCCGATCGTCATCACCCAACCGAGCGCCTGGCGACCAGGCACAAGCAGCCTGGCGATCAGGCCTGCGACCAGACCCAGCAAAATCCAACCCAGAATCGAGAGTATCAGGTCCATCGTTCCCTTCCTTCATGCTTGCCCGCCACAAAACCCGCCCCCACCACCAGACAGTCGACGAGAGCGGTTTGCGTACCGTCCTTCACAAGCAAATACGGCGCCAGGAACCGGATGCGTTACTTGCTGCTCTTTTTCTGGTCGAGCAGCCATGCATAAAACTGTGGGTTGTCGTAGGTTTCCGTCCAGCTGTCGTGACCTGCTTCGGGATAGATGGTGAACTTCGGATCGCCGCCGCTTTCCTTCAGCGCGTCGACCATCGACTGCGATCGTTCCAGCGGGACGCCCCGGTCTTTGGCCCCATGGAAGACCCAGATCGGCAGGTGGGCGATATCCCTGGCCCAGTAGATTTCTCCGCCGCCGCAGATCGGCGCCACCGCTGCGAATTTGTCGGGAAAGGCGAACGCCAACCGCCAGGCGCCGAAACCGCCCATGCTCAAACCGGTCAGATAAAGGCGATCTTTATCGACCTTGTACTCGCCGGCAAGGTCGTCGAGCAGGGCGACCAGTTCCAGCGGCTCCCACCACTTGCCGGGCGGACACTGGGGCGACACCACAATAAACGGAAAATCTTCCCCGGCCGCGATCCGCTTCGGCGGTCCGTGCATTTTGACTTTTTCCAGATCGCTGCCCCGCTCACCCGAACCGTGCAGAAAGAGCAACACGGGCCAGGATTCCTGCTGGTCATAATCTTTGGGCAGATAGAGCAGATACTTCATCTGCACGTCCACTTTGGCCTGCAGCTCGGCCGGACGTTGCCGCCCGGCAGGCTCCTCCGCACCGCAGTTGGCGACGACCAGGCCGCACAGGAGCAGGAACAAAGATCGCAGCAAGCCGTTTTTCATCGCAGCACTTCCTCAACGGGGCAGGGGGCCAGTCACTCTTCGATTTTACTGACCCCCGACTGCCGGGGATAGAAGCGGGCGAATCACGCCGTTTGTTCGGCGTGCTTCCCTTCGGCGAACTCCTCCACCGCCTTCTCGCAGAACGCCGGCAAGTCGTCAGGGTTGCGGCTGGTGACGAGGCCTTCGTCGCATACGCATTCCTCGTCGACCCAGTGAGCGCCGGCGTTGGTGAGATCGGTTTTCAGGCTCGGCCAGGAGGTGACCTTTCGGTCACGCACCACATCGGCCTCGATCAGAGTCCACGGGCCATGGCAGATCGCGGCGACCGGTTTCTGCTGCTTGAAAAAGTCGCGTACAAAATCAACGGCCGCATCGTTCACCCGCAAGGCGTCGGGATTGAACACGCCGCCTGGCAAAACCAGACCGTCGTAGTCGGCGGCGCTCACGCGGTCGACCGTTTTGTCGACCTCGAACGTATCGCCCTTTTCGTCATGATGCACGCCCTGGATCGAACCCGATTTAAGGGAAACGAGGTGCGTTACGCCGCCGGCCTGCTGGACGGCTTCCCAGGGTTTGGTCAATTCGACCTGTTCAAAGCCATCCGTTGCCAGAAAGGCGATCTTTTTTCCTTCGAGGGATTTACGGGTCATCGCAATGACCTCCATTCAAGAGTAAAGACAAGCAAACCGGCGCGGGCGCTTCAAGCGCCCTGGCCGCCGGTTTTGTCATGGTTAAATTTCATTGAGAAAGGCAGGCCGCCAAGGCGCCCGCCTCTGAGAACATCAGACGGCCATTTCATGGCACGCCGCAACACATTTGCGGCAGGCTGCGGCGCACGCCTGGCAGTGGTCGTGCTGATGAGCGTTGCACTGCTCCGCGCACCACTCGCAAAACTCAGCGCAAAGGCGACAAATCGATTCCGCGAACTTGCTGTCGCGGGCCATCGCCTGGGCGCACAGCAGGCAGATATCGATACACTCCCGGCAACAGTACGGGCAGTCGTTGTCGCTATCTTCACCGATCATTTCATGCAAGCAGTATTCACAAGCTGTCGCGCACTTCTGACATGCGTCGATACAGTCCTGACGATTCATGGTGTATCTCCTTGAGGGAAGTCACGACAGACGAAGCCTTCTTCGCCTGTTCGTTCCGATCCCTGGAGGTCAATGCAACTTGCGTGCCTGAGTGATAAACACCCGGTTTTTACGGGTTATTGAGTAAAAAATCCGGTCGCAAGCTGGTCAAACGGCGCACAGCCTGGGACGACGGCGACCAGGCAGAAACGCCGGGCCCGGTCGGCCAGCGGTAGAAGTTTATTGCCCGCCGGCCCGAAAAAAGATTGCCCACAATAGCCATCAGGAATACCGGCAATCAGGCGGGTTTCACCGTGACGACGCCCCGTCCGACCAGCACGCCATGATCGCCCAGCAGCAAGGCGTCCCCCTCGGGCGTCGTTTCGCAATGATGCTGCAGCAACACCTGACCCTCAACCGTCACGCGCATCCGCGAAGGGAACTCGCCGGCCGGATGCAGCCGCACCAGGACAAACCGCGCGTCGGCTCCCGAGCCGTAGATCAGCTGGGCGTAATCGTGCTCCTGGTTCCATTCCCCCGACAGCTGGTCGCCCGACAACAGACCGTCGGATCGCCATTGCCGGCGGAGGGCCAGCAGTTGCTGGTACCAGGCCCGCATGGCCGCGTTCCCCTCGGCGGCGGAACCAATCCGGGAACGCTCAAAGGCGGCCGGCGACAGGGGCGATTCGACATCGGTCCAGTCATGCTGGGGATGCTCCCGCCGGCGTCCCTGTTCGACCGCTTCCCGCAGCCGCGGGTCCTGGAAATCGGTGAAAAAGAAGAACGGGTGCTCGCAGGCGAACTCCTCTCCCATGAACAGCATCGGGATCGCCGGGTGCAACAGCAGCAAGGCGGCCGCCGCTTGTTGCGCATCGGCCGAAGCAATCTGGTGCAGCCGTCTGCCCTGGGGATGGTTGCCGATAAAGTCGTGGTTCTGGATGGCGAACACCAGCGACTCCAGCGAGGTCGGCGGCAGGTCGGCCGTTTCCGCCAGCGGGATGCGGCGCCGTGCTTCGTGCAGGGTTCCCTGAAAGACAAAGCCCCGTCGCAGGGTCAAATCCATATCGGTATGCGGATGGTACTCTCGCGACGACATATGATCGCCCGGACACAGCAGGGCGAACACCGAGTGCAGAAAGTCGTCGGCCCACAGGGCGTCGTAACCGTGGCCGCCGCCGTCCAGCGGATGCAGCAACTCGGGATCGTAAACATTGCTTTCGGCGATCAAATGCAGCGGTCGCGAGACATGCGTCTGCAGCCGGGCGAACGCCTGGGCGAAGGCCGTCGCCACATGCGACATGCTGTCATCGGCCATGCAGTGGATGGCGTCCAGACGCAGGCCGTCGAGATGGAACTCGTCGATCCAGTACACGGCGTTCCCCACGATCAGGTCGCGCACGGGTTCGCAAGCATCGCCATCGAAGTTGGGCGCCGATCCCCAGGGCGTCGAGTGCCGGTCCGACAGATAGGGGCCGAACTCGCCCGCATAATTCCCTTCCGGTCCGAAGTGGTTGTAGACCACATCCAGCAGTACAGCCAAACCGCGCTGGTGGGCCGCGTCGACCAGACGGCGAAAGTCGTCGGGCGAACCGAACGCGTGGTTCGGCGCAAACAGACTCACGCCGTCGTAGCCCCAGTTCCACTGCCCCGGCGCCTGAGCCAGCGGCATCAATTCGATCGCCGTGACGCCCAGTTCGACCAGTTCGTCCAGGCGATCGCAGGCCGCGAGGTACGTCCCCTCTTCGGTGAAGCAGCCGACATGCAGCTCGTACAGGATCAGATCGGTTTTGGCCACGCCTTGCCAGTCGGAGTCATTCCAGGAATACGCCTGGGGATCCACGACCTGCGACCAGGCATGCACGCCCTGGGGCTGGAAGCGGCTGGCTGGATCGGGGCGACAGTCGCCCGACGGCAAGCGATAGCGATACAACGTTCCCGCCGGGCAGTCCGGCACAACGGCCGTGTAAAAGCCATCGTCCGTCCGGGTCATGGGAAAGTTGCTTGGATCGCCGTTGGTTTGAAAAATCTCCAGCTGCAGCGCCGGCAGCACAGGCGCCCAGATACGAAAGCAGGTCGAACCATCAGCCTGCGGGACGGCTCCCAACCGGCGATGCGAAAACAGGGAACGGCCGTCAGGATCGGCGGACGTAGCGTCGGAGCTCATGGCGAAATTTCCGGGAACAGGGGAGTCGAATCCGTTAGACCGCCAGCCATGCGCAAGCGACGGCGCGCCCCAGCGAGCGCAGACCCCTGCGGTCAAGTCAACGGCACGGGCAACGCCATTCTTGAAATGTCGGCCGCTGGCGTGAAGGGGGTGCGGCGAAAAATATCCCGGCCGCGAAGACCAGAAACCCGGAACGCTCCGGCGAGAAGGACTGCCGGCGTGGAAGAAATACGTCGCCCCACCAGGCCGCACTGCCCCATGCGGCCTGGCGAGCAACGCTTGCCTCGGGGCGCCCAGTTCCGCTTCGCCGAAGACGAAACGTGGCTGATCGGACTCCGTGGGCAAAAAGTAGAGGAAGAAGAACCACGGCATGCCGACGTCGCAAAGCCAGCAGGCTCGACGACCCTCATGCAGCGGTTCCAACCGGGCGATCCTCGTGGAAACCCCGGGCTTTCGTGTTGGCAGGAAACCGGATTGCTATTCAGGGTGCAAACAACAACACGGCTGCGCAATTCTGCAGGTGAGATGATTAAGGGGATAAAGTGCGGCAGACCGCACCTCAAAACATGTTACCCTCCGGGAGAGTTATCTGCCAGATCGATTAATAGAGAATCTCCCAACTTCTCAACCTGATCGTCCAACAGTTTTGCTTTCGCGCACAGAAAATGGCAACTTTTGGGAACTTTTATGGTGTCTCGCAATCCGACCAAATCTCAACTTGTCAGATAAGACTATCGGTTTTCAAAAGTGACACGTGAAAAACATAAACGCCTGCTCGTTTCCACATAAAGATCTGCCAAACCGCAGAACGCGCCGCTGCAAGAACAGCTTTTCTGTCGGGAGGAAGTCAATCGCCGGTTATCGACATTCGACTTCCGTCATGGCAAGCAGTGGCAGGCGTTTGTTCCGAGTGGACGCGGCGTTCGTTGGCGCAACTCGCAACCACAAAGTTTCTCCGCATGCGGCCGCGACGATTCGCGGGTATCATCGAAGGAGGAATTTGGTTCCGCGGCCGGAGGGACGCGAAGGTGTTTGTTTTCAGTCAAGAAAAAGCGGTCTGAAAAAAGGTCCTGCGATGTTGCGAGAACTGGTTTTGTTGCTGGCGGTGTGGGTCGCACTGCCGGCGGTCGTGCTGGCGGATCCCCTTCCGGCCACCGTCATCGACCTTTCTTCCTGGAAACTTACCCTGCCGGTCGACACGCCAATCAAAGGAAATCCCGACGAAATTTCCGCGGCCGACCTGCAGACGTTTTCCCACCCCGACTTCTTCCACCTGGGGCCCGCAGGGAAGGGAGTCGTGTTTCGCGCCCCTTGCGGCGGCGCGACCACAAAGGGATCCAAATATCCTCGTTGTGAACTTCGCGAGTGGAACAGAACCGGGGAAAGCCTGGCTTCCTGGAGCACCACCGATCCCGTCAAGCGGGAACTGGCGCTACGACTGGCCATAACCAGCACCCCGGCTGTCAAACAGCATGTGGTTTGCGCCCAGATCCATGACAAAAAGAATGACTTGTTGATGATCCGCCTTGAAGGCGAAAAACTGTTGATTGAGCGAACGGGCGAAAGCGATGTCATGATTGACAATCACTATCAGACAGGAACGCCTTTCGATCTGCGGATCTCCGTCCGAAACGGGGTGGTCGAAGTTGCCTATAACGGTCAGCAAAAATTACAATGGAAAGTGGACCGTAGCGGGTGTTATTTCAAGGCCGGCTGCTACACCCAGTCCAACCCCAGCCGGGGAGACGCAGCGGACGCCAGCGGCGAGGTCGTCATCTACGCTTTGCGCTACGTCCAGCCCTGAAGCGATCCCGCCGCGCGGCGGGCAAGGCGTCCCCCAGAGCCAGAAATCAACGGCTGCCCCGTTGGACGATCGGCGGCGATCGGCGATAGTGCTGCCAACAGCAAGCGACTCTCTTTTATCCGCCAGGGAAGGAAACCAATCGCCATGCAGGGATTTCCCGTGTCCATGGAACTGCCCATTCAATGGGGCGACCTGGACGCCTATGGGCACGTGAACAATGTGGCCTATCTCAAGTGGTTCGAAGCGGCCCGCGCGGAGTACGCCATGCGGGTTGGCGTGGCCGTGCTGCCAGGCCAGCCGGGCGTGGGAGCGATGCTGGCTTCGCTCAGCTGCCGGTATCTGCGCCCGCTCAACTATCCGGGCGTGGTCGTGGCGGGCGTGCGGGTGGTTCGCCTGTCGCTCGGGAGCGTCTCGCTGGAGTGCCTGATGCTCGACCAGAAAACGGGCGTGCCGGTCGCCGAAGGCGCCTGCGACGTGGTGCTAGTCGATAACGCCACGGGGGCGCCCGCTCCGGTGCCGGACCACATCCGCGCCGCCGTCGAGAAGCTGGAAGGCCGGCCCGTTCCCGCTAAAATCCGGCGTCGCTGAAAGCGAGCCTACATCAGAATGTTACGGACCGGTTCGACCGGCGGCGGCAGTTCTGTTTCTCCCAGCGTCTGGCGGAGATCGATTTCAATCGTGCGGCACAAGGCCGTCATCGGCACATCGTGCACGAAGTTATTGAACGGCTCTTCGGTATAGCGGCCCACCTGTTCCAGCGCCATGAAAATCCAGCCGATCAGCACCGACATCGGCACCGTCCACCAATGCAGTTCTTTGACAAAGCCGAACGGCAACAGCAGGATAAAAATCCAAACGAAGAGCGTCGTGAAAAAAGAGTACTGGCGCGGCAACGGCGTATTCTTGATCCGCTCGCACTTTCCCTGCAGTTCATAGAACTGCTCCAGCGTATCCAGCAGGGCCACATGGTGGAAGGAATCAATCCAGCCGCGTTTCCACGCTTCGCGCAGTTGCTCGGCGTTGCAGACGTTGATCTGGGTCGCCTTGTTCTTCCACAGCGGCAACTGGTCCCGTTCGCGTTCGGGCAGTAAGGGCGTTACTTCGGCCCAGTTGTCCTGGCGCCGTAACTGCAGACGCAAGGCGTTGAGATAACCGATCTGGCGATGAACCATCTCCTGCCGGGCCAAGGCCGCTTCCTTCTCTTCCCCTTCGCCCGGCGTCAGGCAGGTGACCAGCTGCATGGCCCAGGTGCGACTCTGATTCACCAGCCCGCCCCAGATTTTGCGGGCCTCCCACCAGCGATCGTAAGCCGAGTTGTTCCGGAAACCCAGAATAATGGCCATCGCCGTGCCCAGCGTCGCCAGCGGCAAAAAGGGGATGGCGATATGCTGGAATTCGTCGGGATCGTAAACCAGACACACAAGTGTCGACACAACAGCGAAAAGCAGGCATTGCTTCCAGCCGAACTGAATCAGTCCGCGCAAGGTGAAAGTACGTGCGAGATACATGCGGGTTCCTGTTCAACAAATCGGCAAACGTGGCCGCCTGGCAGCGGCTTCCCCCACGACCGAGGGCAGCGGAGAGAATCCTAACAAATTGAGGCGCCCTGCACACCGCCGTGCACCGCCAAAGGGGGACGCGCCAACGCAACGCGACGGTTCGAACGCGAGCATCCCTTCCCCACTGCCGCCGACGGAAATGCCGGTTTCGCTGGGAACTTTCGGTTAAGATAAACGTCCGCCGTTGTCGTTCCGTCCTCCGCAGCACCGCCTGCGCGCGGACCGCTGATGCCCGCTTCTTCTCCTTTCAAGTCGCTCCCGCCCATGATTCGGTCCCGCTACAGATTGCTCCCTGGAATCGCCTTCCTGCTCCTGCTGTCGGTCGTCGCCTTGACCTCTGTCGCCGTGAACCCTGCCGCCCAGGCCGCGGACTCGGTTGCCCACTTCGTTCTGCAGGAACATTTGGGCCATGCCTGGAGCCATGAGTGCGTATCATTCCCGCTGACGCCCGCCCAGGCGACGCAGGCAGGGCAAGGGACGCCGCTGGTCGACAACGACGGGCAGCCGGTCGCTTACCAGCTGCAGCCGGCCATCGGTGAGCAGTCGCCGCGACTCTGGTTGCAGACCGATCTGCCGCCGCTGGCGACCCGGGCGTTCCACTTCGACCGCCAGGCCAAGGCGGCGGAGAGCGCCGACCTGAAGATCCAGGAGTCGCCCACCGAATTGCGGATCGAGAATGGCCTGACCGGCGTGGTGCTGCGGAAAACTCTGACCGCCGGCGAGGGACCGATTGCCCGCTTCCGCCTGCGCAGCGGCCAGTGGACGGGCGGCTCGTCGTTGATCGGCGGCGCGGCCGTGACGCAGTATACGGTCGAAGTGACGGCCCGTGGCCCCGTGTTTATCGAGGTCCAATGCCGAGTGCAGTTTGCCGACGAAGGGAAGTGGAGCTTACGCTTCCGGCTGGAAAGCCAGGAGCCGGTCCTGCTGGTCGAAGAACATTTTGACGCCCCCGGCGGCGGCGACTTCCGCGTGTCACTGGGCGACGCCGATTACGGCCCGACCGATCTGCTGTATCGGGCCGGCGGCGTCGACGACACAGGCAAGGTCAAAACCTACACGTTGACCGACGGCAGGGCGTTTCTGCTGGAGCCGTGGCTGCACTGGTGGAACGAGGATCGCCGCGGCAGCTGGTGCGCGCTCTACACGGCCGCCCCGCCGGCGGAGATTTCCATCGACCAGCCGACCGACAACAAAGAGAAAAGCTCGGCCGACGAACTGCTGGGCGGGCTGGCCAAAAAGCCCCGCGTCGATCCGCACCCCAACATGCTGATGATCGGCCTGCTGCGTCCCAGCCTGTGGAAAGACCCCCAGTGGTCCGGCAAAGCGGCCCACGTTTCCCTGCCCGTTTCCATGCAGATCCAGGACGGCGTCGCCCGCGTCGCGTTCCCGCTGGGCGGCGGCCGTCGACAGTGGCTGCTCGGTGCGCCGGAGAAAGCGACCAGCCTGGCAGTGCTCGCCGAGAAGAACCGCAAGGCGGCGCCCGAACCGCAACGGCTGCTGATTAAACACGGCGACTTTCCGCTCGACGAAGTCAAAGATTACGTCCTCACCTGGGAGGGCGACCACCAGCAGTACCCGCGGCTGCTGATCGGGAAAGACGATCTGCCCGCCCTGCGCCAGTCGCTGGTGTCCGACCCGCGGGAACGGCGCCGCTGGGAAAGGGAACAGCCGATCGACAAGTACAACATCGGCGATCCGCTCAAAGAGTACTACGCCTCGGGCTCCGCCATCCTGGGAGATCGGATCGTCAGCCGAACCGACGAGTGGCTGCAGTCGGTCGTCCTGGACGACCTGCTAGAGCAGCATGGCCGCGTCACGCTCGGCGTCGCCCCGCATAACCAGGCGGTGCTGCTGCTGCCCACGCTCAACCTGGCCGATTCGGCCCTGGGAGTGGAATCACTCACGCCCGAACTGCGCAAGCGTTTCCTGGCGCAGCTGGCGTTCCTGGGCTACGTGGTGAACCGGGCCGACTACTGGTCGCCGGAACGCGGCTTCTCTGCCAATCCCAACATGACCACGACCGTGGCGCAGTACAAGGTAACCATCGCCTCGCTGCTGCCTTCGCATCCGCTGGCCCGGGAATGGGCCGACCAGGGGCTGGGCACGCTGCGTTACCAGCTGGACGCCTGGTCCGACGAAGACGGCGGCTGGCTCGAGGCGCCGCATTACGCCATGGTCTCTTACGACCATATGCTGGGCGCCTTTCTCATGGCGGCCCGCGCCGGATTCGGCAATCATCTGTACGAAGACCGCATGCGTAAAGTGGCGGAGTGGTTCGCCAGCATCTCGACGCCGCCCGACGCCCATACGGGCGGCTTCCGCCATCTGCCGCCGATCGGCAACACCTATCACGGCGAATCGACCGGCATGTTCGGCATTGTGGCCGGCGTCTGGAAAAAACGCGACCCGCAGTTCGCCGCCCGAATGGAATGGATGTGCCAGCAGCACGGCTCGCCCGACCTGGGTCTGGGCTGGAGCTTCCCCAGCATGACGGGCTACAAGGACCTGCTCAAAGCGCACGGCGTGAAACCACAGCAGCCCGACTATGGCAGCGCCTGGTTCCGCAAAACGGGCGTGGTGCTGCGGAACCAGCTCGGCTCCGGCAGGGAGACGTACCTGCACCTGATCGCCGGCTCCCACCATGAGCATTACGACTATGACTCCGGCAGCATCGTGATCTGGGGGAAAGGCCGCGTGCTGGCCGACGACTGGGGTTATATCGGTCGTCACTCGCAAAAGTATCACAACCTGCTCTCCTCGCCCGCCAGCGGCGGCAACATGCAGGTGACCGACTTCTCGACCCAGCCGGCCTTTGATTATGTGTCCGGCCGCAAGGGAGCCTGGCAGCGGCAGATCGGCTTTGTCAAGGATCGTGATCCACTGGGCCCCAGCTTCTTCCTGCTGCGGGATACGCACGCCGCGGCGGAACCGGCCGTCTGGCGAATGTGGCTGACTGCCCAGCCGGCCGTGTCCGACAAACCGGACGCCCCCGACTTTCCCGAGCCGGGCGTCCCCGCCGGCAAGCCGCCCGCCGTCGAAGGGCTGGGCGATATCTTTTCCGAACTCTCCGAAGCGAAGAAAAAGAAGACCGTCGCTCCCCCCAGACCGGTCCAGATCCATGACCAGGGCGTGACCGTCACCGGCGCCGACGACGTCGACTTTGACCTGTTCTTCTATCAGCCCGAACAGCTCAACCTGACCACGCAGACCGAATACCAGGATATGACGGTCGGCAATCGCGACGGCAAAGTCGGGCCGCTGCGTCTCACACAAACGGCCCTGGTCGCCACGCTGAAAAGCCCCGGCGCCGTGGTCTGCCTGGTCTATCCGCGACTCAAAGGAGAAGCCCCGCCGCAGGTCCTCTGGCATGCGGAAGGACGGATCGCCGAAGTGAAGACCCGTTTCGGAACCGATTACGCCGTGCTGGCTCCGCCTGCAGAGAATACAGCCGAACTGTCGGCCGGCGCGCTACAGACGGCCGATAAAAAGCTCGCGTTCCAGGGCGTCGCCGGCGCGGCCCAGCTGCGCGGCGACAAGCTCACCCTGACGCTGGGAGCGGCCGGACAGATCCAGCTCGGCCAGCAAACACTGTCCGACAAGGCGGCCGCCGCCGAAGCGTTCGATCGTTGAGGCAGGGAGAATTACCGCTGCAGGTTGGGCACTCCTGCCCGACCAGTTCGACGGAAGCAGCGTTTTAGCGATATGACAAAGGGTGCTCGCCGCTCATTTACCTGCGACGCCAGCTCCGCTCCGAGCCCCAATCGTGGACGGGCGAGAGTGACCATTCTACAGAAGAGAAAGACGCCCGTCCCTCCGCGGGAAAATCGTGAAAAAAGGAAACGTACGACTCGCCATCTGCAGGATTCTGCAGGTACGATAAAACAACACGCCGGGAGGGTCGCCCCGAAGCGGCCGTTCCCATCATCAACCCGCCTTCATCCCTCGATCAGCCGGTCGGGCGAGATACACCTGGAACGAGGAGATTCTCCATGAAATGGCTCTGCAAGTCCTTCCTGCTGACTGCCCTGGTGCTGATGGCGATTGTCGCCCAGGCGGCCGAACCGCAGTCGCGGGAATGGAGCGACGCCACCGGCCAGTTCAAAATCAACGCCGCCTTTGTCGAGTTCAAAAACGGCAACGTCGTGCTGCGAACGGGCGACGACAAAACGTTCGCCGTGCCGGTCGCCAAACTGAGCGCCGCCGACCAGAAGTTCGTCCGCGAAATGCTGGCGAACCAGGCCGTCGCCGCGCAAGCCCAGCCGGCCGACAGCCGCGGCGACTGGCCCCACTGGCGGGGACCGAATGATAACAGCGTCGCCGACGGTCCCGCCCCGCCGACCTCCTGGGACGAAACGCAGAATGTGGTCTGGAAAACGCCCGTCCCTGGTCGCGGTCATTCGTCGCCGACGGTGTTCGGCGACTTCCTCTACCTGGCGACCGCCGATGAACAGGCCCAGACCCAGTCGGTCGTCTGCTTCGATCGGAACACGGGCAAGCAGCTGTGGCAAACGATCGTGGGCCGCGGCGGCTTTCCGAAGATCCACAACAAGAACACCCATGCCTCCCAGACGGTCGCTTGCGACGGCGAGCGGCTGTTTATCACGTTCCTGGGGAACGATCGCATCGACCTGACCGCCCTGTCGCTTGACGGCAAGCAGCTGTGGCAAAAGACGGTCGGCCCGTTCCAGCCCAAGGCGTACAAGTACGGCTACTCGGCCTCGCCGTTGATCTACAAAGAGACGGTGATCGTCGTCGGCGACTGCGATACGGGCAGCTTTCTGACGGCCTTTAATCGCCGTTCTGGCGAGGTCGTCTGGCAAGGGAAGCGTCCGGCCACGCTCAGCTGGTCCTCGCCCATTGTGGCGACGATCGCCGGCCGCGATCAGCTGCTGCTCAGCGGCGGCGGCATGGTTTCCAGCTACGACCCGGCCACGGGCCGCGGCCTGTGGCAGACCGAGGCCACCACCGCCGCCACGGCCGGCACCATGGTCTGGGAAGGCGATTACGTGTTCGCCAGCGGCGGCTACCCCAAAGCAGAAACAGTCTGCGTGAAAGCCGACGGTTCCGGCCGCGTGGTGTGGAGTAACAACGCCAAATGTTACGAGCAATCGCTGCTGGTCCACGACGGTTATTTGTACGCCGTGACCGACCCGGGCGTCGCCTACTGCTGGAAAGCGTCCGACGGCCAGGAGATGTGGAAGACGCGTCTGCAGGGACCGATCAGTTCCTCGCCTGTGCTGGCAGGCGGCAACATTTACGCCGCCGACGAACGCGGGACGATGTTCGTCTTCCGCGCCGATCCCAGCAAGTTCGAGCTGGTCGCCCAGAACCAGCTGGGCGATGAAATGTTCGCCACGCCCACGATCTGCGACGGCCAGATCTTTCTCCGCGTCGCCCAAAGCGGCGCCGGCGGACGCCGGGAAACGCTGTACTGCATCGGCTCGGGCTCTTAAGCCTGTCGATCAGGCCGGGTGCTGGATCGCGGCGACCATGCCGTCCCACAGATCCCGCCGGGACTGGAGTGAACTCACGGCCGCGTCTTCGGCGGCCTGCCATTTGGCGTCGTCGTCGCCGCATAACGCGGCGATCATCCGGGCGGCCAGCGGGCCGTGGTGGTCGCCGTCCAACTCGATATGCCGGTGCAGATAGAATTTGAAGTCGTCGAGCACGCCGTCGTTCTCTTCGCCCAGCCGATCGACGATCCGCTGGAACACGTCCGGCAGCAGGTCCTCGCGGCCGAACGTAAACGCCGAAGCGACGGCGCACAGGTCGCCTGAGTCGATCACGGCGAACGTCTGCCGCACAAACGGACGCACGGCCGGCGGGATCGCAGGCCGGGAGAGCGCCGCCTCGACCGTCTGGCCCTGGCGCAGTTCGACCAGAAAGCCGTCGATCGCGTCGCCGGTCGCTCCGCAGCAATCCATCGACCGGCGATACAGGTCGAAGTGGCTGGCGAAACCGCCGTGGCCGTCTTCGTCGGTCTCTTCGCCCAGCATGATCTCGTTCACCAGCCGGGCGGCTGTCGGATCGGTCGGCGGCAGCCAGGGCACGCCCGAACTGCACAGCCGCAGCTGCAGCGTTTTGAGCAGCGACATAAAGTCCCACACGGCGAACACATGGTGCTGCATAAACACCTGCAGCTTCTCCAGCCGATCAATCTGGCCGTAAATTTCATGTTCCAGCAATCCCTGGCGCAGCGGCGCCAGTCGCTGGTGAATGTGTGCCAGCCGGTCTGCGGTGGACATCCTTTATTACCTTTTTCCGGTGAGTGCGTGGGCGCGAGTCGTATTGCCGGGGCGGCCTGAACGCCCCCGCCGCGGGGCAAGAATACCGTCGCGGCAAGCGAGCGAGTATACTGGGCCGGCGGTCGATGCGTCAGGCGTCGTTCCTGCCAGGCCCTGTTCGCGGCTACTTTTCAGCAAAGGTTTCTCTTCCATGTCTGCTCTCCCGTCTCTTCGCTTCCTGCCGTCGCTGGCCGTGCTGCTGGCCCTGTGGGCGTCGGTTCCGCTGCTGGCGGCCGACCGTTCGCGGCCGAATCTGCTGTTCATTATCGTCGACGACCAGTCGCCGCAGGACCTGCAGATTTATAACCCGGCCTCCACGCTGGAGACGCCCAACCTGGATCGCCTGGCCGCCTCCGGGATGACGTTCGACGGCGCCCATCACATGGGGTCGTTCAGCGGGGCTGTCTGCACGCCGTCGCGGCACATGGTGATGTGCGGCCGGACGCTCTGGCATTTGCCGATCGCCCCGCAAGCGGTCGCGGCCGGACTTTGCCCGCCCAACCTGCCGGAAAGCACGCTGGCCGCCGTCTTCAACCGGGCCGGCTACGACACCATGCGGACCTGCAAAAAAGGGAACAGCTACGCCGCCGCCAATGCGCAGTTCACCGTGGTGCGCGACGCCACCCGGCGCGGCGGCACGGCGGAAACCGGCAGCGCCTGGCACGCCGACCAGGTCCTGGCCTGGCTCGACGAACGGGCCGCCGCCAAGACGGACAAGCCGTTCCTGCTGTACTTCGGTTTCTCGCATCCGCACGACACGCGCGACGGCACGCCCGAACTGCTGGCCAAATACGGGGCCGCCAATCACACCGATCGCAAAACGCTGCCGGCCGCCGATCCCCGCCAGCCCGAGCTGCCGGTGAACTACCTGCCGCAGCATCCGTTCCCGCACGGGCATCCCAATCTGCGCGATGAAGTCGCCGTCTCGGGCGTCTGGGAAAAGCGGGACGAACGGACGATTCGCAACGAACTGGGCCGCGAGTTCGCCTGCAGCGAGAACATCGATATCCAGATCGGTCGCGTGCTCAAACAGCTGGAAGCGCAGGGCGAGCTCGACAACACGTACATCGTCTACACGGCCGACCATGGCATGGCGATCGGCCGGCATGGCCTGCAGGGGAAACAGAACCTGTACGAGCATACCTGGCGCGTGCCGCTGATCGTGACGGGCCCCGGCATCGCCGCCGGCTCCCGGGCCGTGGGGAACGTCTATCTGCTCGACATGCTGGCTACACTCTGCGACCTGGCCGGCGTAGAACCGCCCGCCTCCAACGAAGGGATCAGCTTCAAGCCGGTTCTCGAAGGAAAGAAGGCAACCACCCGCGACGTGCTGTACGGTTCCTACAGCGGCGGCACGAAGCCCGGCATGCGATGCGTGAAGAAGGGGGACTGGAAGCTGATCAAGTACGACGTACTCGACGGCCAGGTCCACGAAACACAGCTCTTCAACCTCGCCGCCAACCCGCACGAATTCCTGACCCAACACCGCCAGACCGGTTCGCAGCAAACGAACCTGGCAGGCGACCCCCAGCACGCCGAAAAGCTGGCCGAGATGGAAGCCCTGCTGCTGGCCGAGATGCGCCGCCTGGACGACCCGTATCGCCTGTGGAACCAGCCGGCCGACGACCTCAAACCGCCGGCCGACGTGAAGAGAAAGCCCCGTCGAAAGCCTGGCAAGCCGTAATCCTGGCGTGCCTTGTTACGGCGCGTTCAGCTTCTCCTGTGTCAGGGCGGTTGGCTGTTCAATCTTCAGCTCCGCCTTGACGGTGCTGTGCCACTTCCGCAAGCCGCGGTCGTTGGTAAAGGCGTACAACCCTTCATCGGGACCGGACCAGTCGCGATGGGCCAGCAGCAGCTTTTCCCGTAGCTCGCCCAGGTCGTAAGCCTTCTGTAACAGGGCCTTCAGAGCGGCCGGGTCGTCCCGCTGTTCTTTGGCCAGCGTCGAGAAGAAGTCCATTTTGACGCCCAGGATGGCCAGCTCGCGATAACATTCCAGCAGTTCGAGCATCACCCGCGTATAGTCCTGCCCCAGGCGATGGAACCGCAAGCGATCGGCGTAGATGCCCGGCGGGGCTTTCGCTTCGGCCGCTTTCAAATGGGCTTCCGCCTGATCCACGGTCGCCTCCGGCAGCAGCTTGCGCCAAGCCGCGATGATATTGGCATAGGCGATGCCGGTCGTATCCAGGTTTCGGTCGCGTTGGTCCCAGTTTTCATCGAGCGCTTTGCTGTACGTGTCAAAAAACGCCTTCATCTCGGCGGCGACGGGACCGTAAGCCGACTGATAGTACTCCTGCATCAACGCTTCGGGGTCGCGCTGGGGGTCCCACAGCTTGTGGGTCAACGCCCAGTAGTTGGGCGCCATGGCGGCAAAGTTCTTGCTGCCTTCCCCATAGGCGGCCACAAATCCCAGCCGATCGGCTTCCGCCAGGTTAGCCATGATCTGGTCGGCATGCAGCATGTGCATGTCGTGATAGTAATGGTTCCCCCAGCCTTCGCGGACGACCATCTTGGCGCCCAGCTTCTGCCAGCCGGCCACCGACTGCCGCCACTGCTGCAGGGCTTCGGGGTCGCGATGGGCCGCACTTTGATAGACGAACGACAGGTACAAATTCGGCTCCAGCTTCTCAATGTTCACCGGCGGACGATTGTAAAACGTATAGGCGAACATGCCGCAGCCCTTCGTCGGATCCTTGGCCCGCACTCGTCGGGCAATCTCGTTGGCGTAGGTGAAGATCCGGTCGCTCAGCTGCACCGTCTTGCCGTCGTAACTCAGAACGTTCGGCACATCCAGCGCCCGGCACCGCTCGCACTCGCAGAAGCCGCCGCCGTCGCTGGGAGAGATGTTCATGATCTGCTGCTTGCCGTTAAGCACATGCTCGACCATCCGGTCCAGCACTTCCGGGTGCGTCGTACACATCTGCGGCGGACGACGTTTGCCATCCACCAGCGCGAACCACTCCGGATGCTCCTGGAACGATTCATCCGTCCGCAGGTTAAAGGCGTAAAACCAGCTATGGCCAAAGACGGCCGAACGGACCCAGGCCAGACGATTCCGGCGAGCCCACTTCCGCGCCGCAGCTGTCCAGGTTTTCGTATGATAGACGCTCGAATAACCCAGCCCGACCGAGCGGATCTCAAACTCTGGCGTCGCGCGCTGGTCGAGCGACGGCAACGTTGCGTCCGGCGACTGCGGGACCTGCTCGCCAAAATCACCCGGCCAGAACCAGTGCACGCCCAGGTGATCGTCGAGCAGCGTGTACGCCGCCAGCATCGATCCGGCAGGGGTCACCGCACTCCACGGATCGCCCGGGCCGTCGTCGCCTGCGATCACCATTCCTTGGGGAACCGTTTTCAGCAACCACTCCTCTACCTTCCAGGGCGTAAGCGTGTGGCCCAGCACCTTGGCCGCCGCGGCGTCGCCGACAAAGAATCGCAGCCCCTCAGCTTCCGCCAGCGGACCCTCGGCGAGGTCAACGACCGGCAGCTCCCTGCCGATGATCTGGCCCACGTAATGCGCCAGCTCCTTCGCCGCTTCCCGCTGCACAGGCAACGCATCCGCAGCCACCACCACCTGACGATAGTCGGCCAGACGCTGGGTCTCCTTCGCCTGGACTGCCACCGGCAGCAGACAGATCAACAGCAATGCAAGTTTCATGACGTCTCCCATCGAATGCACGACCATAGCCAATTTCAGGCCACAACCTACTGCACCGCGCGACGCCCTGTCAAAATTTCACCTGCCGGATCCAACCCTCTGGAGAAAAGACCGTGCAGAGACCGTGCATCAAAAGTGTGGCAAATCGGAGCCATCCGTTCGACGGAACGTGAGACAACCGCTGGCTTTTAGCGTGACGAAAGGCAGGATTAAAAAAGGGCGGCCTGGGCGCTCTCGCGGCTAGACGTGGAACCGCTGGTCGTACCCTTCCATCATGATCTTGACCGTTTGATCGATGGCGTCGTTCCAGTCCGCTTCCAGGGACTCCGTCCAATCGGATCCCAGCAGACCGGCCAGCGTCGCCAGCATGGCGCGACGCCATAAGTCATATGCTTCACGGGGAATGGCCCGATCGTAATGCCGCGTGCCCAGGTAACGCAGGTACGCGACCGTAGCCCGACGAGGCGTGTCATGCACCTGGGCGATGATCGTCAACGCCATGGTTAACATCATGCGCTGGCGCGGCATGTCGATCTCGGAAAAGTAGCGTCGCAGTTCCGGATAGTCTTCAAATAACTGCTTGTAAAACAGCTCTCCAAGCAGTGTTTGCGAATCCAGAACCGCCGCCAGGCTGGTAGAAACTTGCATCTCAGACTCTCCTGCGATCTGGGGGATGGCGAACCCTCGCTCTCTTCCGATTCCTGATAATGCAAACGACAAGCCGCCTGTTCGTGAAATCTTCGAAAGCCTGTTTCCACGACAGAATTCCCGCGGTCGGAACGGTCGCCCGGCCGAAACCGCACAAAGACTGGGCGATGCAGCACGCCCCCACACCCCAATCCGCACACAAGAGGAAAGAGCAATTGACAAAGAGAACAAGGGCCACGGCCTCCCCAGGTTCCCGCTGAAGTTGCAGAACAGGGACAGCGCGCCAGAAGAAGGAGCATAAAAAGTGTGGCAAATCGGAAACCTCCGTCCGATGGAATACGAGACAGCCCCTTTTTGTCGAAACAGGTTTTTCAGGTTGATGGCGATGCCCTCTATACGACTGCTAGCATGCTATCACTTTCCCCTCCTGGCGCTGCTGGCCGTCGCCACCGCGACCGCCGCCGGCCAGGAGCTGCGGGAAGTGCTGCCCGCGATCCGCGGCACGGCGCCGGAGGATTCGCAATTCGCTTACCCGCCGGCTGACGATGCGGTCTTTGGCGCGGGCCACCTCGCCCGCAAACCGTTGCCGCCGCGGGATTGCTGGCGCTGCTTCGGCCCGGCTCCGTGCGCCCCGTGCGATACGAATCATGGCCGATTTTTGTACTACGGCACGTACGCGCTCGACGACGACCCGAAGAACAGCATGCACGATTGCCCCAGCGGCAATTGCGGCGCCTTCGCCGCCGGGATCACAAGGGCGTGGATTCGCCTGCAGGAAAGCCGCCCGCACTGGGGCAGTGTCAAGGACTGTCACAAGTAACGCCAGCAGGACGACGCCACGCGGGAACGTTTCAAGGTGGGGCCGCAAAGGAATGCGCAAATGAAATCCACCAGTCGACGATGGGCCGGCCCGCTGCTGCTGTCCGCCGCCATGCTGGGCTGTTCGGCCGCCGAAAAGCAGGCCGCGCGTCCCGTGGCCATCGATCAGACAAAGGCCGCACGTCCCACCGAAAAAACCAACGCGCCGGTCGCCGCGCGTCCAGCGGTCCGGCAGGCGTCGCTCTCCGACCAGCCTTCCGTCCAGCTCGCTTCCGTGCAGATGCCAATGCACAACGATGAGAAAATGGACGGCATGCAGACGGACGACCAGCAACCGCTCAAGCAGCATCGCTTCCAGGCGCCGGCCGGCACGCCGCCGGCTCCGCCCGACCTGAGCGCGAACGGGAACCTGCCGCCGCTGGGCGAACCACTGTCGCTGGAACTGGCCGAAGCGCTCGCCTGCCAGCACAACCCCACACTGATGCAGGCGCAGGCCCAGGTGCAAGGGGAACTCGGCAAGGCGATCCAGGCCGGCCTCTGGCCGAACCCGACTTTGAGCTACGTCCAGGAACAGATCGGCGTCGAAGGCACGCCCGGCGAATTCGTCGGCGGCACGGTCCGCCAGCGGATCGTCACCGGCCATAAGCTCGACCTCAGTCGCCAGAAATTCCTGGCCCGCACTCGGGCGGCCGAGTGGCGAGCCCTCGAACAACAGTACCGCGTGCTGAACGATGTCCGCGTGCACTACTTCCGCGCCCGCGGCCATTTCGAACTGGTCGAGATTCATCGCGAGCTGGTGAAGAACGCGGAGGATAACGTCCTCACCCAGCGCGAACGCTACAACGTGGGCCAGGCGACGCAGGCCGACGTGCATCTGGCCAACGTCGCCCTGCAGCGATCCCGGCTGGACTTGCTGAAGAACGAGAACAACTACCGCGAAGCGTTCGAAGTGCTCACCGCCTTGCTGGGCGTGGAGTTGCCGATCGCTCCGCTGGACACGCCGCTTGCCGGCGATCTCACGCCGATCGACTATCAACAAGCGCTGGGGCGTTTGTCCGACGAGTCGCCGCAAATGATGGCGGCCCGCAACAAGCTGGACTCCGACCGCATCAAGATCCGCCGCGAAACGGTCGAGCCAGTTCCCGATATCGTCGTCGAAGGCGGCGTCGGCAATAACTTTGAAACGACCGAAACGGTCGGCATGGCCCGGGTCTCCGTCCAGGTCCCGCTCTACGACTGGAACCAGGGCGCCATCCGCCAGGCCGAAGCCGACTACGCCCGACAGCAAGGCGAGATCCGCCGGATCGAACTCACGCTGAAGCAGGACCTGGCCCGCACCTATCGCAATTATCTGACCGCCCTGCAGCATGCGGACAACTACCAGCACAGCATTTTGCCCGAGGCGCAACAGGCGTATGAACTGCAGCTGAATAGCTATAAAGAAAACCGTATTGCCTGGAACGAAGTGCTGCGAACGCAAGAGACGTACTTCCTGCTGCGGGCCGAATATATTCGCAACCTGATCGCCTGGCGGGAGAATGAAGTGCTGATCACCGGCTTCCTGCTGCACGGCGGATTGATGGCGCCAGAGACGGCCTTGCCGCCGGGCCATATCGACTCGGTTCCCAAACCGCGATAGCCGGCCTGTTCCTGGCGACAAGAAACTGCACATGGCCTTGAGGTGAATTCCGATGACCGCTTCTCCCGGACGACGTGACTTCCTGAAAAAAGGCTCGCTCGCCGCCGCCGGTTTCCTGGCCGCGATCCGCCAGCCCACGACCGCCGTCGCCGCCCAGGCAGGCGACGCTCCGGCCGAACAACTGCCGCCGGCGCCCCCGCACCATCAGCGTCCGCAGCCCCAGCATCCCGACCATGTGCAGGCCGAGTACGAGGGTTTCTCCCGCTTCCAGCCCAGTCGCGGCAACGATCCCGACAGCCCGTTCTATCTGGGAAAAACGGTGCCCGGCTTCCGCCAGGCGGCCGACGGTCCCGCGCCGTTCGAGGCGCCGAATCTCGACAAGCTGCCGTACGTCCTGAAGAACGGCGTGAAGGAATTCCACCTGGTCCCGCAGCCCGTACAGCGGGAGTTTCTGCCTGGCTACTGGATGAACGTCTGGGGCTTCAACGGCTCGATGCCCGGTCCTACGATTGAGATCAACCAGGGCGACCGCATCCGCGTGATCGTCACCAATGAACTGCCGGAAGATACCACGATCCACTGGCACGGCTTTGAATTGCCCGTGCAGCAGGACGGCTCTTCCACGATGACCCAGAACCCGATCAGGCCGGGGCAGACATACGTCTATGAGTTCGACGTGCACGAAGAAGGCACGTTTTTCTATCACACGCATGTGGCGATGCAGGAAGCGTTCGGCATGATCGGCTGGATGATCGTCCATCCGCGCAAGGTATTTGATCCGCCCGTCGATCGCGACTTCGGCCTGCTGTTCCAGAACTTCTTCATCGGTCCGAACCAGACGGTCGCCGACTCGCAAAAGATGGACTGGAACTGGCACACCATCAACGGCCGCAGCGGTCCTTTCGCCAGCCCGCTCGTCTGCCGACACGGCGAACGCGTCCGTGTGCGGCTGCTCAACTTCAGCCCGATGCAGCATCACCCGGTCCACATGCACGGCCATACGTTCTGGGTGACCGCCCACGAAGGCGCCCGCATCCCGAAGTCGGCCTGGATCCCGCGGAACACGGAACTGGTGGCGGTGGCCCAGGCGTCGACTTTTGAGTTCATCGCCAACAACCCGGGCGACTGGATGTTCCACTGCCACATGGTGCATCATATGATGAACCACATGGTCGAGCAGGTCGGCCCTCGCATCCGCCCCGGCAGTTCGGTGGATCGTTACCTGGCGAACCTCAACACCCGCCCGCCGGCCGAAGTTTCGCCGACCGCCGCCGGGGCCGAACCGCCTGGCTACCCGCAAGAGATGCAAGGCATGGAGATGAACCCGGCCTTCATGAAAAAGATCTGGGCCCAGCGCACGATGCAAGGGATGCGGGCCACGGCGCCGATGTCGATGATGGGCCTAATGACGGCGATGCGCGTGCTGCCCGACGACCTGTACCACCGCCTGATGGAGACCGACGAAGAGATTCCCCAAGGCGAATTCTTCACCGAGATCGTCCGTCGCTTCGGCAATCCGGCAAACTACAAAGAAGCGCCCAAAATGAAGATGCCGGGCATGGAGATGCCAGGCATGGAGATGCCAGGCATGGAGATGCCAGGCTTGAACAAGCACCCCTGAGAGCGCCCCGGCGAGGAAACAGGATGACGGTTGGCTGGTTGATCGATGCGGGTATCTTTGACGCGTACCACGAGGAACTTGCGGCGGCGGTCGTGCGGCAGGGGCAGCGGGTCGTTTCGCTCAATCGGCCTGATCCGCCGTATGACTGGGACGATGCGAGTGCAGCCTATCGACGCGCCTTTCCGGCCGGCGACTGCGTGGTGGCGCATGCCGATATTGACCTGGTGGGCCGCATCCTGGCCGACGACCGGTGGACGCCTGGCGCCTTTGCGACCGTGCCGCATTTCTTCTGTTCGCACTACTACGCCCATTGTGGACGGTTCCTGCTGAACAAGGATTACCTGATGTTGCCGTATGCGGAGCTGCCCCGCTGCCGCGATTTTCTGTTTGCCGCGCTGGGACGGGACGATCGGCTGTTCGTCCGGCCTGATTCGCCGCTGAAGATTTTCACCGGGATGACCCTGTCCCGCTCGACGTTCGACAAAGATTACGAATTCATGGGTTTCTATGAGTTCCCGGTGGAGTCGCTGGTCGTGGTCAGCTCGCCGAAAACGATCGTGTCGGAATGGCGATTCGTGGCGGCCGCAGGAGAGATCGTCGCCGGAACGCTGTATGTGAATGAAGGAGAGCCGACGGCGCTGCCGGCCCAGGATGCCGGGGCGCTAGCGTTTGCGAACGCGGTGGTCGCCGCGGGCTTCCGGCCGGATCCGGTCTGGATGGTGGATGTTTGCCGGACGGACGACGGCGGGTATCATCTACTGGAGATTGGCGGCTTTAGTTTCTCCAGCCTTTACGGTTGCGACAAGGACGCGGTGGTGCAAGCCGTTTCCCGCGTCGCCCTGAGTCTGCATGCAGCCACAAAAGCGTAATGCTTCCCCGGCGGCAGGATGCAAGTCAGGAGATCGGTGGGAGTGAGCCCCTTTTTTTCCCTGGCGGTGTTGCAAGCGGTTGCGTCGCCCCAATCCTCGCACTGGAGACGCTGCGATGTTTACGCGTGAAGTTGCCATCAACCAGTTCCAGCTGGGTCTGTTCACGAAGATTGCCGCCGACATCCCGGAAGAGAGCCTGTATACGCCAGCGGCCGGGCATGGGCATCTGCCGGTCTGGGTGCTGGGGCATCTGGCCATTTGCGCCGAAGTCGGCCAGCAGATGCTGGGCGGCCAATTGACGCATCCCGAGTGGCTGACGCCGTTCGCTCCCGGTTCTTCCGGCGCGGTGGAGAAGACCGACGCCCTCTCCAAACAGGCGTTGATCGACGCCAATCTTGAAGGTTACGCGGCCCTGCGGCAGTTGACTCTGGAGAAAGCCAGCGATCCGCTGATGGACCGCCCCCACGGCATGGAACTGCTTGCCGACACGCCCATCCAGACGATCGGCGACCTGACTGCCGTCCTGCTGACGAACCACTTTGGTTTTCATTCAGCGCAACTGTCCAGCTGCCGCCGCGAAGCCGGCTTCAGGCACCTTTTTTAAGCGACCGGATACGCCTTACCAGGGAGCGTAGCGCAGTCCCAGGGCGGCCAGCTGCTGGAGCGCCAGCAGGAACAGGCCGGCCCAGGCGAAGGGGCGATCGAACTGCAGCCAGCGCGTCTGGGCGGACGCCAGTTTGGCCCGCTGCAGCTGGTCGATCTCCTGGAAAACCGCCTGCAAAGCGGGGACGTCGCCCGACTCGAACAGGCGGCCTCCACTGAGTTCGCAGACCCGCGACAGGTCTTCCGAGTACGATTCGGCGCGGACCGAAATGGCGTACAGGGTAATGTTCTTTTCCTGCAGCTTTTGACCGGCCTGCAGGGCCAGCTCGCCCTGCAGATCGCTGCTTTCGCCGTCGGTCAACAGGATCAGCATGCGGTCCCCTTCGCTGCGTTCTTCCAGCAGATCGGCGCAGGTTAAAATGGCGTTGCCGATCAGCGTGCCGTCCCACCATTCCAGCGGAAAGGCGCCCGGCCGCACAAACGGCGTCGACAGGCGAATGGCCGACAGATCCGTCGTCAGCGGAGCCCAGTGGATCACCTTGCGGGTAAAGATCGACAGCCCAAAGGCGTCGCCCTCCCGTCGCTGGGTGAACTGGTCGATCGCTTCCATCGCCGCATCAAAACGGGTGAACTGGTTGCCGTCGGCTTTGACCCGATCGCCGAATGCCTCGTTCATGCTGCCCGACGTATCCAGAGCGATCTGGATATTGGTCACCTGCGTCGGGTGCGACGGCGGACCTTCCTCCAGCGGCTGGGCCAGCAACAACAGCGCCGCCGCCAGCAGGCTATACGGAGCCAGGTTGGCGATCCGCACGGCAACCTGCAGCAGCCGACCCCGCCGTGCTTGCGCATGATCCAACGGCAACGCCAGCTGCTGGCCGCGGGCGAACCAGCTCCAGAAACCCAGCAGCACCGGCAAGGCGAGCAGGGGGAACAGCAACGGGTACGTGAAGATCATCGGGCCAGTGCTTCCTGGGTCGGGGACGATTCCGGCGAGGACGACTCCGGTGAATCCGCTTTCGGCGCGGCATGGCTCCAGCCAAGTTGACGCAGCAGCTCTCGCGGGACGTTCTTCCCCGCAGCGCCAGATCGGTCGTGCAGCCATTGTTCCACCGCGGCGATCTGCAGGGCGGCCGGCGGATGCTGCCGGATCCGAGCCAGCGTATCCGACAGGCGATCGCAGTGGACATCCAGCTGTTCGGCCCACCACGCGAGCAGCAGCTGTTCCAGATCGGCCAGTTGCTCCGGCGCCAGCGGCTCCTGTTCGGCCTGCTGCAGCAACGCATGCAGTCGCTCGGCCGTCGTCGGGACAGGGACCGGTCGAACCGAACGGCGACGGCGCCAGCCAATCAGCAGCAACGGAACCAGCAGCCCGGCCCAGGCCAGCCACAAGGCCGTCATGTAATAGCGGTAACGCGAATGCAAATTCACCGGCGACGGCGTCGAGTCAAACAGCACGCCGCTGTAATCGGCCGGCAGCAGCGGCTCGACCTGCACCGGCAGTTCGGGCAGATCCAGTGGTGCAGCGCCAGGAGCCGCGACCAGGAACCGGGCCAGGTCGTGCGGGCCAGGCCCGTACGCCATGTAGCGAATGTCGTAACGCACGCCGCCGTCGACCGGCGTCGCCTGGGCGATCCGCACCGCCAGTGCGTCGCCATGCGTGTAGGGAACGGCCGCCAGGCCGCGTTCCGGCAGCACCAGGCTGTAACGTCCTTCCACGCCGATCGTCAGGGCGTCTTTCTTTCCCAGCAGCAGCCACGGCGCTGCAATGACCAGTAGCGCCGCCCCGACGGCGACCGCCAGGGCCAGCGCCAGATTCCAGCGGGAAGTTTTCGAAGTGACAGAATCAGACATCGACGGGCAGGACCGTTCCGGCAAAAAAAGGGGTCAACAACAAGGCGGTCTCAAAAGACGAACAGGACGACAGGCGGATCAGGACGTCCGCATGCTCAGGCATGCCCCAGGGATTTACGATGCTGCAGGAAGTGACGCACTCGCGGCAGGATGGGCTGGTCGATCGGCAAGTGCAGGAACTCCATGCCGCCGTCGACCAGCGACTCGCGGATGCGCTCGTGCGTCGTCAGCCGGGTGCGCCGCGTCAGGGCGAACGTCTGTCCGGTTTCCGCTTCGCGGGCCTGAAAAATCCCCCGGGCCGGCGGCTGGACCTCGGCCGGATCCTCCAGCCAGAAGACGATCACCTCGTGCGAAGCGGCCAGCAGTTCCAAGGCCGGGAAGGCGGTCGGTTCGTGCAGGTCGCTTAATACCATGATCACCGTACGGGCCTTCAGGGCGGCCGCCAGCGTACGCATGCGTTCCTCCAGCCGGGTCTTCTCCTGAAAGTCGAACAGCCGCAACTCATGGGCCCAGCGCATGGCGGCGCTGGCCGACATGGTGGGAGAAACACGCAGGTTCCGTTCGCCGGCGGTCAGCAGGCCGACCGGGCTCATCCGCTCTTGCGCCGCCCTGGCGAAGCCGGCGGCCAGGCGCACGGCCCATTCGTACTTGGTGCGTTCCGTGGAGCCCAGGCACATGGAAGCCGACGTGTCGACCAGCAGATAGATGGGCGTCTGCCGGGTCGCTTCGTACTCTTTGACATACGGCTTGCCAGTGCGCGCGGTCACGCGCCAGTCAATCGCTTTGACCGGATCGCCGGGCTCATAAGGGCGGGACTGCGCGTACTCCAGGCCGGAACCGAGGAAGCGGGAAGGGTCGCCCCCAAAGTTCAAACTGTCGGCCAGGCGTTTGATTTCAAACTCAAACTGGCGTCGGGCCGCGGCGGCGGCTGGCAAGCGATAGGGCATCAGCCGTTAAACCTCGCGCATGATTTCTTCGAGCACGTCCCGCAGGCTCAAGCCGCGGGCGACCGCTTCGTAGGTGAGCCGAATACGGTGCAGCACAATATCTTCCGCCAGCGAGAACAGGTCCTCCGGCGTGACAAAATCCCGATCGTGCAAAAAGGCCCGGGCCCGGGCCGCCTGCACCAGCGACAGGCCAGCGCGGGGACTGCAGCCGACTTCCAGCGCGTTGTGTTCCCGCGTGCGGCGGACCATGCGGACGACATGCTCGGTAAAGGTTTCGCTGACATGCACTGTTTGCACCTGCTCCATCATTTCGACCAGATCGTCGATGCCGCACACGGGGCCGTCGGCGATCATATCGAAAGCGCTGCGGGGCACGGCGCCGCCTTCTTTTGGTCGACTCAGCCCCATGTTCAGCTGGCGACGGTAGATGTCCTTCTCTTCGTCGGCGGACGGATAGTGCAGCCGATGGCACAGCATAAAGCGGTCCAGCTGCGCCTCGGGCAGCTCGAACGTGCCGGCCTGTTCGATCGGGTTCTGCGTAGCAATCACCAGGAAGGGAGCCGGCAGCGGGAACGTTTTATTCCCTAGCGTCACCTTCCGCTCTTGCATCGATTCCAGCAGGCAACCTTGAACCTTGGGGGCCGCCCGGTTGATCTCATCGGCCAGCAACAGGTTGGTGAACACGGGCCCCTTGTGGATGCGAAACTCGTGCGTCGACTGGTCGAGAATTTCGGAGCCGATCACATCGGAAGGGAGCATGTCGATGGTGAACTGCACGCGGCCGAACTTCATGCCGATGGTGCGGGCGACCGTGTTGACCAGCAGCGTTTTCGCCAGGCCCGGCACCCCTTCCAGCAGCAGATGGCCGCCGGTCAGAAGGGCGATCAAAATGCGTTCGACGACCACATCCTGACCGACGACAACCTCGGCGACGCGGTTGCGAATTTCGCTCACCAGATTCGATTTCAACACTGTCATGGGGAACGAAACCCTTGTGGTAAATATGAGGCAAAAAGACTCTGCAGGTTGGGCACTCCTGCCCGACCCGTTCGACGGCAGTAGTGTTCAAACGGTATGGCGATCGGTGTTTCTCTATCGTTTCCATGCGTCGCTAACTCCGCTTTCATCCGGCAATCGTGAACGGGCAGGAGCGCCCATTCTACAGAAGACAGACGACGTTCCTTCACCCAGCGGTCGCCAGGGTGGCGGGGGCGGCGGCGTCGACCCAGCGGCTGGCGATCGTCTGCAGCTCGGCCGGGGCGGCGGTCTTTGCCTGGGGGGCGAAGGTCTGTTGTTCCAGCGTGCGGATGTCGGCCTGCAGCTGCTGCCGCTGGTCTTCCGACAGTTGTACGGCCGGGCTCCTCTGGATCCGGTGCAGCAGGGCGATCACCGAGAACGGCGTGAGCTCGGCCGGCAGCGTGAACAGCGGCGGTCCCACGGCGACCGCATCTTTCCGGTTGCGCACCAGCAGCACCCCCAGGCCAGCCAGCAGTAAAACGCCAACGGCCCCGGCGCCCCACCAGCGATAATCGACCAGGGCAAGTTGTTCTACCGGCTCGCCTTCGGCGAGCGTCACGTTGGCGGCCGCTTCAACGGGGTCCATATCTTCGTAACGGCGATACGCCATCTGCGTGTCGGCGGAAATCGCCTGGGGGAACTGAAATTCAATCTGACGGGAGGCGCCGCGAAGCAGCTTCGTCGGGTCCAGGTGGAGCGTCCAGCTGCGTTCCGATTGCGGGTACAGACCGTCGGGACCGTGATGCAGTCGATGCACATGCAGGTTCTGCTGCTCGACGATCTCGGTCACCGGCAGCGAGTAATCCGACAACCGCAACAGTTGATCCAGGTCGGGCGCCAGGCCGTCGGCGGCGGCGACGACATCGATCTTGAGACGCTGATCCGCCAACTCGCGACTGTCGACGATCTGCGTGACGCTCACGTTCCTGGCGGGACGCTGGGCGGGGGCGTCGGCGGAAATCTCAATCGGCAGCGGATGCGACGGCGCCGGGAGGATCACCTTTCCTTCGCGATCAAAGAAATCCAGCTCGATCTCCAGCGCCGGGATCCGGTCCACGGTCGGATCTTTCACCGCCAGCAGCAGGTAACAAAGGGGCGTTTCCTGCCAGGGACGATCGCCGGCGCCGGGCGGAGTCGGGGCGTCGCGGACGCCGGCAGTCGGGTCGGCAAAGGCGATAGTGCGAATCTCAAAAAAGTTCCCCAGCGACACCCGGAGCGATTCTTCCAGGCGATCGCGGTACAGCGGTTTCTCAATCACGGTGCGGCCGGACACGGTCCGCTGCACCTCGTTCATGACGTACTTGCCAAAGCCGCCGCTTTCACGGGCCACGTCGGCCGTATGCACCAGGCTGACAAAGAGTCCAAACACGCCAGGGGCATGGATCTTCTCGTCGCCATCGACGCGGGTCTGCAGGTGGATTTCCTGCAGCAGCGAGTCATAGTATTTGACCTTTTCTTCAGCCGGGTAAACGGTGGCCCGGCTGCCGGTGACCTGCACGCCGCTGGACAGATAGCGGTACTTCATTTCCGGGGCGATCCGGTTCTCTTCGAGGTTCTCGGCGATCATCGCGGAGAACAGCTGCAGGTGCGACTCGCCGGCGCCGCCGGGCAGATCGAGGATCGCCTGGCGCAGTTCAGCAAGGCCTTCGTCGGCGACCCCTTTGCGGAGGTTAATGCCGCCGTCGTGGGTGATGCCCAGCAGGCCATAGAACCAGGCGCGAAAGGGGAGCAGCGAGAACTCTTCTCGACCGAGGCTCTTCACCTGGCCTGCGTACGCTTTGGCTCCGGCGCGGAAATGATCGAGCGACTTGGCGCTGCGCTCCAGGTAAGCGTCGAACCGGTCGCCGCCGTCTTCCACGGCGACGCTCTGGAAGTAGGCGAACTCAGCCCAGTCGGCCAGCAACGAGCCCGCGGCGCTTTGCATCCGCCAGGAATCAGGATGGCTGTCCAGCCACTGCTGGGCGATCAACGCGGCTTCGGCGTAACCCTGGTTCACCAGTTCGAACACATCAGCGGCCGTCCGCCGGGTGGCCGCGTCCCGCTGGACAGACAGATCCCGCCACTGCTGCGCCAGCTTGGTCCGCATCCGGTCGACCAGCTGCAGGGCCAACTCAGGGGACAACGATTCCAGTGGGCCAAACACCTGCACGATATGGGCCAGCGTGAAAATTTCGGCCCGGCTGTGGCAGAAGTCAAACGCTTCGACCAGATGCGTCTCTTCCAGCAGGTCTCGCGTCGACGGGTCGAGCGCCGCCAGCATGCCGCCCAGCTGTTTCAGGCTGGCTTCCTGTTCGCTGCGGGTCAGCACCACCACCTGGCTGCTGTCCAGTCGGTACTCTTTGAGCATCTCCGGCGACAGATTCGGGTCGTGTCGCAGGGCCCAGTTCTCCAGATAGGCATTCGCCAAGGCGGCAGCGGCCTGGTGGTCGGTTTTCTGCAGTTCGCGGATGGGAGCGGTCGCCCGGCTGATGTCTTTGGAAAACAGGATCAGCCGGGTCAGAACGGTGCGCACCTGGGTGGCCAGTTGCGGTTCCAGGGCCAGCATCCACTTGCCCGAAGGGGCGTGCTGGACCAGGTGTTCGACCGGCACGTGCGCATTCCGGTCGCGGCTGGATTCGGTGGTGGACCGTTGCCAGCTGGGATACGTTTTGTAGCTGTACAGCGCTTCGTTCAGCCAGTTGGCGGCGGCCAGATTGGCGATAATCGGCCAGGGCGCTTTGGTAAAGCCGTCGACGGCTTCGACCTGCTCCAGCGCCAGGTGCTGCAGTTCCAGGTGGATGGTGCGCGAAGCCATGTCGACTTCGCGACTGGCCAGGGCCGTTTTCTGGCCGATGATCCCGACGACCTCCTGGGCCAGTTCGTGATCGGCCGGCGTGGTCAACAACGCACGCAGGTGCTGCCTTGCGGCTTGCGGCGTGCTGCTGAGCAGTAGCTGGTGCAGGTCTTCCAGGGCGGCGGCATGGTCCTCGGGGCTGAGCGGATCTTTCCTCAGCACGGCGACCGTTTCCTCCCAGTTGCGTCCACTGGAAAGCGGCGTCAGATTGAGGCCGCGGGCTTCCTCCGGCAATTCCGCGTCGGTCAGGCCGAAGGATTTCGCCTCGGCGTACAGCAAGGCTCCCGCCAGCAGACGACCGGCCAGGCGGCGGCGGTCCGGGTCGGGTCCGCCCAGGCGTTTGGTGCCCTGGGTGAGAGCCTCGACCAGCTCGGTGCGGAACTCAGACTCGCGCATGGCGGTGCGCATGATGCTGCCGAGATGGGTGATCTGGCGTTCGTCGAGTTCCACCGGCGAAGCGTCGGCCAGGGCCAGTACGTCTTCCGGAAGCAGGGTCGGTTTGGGATTGGCGTACGACAGGTCCGACAGAATCTTGGTATGCAGCCGCCGCGCGGATTCCGGCTCAAACAGGGCGAGGAACTTGCCGACTGCTTCCCAGTCGCCGGCGCGCACCCAGTGACGCAGGCGGGTCGGTTCGTCCCACTCCGGGTCTTCCGGAATGACGGCCGCCTCGAACGCCTCCTCCGCCAGACGCGTGTAGCGGAAGCCTGCGAGCGCGTTGACATCTTTCCGCAATGGAACGACGGCCGGCGGCTCATCTTCCGCCAGCAATCTGGCATCGAAGCCCGCCCCCAGCAGCCAGGCCATCGCCGTCAGCAGCAACGCACTTCGTAAAACGCCCGTCATGGCAGTTCCCAACATTCGACAAAACCTGCAGCAAAAAAAGGAAAGTGGAATCCATTCCCAGATGAATCTCATCGTCCCGCGTCCGGGGACGATCAGGACCCCAGATCGAACTCATTAAGTTCCGGGGCAGGCGACTCGGGCGTCGGCTCGCGGGGACGAGCGTCAATCACGGTCGGCGGCGGCGGGCCGAAGCCGGGGGCAATCGGGGCGTCGGGCGGAGGCGGCGTAATGACATCGGTCAGACCGGCCGTATCAAAACCGCCGCCGGCGGCGGAGGCGGCGGTGGGCGGCACGGGATCGTTGAACGACTTGATCACCACTTCGAGGTTCCGCCGGTCGCGATCGTTCCGACCGCCGGGCGTGTGCTCCGCCAGATACCGGTAGTTCTGCCGGGACAGCTCCCAGTGCCGCAGCCAGACTTCTTTCTCGGCCGATTCCAGACGCAAAGCGGCCATCGCCTGGTAGTGCACGCGGCCCAGGAAGTCGCGTGTCTCGTACGCCAGGGCGGAGTCGGCGCCGTGCGTCTGTTCGATCTCTTCCACCAGCACGCCCAGGCTGCTCAGCGTTTCGGCCAGGCGTCCCTGCTGGAACCGCACCCGGACTTGCGCCAGGCGGATCTGGTCCCGGGCGACGGCCGCCGGCTCGGTGGTCGCCGGCAAGGACGACAGCGCTTCGCCGTACTGGTCGATCGCTTCGTCGAAATGGCCCGTCTCTTCCAGTTCCTGGGCCAGCTGAAAATTCTGCTGCGACTGCCGATAAGCGAGCGCCGCCTGGCCGGGGCCAAAGTGGTAGCTCAGCAGGGCGACAGGGACGAGCAGCCATAACAGCAAGAGCCAGCGTTTCATCCGTTCTCTCCCGTAGCCAGGTCGGCGGTCCGCGGCGAGCGGGCCGGCAGTTCGCGATGCGGTTTCCAGGAACTGCCGCCGTACTGCAGGGCCAGCGGCAACAACGCCAGGATGGCCGCGCCCAAACCCACGGCGATGCGGGCCAGGTCTTTCAGCTGCAGCCCTTTGCCAGGCAGCGGCGGAGGAACGCGGGCCAGATCGGCCAGTGCGGAAGTCGCCATGTGTTGCTGGTTGACGTTGTGATAGGTTCCGCCCAGCTCGGCCGCCAGTCGTTTGAGCACGCCCGACTGCTGGCGGGAATCATGGTTGCCGACAAAGGTGCCGATCATCGGATCGCCAACCGCCAGGATCTCCAGCTTGCGGATGGAGCGGGGCAGCTGGGGCAGTTCGTTGAAATCGACCGTATCGCCATCGGTGCACAGGAACAATGTGGTGCTTTGCGGCGGCCAGTCTTTAGCCAGCTCGCCGGCCGTTTCCAGCCCGGAAACCAGGTCCGTTTCGCCCGGCTTGAACGACCAGACCAGCGGCAAGTTGTCGAGCACGTTCCGCACCAGTGCCGTGTCGGTCGCATCCACCACAACCGGCCGGGCCGACGTGAAAAAAACGACCACGCTGAACCGCGTGCGGGTCAGGGCGATCCGCGACAGGACCCCTTCGATAACTTCATACACCCGATCGCGGCGGCGCATCGACTGTTTCAGTCCCGAGTCAGCCACATTCATGCTGGGAGAAATATCAAGCACCAGCATCACCCGCTGCACGTCCTGCGGGTCGGTCTCCTGCGTCTCGCTGGATCCGGTCGCTTCCAGCAGTTCCGGCTCCGCCAGCGCCAGGTACGCCAGACCCCAACCCAGCAGCCCACAGGCGGCCACCCGTAGCACAGGCGCCGCATCGGTCCAGCGACGCGGTCTGCCCCGCGGACCGAACAGCAGTCGCGACATCGGACGCCAGCGCAAGCGGTGCCAGTACTCGGCAACGGCGGTCAGCAGCGCAACGGCAAGGCCGATGCCAACGGCAAGAGAAAGGGGCGACATGGCGACAGGAAGGAGTCAGGGCGGGAACTTTGCGAGGCGGTCAGGAGCCGACCTCTTATCCTCTTTTACCATCCCGCCAGGACGTCAACAAGCGAAAGGGGGAATGCGGCAGGAGGATTGCAAAGTCGATCTTACTTGAATCCCAACTGGTGGAGGGCGGTTTGGGGGCGCCAGGCGAAGAGGTCGGCCTGGCGACGGAGGCCCCGATCGGCGGTTTGGGCCACGAGCTGCACAAATGCCAGCGCGCAAGAGGTCAGAGTCGCCATCCGCTCGGCCAAGCCGGGGCGGCGGAGATAGTGCCGGTCTTCATCCCACCAGCGGTCTTTCACAAAGTGAAGATTGTTCTCCACCGACCAGTGACCACGCACCCAGCCCAGCAGTTGCTGAGGCGTGACGGTGTCCGCATCAAGGCTACTGACGAAGTATCTTACATCACGAAGAGTTTCCGTCCCCCGCTCAACGACCACACGCTCCACGCAGAGTAGGATGCTGCAGTCGGGGAACTGCAGTTGGTCTCGACAGTAGTCGGCGTCCTCGGTATTGCACCAGATGCGACGGGTTTCAACGCGACCCCTTTTTTATCGAACTCCTTGGCGTCCGCTTCGCCTCGATCAGCAAAGCAGGTTTCCAGCGCGTCGAGCATGTCGCCTTGGTTTTTCTTGATCTGAAACAGATAATCGCAGGTGGTTCCCGAGAGAAGTTCGGCCAGCGGACGTTGGGCGAAAATCGCATCGCCGGTAAGCAGTTCGATCATCGGAAAATCTTCTAACAGCGACGACAGTCGCAGTTTCAGTTCGCCCGGTTCGTTCGTTTTGTCTCCCGTCACCGACCACTGGGCGAGCACCACCTTGGCGCGCTGCGCGAACACGTTCAGCATGTGCACCGGCGAGCCGTCTTCATAGCCTTGGCAGGCGGTCTTTCCATCGACGGCGACGACTTTCAAATCCTCTTCGTCCACCAACGAGAGCAGCCAGACGCCAAAGGCGGCTTGAAAATCGGCGAGCGAAAACTGAGCCAACGCCCGGCTCATCGTCGTGGCGTGCGGAGGGTGCCGCCGATTGAAGCCCAGCGGCTCCTGCAGTAGTTCCCAGTGGACTGCCGCCCAAGACTGGAGCGTGGCGAACTCGCGAATGCGGCAGACGAGGCCCAGAAACGCCAGGCTTAAGATGGCGGGGAACGGATGCCTTCGCCCTCGTCGACGCCGTGGATCGGGGATGGCGGAAAAGACTTCGTGCAGCGCGCGCAGCGGGAAATCATCAGACATGGTGGTCCCTCCGTGATAACGACGACCAACCCTAGCCGTGTAATCGCCAAATCCCTTACCAGCCCTACGCCGAATCAATCCAAACGGTTCGCCCCTCCGACCTCAAGGACTTTGCAATCCTCCTGGGGAATGCGGGAGGAGGATTGCCCAGCGATCCTCCTCGATTCCCGTCGGCGGCGGCGACTATGACGGGCCGCGATCCCCCCGCTTAGGAACGCGAGGAATACGACTCACGATATGGTTTCGTCGCTGGGCGTGAAATCAGGCGCAGAATGTCGACTTTCGCTCCGCGAAAGTACGCGTTCTTTCACGGAGTGAAAGACGACTGACCGGCGTCTGTTCTTCCTCGAAACGACGAATCAATATCTGCCAGTCATTCCTTTCGAGTTCCGACAGTCATTCGTCGCACCTGCCTTAGACCAGTTCGCGAATCGGCTCACGGTGGTCGACCAGATACTGGGGGCGGCCGTTGTGGTCGGGGATGGTGGTGGTCGCCACGTCGATGCCCAGGTTGTGGTAGAGCGTGGCGAACACTTCTTGCATGTGCACCGGCCGATCTTCGGCGACTTCCGCCAGGCGGTTCGTTGAGCCGATGACTTGCCCCGTCTGCATGCCGCCGCCCGCCATCAGGGCGGCGTGGACGCTGGGCCAATGGTCGCGGCCGGCCCTCTCATTAATCTTTGGCGTACGGCCAAACTCGCCCCAGACCAGCACGGTGACATCCCGATCCAGGCCGCGTTCGTGCAGATCTTCCACCAAAGCCGCGACGCCCTGATCCAATAGCGGCACGACCTTCCGGGCGCTGCCGAAGTTGTTGCCGTGCCAGTCGAAATGCGCGAAGCTGAGGGTCACGCAGCGGACGCCCGCCTCGACCAGCCGACGAGCCTGCAGGAACCGCGACGGCATCGCCTGGTAGCCTTTGTCGTGCGAATAGCCCAGCACATCGGGATCGTCCTGGCCGTAACGGGCCCGCACGGCCGGATCTTCCCGTTCCAGATCCAGCGCGTCGACCAGCCGGGAGGAACTCAACACGCCGAGCGCCTGGGCGGTGAACGTATCGAGCTGTCCCGCATCCAGCTGGGCGTCGGCGGCCCGGCGAAAGCGATCCAAACGGCCCAGCAGGTTGGCCCGGCTGTGCAGCCGGTCGGAGTCGGCCTCGCTCAGGCGCATGTTCTGGATCGACTCCCCGTCCGCCCGGACTGGCGCATGGGCCGTCCCCAGGAAACCGGGGCCTTTTTGGTTCCAGGGGTCGTGCGCCATTTGATGCGACAGATCCAGGTAAGGCGGCACAGACGGATCGACCGGTCCGGCCAGTTTGGAAAGCGACGAACCAATCGCGGGCCAGCCGCCTTGCGGGGCGTTGCCGCCCGCGGGATGGCCTGTGGTGCACTGGATCGAATTGTGTCCGCCCTGGGCGCCGACCAGCGAGCGGATGATGGCGAACTTGTCCATCATCCCGGCGATGCGGGGCATCAGCTCGCTGATTTGAATGCCGGGCACGCTGGTCGCAATCGGATCAAATTCGCCGCGGACCTCAACGGGAGCATCCGGCTTGAGATCCAGCATGTCCTGATGGGGCGGCCCGCCGGCCAGGAAGATCATGATCACCGCTTTATGCTGCGACCCCTTGCCGCTTTGTTGCTGCGCCTGAAGGATCTGCGGTAAAGCGGCGCCGCCCAGCGCCAGCCCGCCAATCTGCAGAAACGAACGGCGTGAAACACCGTCGCAAAATCGGCCCGCATTGCCTTCGATTCTCAGCATGGTCGCGATCCTTCCTGAAACAATAAACGCATTACCAGGCGTTGATGATAACGATACGGCCGGTGGGATACAAAGCCAGAGAAGGCAAGAAAACCGGGAAGGGAGCGAAATCGGCCTTTCCGCGGTCTCTTTTGGCCAAGAAAGGACCAAAATCTGAAGTTTTGTGCAAATTCATGGGTAACCAGAGCGAAGTTTCTGCCATTCTTTCCTGATGAACGACATGCTTCCTAACGACGACGACGCCATCGAGGCCGCGATTCGCCGGGTCTGCAGCGGGGATACGGCCGCCTTTGAGGTGGTGGTCCGCCAGCATGAGCGACTGGTCCGCACCTGGCTGTCGGTGCATGCTCCGCCTGGGGTCGATGTCGACGATCTGGCCCAGCGGAGCTTTCTGGCCGCCTTTACCCGGCTGAATGAGTACACGCCCGGCACCCATTTCACCGCCTGGCTGCTGGCGATCACCCGCTTCCAGCTCCGCACGGAAACCACCCGCCTGCGGCGGATCGCCGACTACCACACCCGCTATGCGCCCGACCTGCTGCAGCGGGCGCTGGACCAGCGAAGCGAAGAAACGCCCGAGATCTGGTCGACACGGCTGGAGCATCTGCAGTCCTGCTTGCGCTGCCTGGACAAATCGTTGCGGCAATACATTACCTGGCGGTACGCCGACAACCTGCCGCTGGAAGAAATGGCGTCCCGTTGCGATCGCTCCGTCGGGGCGATCAAAAAGCAGCTGTGGAAGATCAGGCAAAAGCTCCAGCAATGCGTGGAATCTCGCATGGAACATGAAGGAGGCCTGTCGTGAGCGATCTTGATCCCGCCAACAATCAGGCAACGGACCGGGAACGGTTCGCGCTGCTCTGGACCGATTACCTGGAAGGGGAACTGGAAGAGCCCGGCTTTCTGGAGCTGAGGGCGTTAATGGCGGCGGACGAAGGGCTGCTGAAAGAGGCCGTCGACTTGTACCAGACGCACCGTCTGCTGGGACTGATCGTCGCCGAAGAGCCGGCCCAACGGGAGCAGTTTGTACGCAGCACGATCGCGCTCGTCCCCGCCCAGACCGACGCTTTCGTCTCGCAAATCATGTCCCAGGTGGCGGCGGCCGCCCCGGTGGCTTCCGTGCTGCCTGCTCCCGCCGTCGGTACGCCGCCTGCACTGGCCCCGCGACCTGCGGGCGGGCCGCGATCGAATCGCTTGTGGCAAGGGCTGGTGGTGCTCACCCTGCTGCTCGCCTGCGGCTGGGGAGTATGGTCCTGGTCGACCGGCAACGGCTCTGCCGTGGATCCAGCGGCGGGATCGCTTGCGGCTGGAACTGCGGCGAACGGCGGCAAGTCCGATGTGCGACTGGCCAGCATGGCGCAGGCGAAGTTCTTTGGCGAACTGGCTCCGCCGGTCGGGGCCGAGTTGTCCTGGAACCGCGAGTATGTGCTCACGCAGGGAATGATCGAGCTGGCCTTTCCGGCCGGCGCCGCGGCGATTGTCGAGGGGCCAGCCGTATTCCGCGTGGTCTCGGCCGATGTGCTGGCTCTGGATGTCGGCAGCTGTTCGGTGCATGCTCCGGAGGGGGCCGAAGGCTTTCGGGTCGACACGCCGCTCACGCGAGTGGTTGATCGCGGCACGCGGTTCGCCGTGCGTGTTTCCGAAACGAGCGAGACCGAAGTGCAGGTGATCGAAGGGATCGCCGACGTATACGAGCATGCGGCCGCCCTGTCGCACGACCCGCCGTCCGGCAGCGAGCATCGCCTGACCGATGGCCAGGCCCGCAAGTTCGCCAGCCGCGACAAGCCGACCAACGATCGGTTGCCGTTTAACGCCGGCGCCTATCGTCGCCAGTTACCGGACCGCATCGTCGCTTACGAGGCGACGTCCGACGCCTCCGGCGGGGCCGACGAGTTGCTCAGCGTGTCCGTCCAGCGCGGCGGCCGGCTGGCCACGATCCCGGCGGCAGCGCTCATCCCGTCGCACCTCACCTGGTTCCAGGGCGAGCCGGAATACGCCTACCTGGCAAGCAACGGGGAACTGCCCGCACAACGCCAGACGACCTCGTCGGACCTGCGTCTGGCGACCGGCGTGATCAACCCGGGCGGCAGTGAGCAGCCGCTGACCGCCAGCCCGGTGATGCGGACCGACGACCCCCAGGCGACGCCCGGCATGGCGGTGCAGTTCGCCCAGCCGGTCGTGAACGGGCCTGGCGCTGATGTCGTCTTTTTTGATCTGCAGTCGTACATCAACCCGTCCGACGGCGACGCTTTTCACGTGAGCCCGCTGCAGTTCCGGGACGGCTTGCGAACGCACACGATTCGCGTTTACGATCTCACCATGGAATCGCCCGGCGTGCGCGAGGCAGCCGACTTCGACGTGTTCCTGTTTGCCGGGCCGGTGCAGTCGCTGGCGGAGCTGGAGACGCACGTCTGTACGCCGCGGGCCCAGGCGATTCGCTTCCGCGTGCTGGCGGTCGGCATTGATCTGTCCGACCTGGGCTACCAGGAAGGCGAGCAGGTCGACGGCCTGTTCTTCCAGGACGCCCACGATGACAAGCATATCGTGGATCCCGTATACATCGGCGGCTTGCCGTTGCCCCCCGGAGAGGACCAATGATGACGCCCCCCGCCCGCCCCGTTGCGCGGCCCCGCCTGCCTTTCTCCCGTCTCCCGTTTGCCTGTCTGGCGCTGGTCGTCCTGTCACAGGTCGGCCTGGGCGCACTGTTCTTGTCGTCCAGTCTGGCCGCGGCCGAGATCACGCAACAGCAGGAGAACGACTTTGAAACGCACATCCGCCCCACGCTGACGACCCGCTGCCTGCACTGCCATGGCCCCGGTAAACAGGAAGGCGGCCTGCAGGTGACGACCCTGGAGCTGCTGCTTAAAGGAGGCGATTCCGGCCCGGCCCTGATTCCCGGCAAGCCGGACGAGAGCCTGCTGGTGGAAGCGATCCGTTACGAAGGCTTCGAGATGCCGCCGGACGGACAGCTGAAAAAGCCCGTCATCCAGGCGGTGGAAAAATGGATCGCCGCTGGCGCTGCCTGGCCGCCGGGCGTGGAGCTGAAATCTCCGCCCAAGATCACGGCCGAAGATCGCCAGTGGTGGTGCATCCAGCCAATCACCGATCCAGCCGTCCCCGTCGTCGACGACGGCGGCTGGTGCCGCAATGAGATCGACCGGTTTCTCTTCGCCCGGCTGGCGAAGGAAGGGATCGAGCCGGCCGCGGAAGCCTCGCCCGCCGCGCTGCAGCGCCGGCTGCACTTCGCCCTGACCGGCCTGCCGCCGCAGACCGAGGCAGCGTCGGCAGCGCTGGACTATGAAGGGCTCGTCGATCGTCTGCTGCAGGAGGAAACCTACGGCGAGAACCAGGCCCGGTACTGGCTCGACCTGGTGCGATACGCGGAATCCGACGGCTATCGGGCCGACTTCGCCCGGCCCCAAGCGCACCAGTATCGGGACTATGTGATCCGCTCGTTCAACGCCGACAAACCGTACGACCAGTTCGTCACGGAGCAGCTGGCTGGCGATGAAACAGACCCTGGCAACCGCGACGCTCTGGTCGCCACCATGTTCCTGCGGCACTGGATTTATGAATGGAACCAGCGCGATGTCGAAGGCCAGTGGCAGGCGATTCTCGACGACGTGACGGAAACCACCGCCGACGCGTTCCTGGCTATGGGGCTCAAATGCGCTCGCTGCCACGACCACAAATTCGACCCGCTGCTGCAGCAGGATTACTACCGGCTGAAAGCGTTCTTTGCGCCGCTATTGCCACGTGAGGACCTGCCGATCGCCGATGTCGACGCCCGCCGCGAGTACGAACAGCAGCTGGCCGTCTGGGAACAGGCGACGGCCGACATCCGCCAGAAATTGTTCGCGATTGAGAACCCCGTGCTGCTGAAACACTCGACGCGGGAAGGGGTCAAGCGGTTCGTGCCCGAGATCCGCGACATGATCTCCAAACGGCCGGGCGAACGCCTGCCGTACGAGCACCAGATCGCCTCGCTGGCCGGTCGCCAGTTCGATGTGCATCCCGACAAGCTGCCCGAATGGCTGGACGAAAAAACAGAAGCGACCCGCCAGGAGCTGCTCCAGCAACTAGCCCAGTTCGACGAGATCAAACCCCAGCCGCTGCCCACGCTGTCGTATGTCGTCAGCGATGTCGGCCCCCAGGCGCCGCCCACGCTCATCCCCGGGCTGGAAACCGCCGGCCCCGTCGCCCCGGGCTTCCCCACCATTCTCGACAGCAAGCCAGCATCGATTATTCCACCGCCGCCGGCGCTGGCCAGTACGGGCCGTCGCACAGCGCTCGCTGGCTGGATTACCGATCCGCAGAATCCGCTGACCGCCCGGGTCATGGTGAACCGAGTCTGGCAGCAACATTTTGGCCGGGGCCTGGTGGAAACGTCCAGCGACTTCGGTCACCTGGGCGCGCCGCCTTCGCACCCGGAACTGCTGGACTGGCTGTCCCGCCGCTTCATGGAAGACGGCTGGAGTCTGAAAAAGCTGCACCGCCGGATCCTCACTTCGGCCGCTTACCGGCAAACGTCGCAGCGACCGTTGACCGACGAACTGGCCCGCAAGGACATCGAGAACCAGCTGCTGTGGCGGATGTCGCCCCGGCGGCTGTCGGGCGAAGAAATCGCCGACGCCATGCTCTCGGCCAGCGGCGAACTGGAAGGGAAGAAACGGGCGATCTACAAGCCCGTCAAACGGAACCAGCCGGACCCGCTGGCGGCCTTGTTCGACTTTCCCGACCGCATCCGCAGCACAGGCAAGCGACACCGCACCACGACTTCGACCCAGGCCCTGATGCTGCTCAACAACAGCTGGACGTACGACCGCGCCCGGGCGATGGTCCGCACCCTGCCTGCCGATGACGACGAAGCGTTCCTGCACCAGGCGTACCAGCGGCTGTTTGCCCGGCCGCCCGTCCCGCAGGAAATTGCGCTCGGCCGGCAATTCCTGCAGACGTTTACGGAAACGGTCGTCGCGGAAAAACCGGCCCCGCTGCTGGCGAAACTGCCCTCGGGCCAGCCGGCGTTCGATGTGGCCGCCAAGGATCCGGCCTTCCTGCTTGTGCCGTCGTCGGAACGGTTGCCGCAGGAGGACTTCACCGTCAGAGCAACGGTAATGTTGAGATCGCTGTATGCCGATGCTTCTGTCCGCACCATCGTGACGCACTGGAACGGCAACGCAAAATCGCCGGGCTGGTCGCTGGGAGTCACCTCGACCCGGAGCGCTTACAAACCGAAGAACCTGATCCTGCAGCTGGTCGGCCAGAACGAGGCCGGCCAGACGCAGTACGAAGTGGTCCCCTCGAACCTGCGGCTGGAACTGAACAAGCCGTACGAAGTGGCCGTCCGCGTCAAACTGGCCGACCGCTCGCCCGCGGGAATCACCTTTTACCTGCGGGACTTGTCGGTTCCGGGCGCAAAGCTGCAGACGGCCAGCGTCAAACACACCGTGGTCAGCGGGATTCGTCCGTCCCACGCCCTGGGAATCGGCAGTCGCGATCGAAGCCACAACTGGGAAGGGCTGCTGGGGCCGATCCGCCTTTACGATCTGGCCCTGCCGGAGGAGGAATGGATGGACGAGGGAAAGACCAACGCGTCCGCCTCACTGCCGGTGCTGGACCTGACCTTTGCCGACGCCGACAAACCGGGGGCCGATGCTTCCACCCTGCCGCTACACGCCCAGGTGCAGCGAGGGTCGACGGTCGTTCCCGGACGCCAGGCGCAGGTCGCCTTGTTACACGCGCTTTTAAACTCTAACGAGATGATTTACCTTGACTAATCTGCTTTCACGACGAGAAATGTTGCTGCAGGCGGGAACCGGTTTTGGGGCGCTCGCTTTGGCGGGATTGGCCGCGGAGCCTGCCGCCGCCGCGCCGGCTCCTTCGCCGTTGGCGGCGAAGCTAGCGCACCGTGCGGCGCAGGCCAAGAGCGTCATCTTTCTGTTCATGGAAGGCGGCCCCAGCCACCTGGATACGTTTGATCCCAAACCGGCCCTGCAGAAGCTGGCCGGCAAACCGCTCCCGGAAAGTTTCGGCCGGGTAATCACCGCTATGGGCGAGTTCGATTCGCCTGTGCTGGAATCGAAGCGGAAGTGGAAGCAGCACGGCGAAAGCGGCCTGTGGATTTCCGACTGGCTGCCCGCCATCGCGCAGCACGCCGACGACCTGGCCGTGATCCGCTCCTGCTGGACCAACGGCATCAACCATTCCGGCGGCGTCTGCCAGATGAATACCGGCACCCAGTTCGCCGGGCGTCCTTCCCTGGGCAGCTGGGTCACCTACGGTCTGGGAACCGAGAACGAAAACCTGCCGGCCTATGTGGTGATGCAGGACCTTAAAGACTCCGTCGTCAACGGCCCGCGCAACTGGAGCGCCGGTTTCATGCCGGCCGTCTACCAGGGAACGGCCCTCCAGGTCGAAGGCAGTCCCTTCCCCAACCTGGCTCCGCCAGAGCAGGTCAGCACGCCGCAGCAGCGGTTAGAGCTGGACTACCTCGCCCGGCTGAACCAGCGGCACGCGGCCGAGCGGCCGGATAACTCCGAACTGGAAGCAAAGATCCGCAGCTACGAGCTGGCCTTCCAGATGCAATCCCATGCCCCCGAGGCGGTCGATCTGTCACAAGAGTCAGAGCAAACCAAACGCCTGTACGGCATGGACCAGCCGGAGACATCGGCCTACGGACGCAATCTCTTGCTGGCCCGTCGCATGGTCGAACGGGGCGTGCGGTTCGTGCAGTGCTACCATGGCTCGGGCAGCAAATGGGACGCGCATGCCCATATCGAATCGAACCACACCAAAATGTGCCAGCAGATGGACCAGCCGGTCGCCGGCCTGCTAACCGATCTCAAGGAACGCGGCCTGCTGGATCAGACGCTGGTCGTGTGGGGCGGCGAGTTCGGCCGCACCCCCATGAGTGAACGCGGCGACGGACGCGACCACAACCCGACCGGCTTCACCATGTGGATGGCCGGCGGCGGCGTGCAAGGCGGCAAAGCCCACGGCACGACCGACGAAGTCGGCCTGCACGCGGTGGAGGATCGGCTGCACGTCCACGACCTGCATTCGACCATTCTCTACCTGATGGGACTCGACCACCGGAAGCTGGTCTACATGCACAAAGGCCGTCCCGAACGGATCGACCAGAACGAAGGCCACGCCTTCAAACAGATTGCCGCCACGTAAACAACGACCGTCGATCTCGTCTGCGTTTCCTCGGCGTTTCTCTGCGGTGAATCCTCTTTCTTTTTCCTGTTTCTCTCTTACGGCGTCGTTCGTTTCATCAGCACCACCCCTTCGTCCTGGGTGACGACCTGGAACCCGGCCTGCTCCGCTTCGGCCATGGCGTCGAGCATTTGCTGGCGGGATTGCGAGAACAGCTCGTCCAGGTCGAACAGGATCCAGTCGAACGTCGCCAGCCGGGGCTCACCGGGCGCCGCTTCGGCGTCGACCAGCGGCCAGCGATTGGCGACCGTGCCGATCGCTTCCAAGCGTTCGCTGTCCAGCAGATGGGCCGCCAACCGACCGCTGGCCAGCACGCGGGCCTGGGGACCGCGGACCTGGTTGATCAGCCGATGGATCGCCCGGTTGTTCGCCGGCGTGAGCCGCAGGGCGGCCTGCTGGGGATAGCTGACGGCGGCGATCTCATAGAAGGGCTTTTCGTTCCAGGGAGACGAACTGAGCGCCGCACACCCGACCAGCCCTGCCGCCGCCGCCGCGGCGCCGTAACGGAACAGGCTCCGCTCCCGCTGGCCGGAGGACACCTGGCGATTGCCGGCCGCGCCGACGATCGCGGCGAAGAAAAAGATCGGCAACAAAGTCGACGTGTACTGGTGGGCAATGCTCTGCGCCGGATCGAAATTCCAGACCAGCAAAATGGCCAACGCCGGCGCCGCGGCCAGCAGCAGCCAGCCGCCCCGCAGCAACGGCCGCCAGCCCAGCGGCAAGAACAACGCCAGCAGAAAAACCAGGCAGCGGTCCCGGAACAGGTTCCCCCAGAACGCCGTCGGCCGCAGCAAGGGCGAAAGCAGCACAGCCCCCAGCGAATCGCCCAGCTCATGGAAGCGGCCCGCCTGAAAGCCTGATGAAGGACTCCACACATAAATCGCCAGGAACAACAGCACGCTGGCCGCGCCCGCCAGCAATAGCGCCACCGGATTCCCGGCCGCAGGCCAGCCGGCCGCGGTCGTTTCGGCAAGTGATTCTTCCGTCGAAGCCTGACGTCGGGAGACGAACCAGGCATGTCCCGCCAGGACGAATGCCAGGCAAGCGATCGGCGCCCAGACATCTTCCTGCATTGATCCGGCCAGCAAGAGCGCGAGCAGCGCCAGCCAGCGCCGGCCGCGCGTCCAGGCGGCGATCGCGGCGAACATCGCCAGCAGCGACACACTCACCGGATGCCAGCCGTAAGAGTAGTTCAAGTTGAGATTCATCGTCACCGGGTACAACAACCAGGCGACCGTCCAAAACGCCGCCCCCGCCCGGGAAGCGCCGTATCCGCGGGCCAGGTGATAAACGCACAGTCCAGGAGCCGCCAGGCAGAACGCCTGCAGCACCACGAGCATTTGTCCCGTCGGCGCCAGCCCCCAGAACGGCGTCAGCAGCAGGAGTCCCGGGTTAAAGTGATCGTAAAACGGCGAAGACCCGGGCGACTCCACCAGCCAGCCGCGGCCCGACCACGTGCTGTCCAGTCGCCGGGCGTACATGCCAAAGTCGGCATGCCCCAGCAGAAAGTTGTGATAAGCCGTCAACCCCTCGGAGATCCACCATCCCAGCATCACCACACAGGCGCCAACCGCCGCGACCGTCCACCAGGGACTGTTGACGCGGGACGTTGGCGGCTCGAACGGTTCTTCGGCGGCAGCAGCCCACACGGACGGAAACCAGTCACCCGCCATCGCGGCCACGGCGGAACTGGTGACAAAGACCAGCCACAGCGGTTCATACAGCGACAGCGGCAAGGGAACGCCTGCCAGCCGGAACAGATCCAGCAGCGGGACAAGCCCGGCCGCCAGGATCCACCCGGTCGACGCGCCCAGCGCCCGGCCGGCGGTCTGGTTCGCCCGGTAACAGCCCCAGGCGACGGCGGTCCCCAATGCCAGAATACTGAGCAGTTGCCAGCCGGAAAGCAGCAGCCAGCCCAGCAGCGGCGGACCGCTGGCGGAGACCTGGTAAAGCAGTAGCGAGTGGAAACGCGAATTGACCTGTAGCAAGGCGAACGTCCACACAAACCCAGCCAGGCAAGCCGATCCGACGGCCGGCAGCGAGACGGAGGCGGCAGGCGGCTTCTCGGAACGCAAGGAACCGGAACGGGCGGACGTTTCCTGCAGCCGACGCCGGCGTTGCTTCTCTCCCATCGTGACTTTCTTTGGTTCGGAACGCGAAACCATTTACTGACAGTCGGTCGTCTTTTGCTCTGCAAAAGAACGCGATCTTTCACGGAGTGAAAGTCAACTGTCCGGCGATTGATCGTGTCTTACAGCGATTGCAGGGCGTCGATGACTGCGTCCATCGAAGGGTAACGATCTTCCGGCTGTTTGGCCAGCATGCGATCGAGCACGGTCTGCAGGCCGGCCGGCAGGTCGCGGCGATAATCGTGCAACTGCGGCGCAGGCGATTCACGATGGGCCCGGAACAACTCCTGGGCGTTCTGACCGGAGTACGGCGGGTTGGCCGTGAACGTGGTGAACAACAGACAGCCAAAGCCATAGACGTCGGCCAGCGGAGTCACGGTCTCCGAATTGATCGCCTGCTCGGGCGGCATATAATTGGGAGCACCCACCGGCCCCCGGGTGACGCAGGGAACGCCCTGGACCAGGCTGCCTTCAAGCCCCAGCACGCGGGTCTTGCCGGTGTTGTCGACCATGAAGTTGGTCGGATTGATATTGCGATGCACCACGCCCGCCTGGTGCAGATAGCCCAGGCCGACCGCGGCGTGCAGCAGGTAACCAAGGGCGTTAGGCAGCGGCAACGGGTGGAACTTGCGGACCAGAGACACCAGGTCAAAACCGGACACGTCCTCCAGCACCAGGTAGCGCTGGCCGTCCTGTTCGCCGCGTTCCAGAATGGCCGCCAGATTGGGGTGCGACAAACGCAGCAGCCGGTCGATCTTGGCGCAATAGTCGGCCGCCGGCTCCAGCATGCGGGTGCGCCCGGACGACGTCACCTGCAGCAGACAGGCCTGGCGGTTGCGAGTGGCGCGGAACAACAGGTTCTTCCCCTTGCCGCTGAGCCGCTCGCCCAGCACGCAGTCTGCAAATCGGCCGCCCAGTCTCAGCAGGGAGTTTTCCGTCTCGCTGTCGTCCGACGCCAGCGGAACGGCAGGACACGCGCGAGCGATCGGGCGTTCCTGCTGCAGCGACTGGATCTCTTGCTGTTGCTGATCCAGCGTCGCCTGGGTCTGCGCCCGAGCTTGCTCGGCCGCCAGGCGTTCCCGTTCGGACTTTGCGAGCGCTTGTTCGGTCGCGGCGAGAGACTGCCGGATCTGCGCCAAGGTTTGTTCGGTCTGGACGAGCGATTGGCGAGTCAGGGCCAGCGCTTGTTCGCTGTTTTCCAGCGACTTCAGCGTTTGCTGCTGGTCCTGCCGCAGGGCGTCCCGTTCGGCCTGGAGCGCGGCAATCGTCTCCTGCTGCGTCGCGGTGGTTTGCTGGAACTGGTAGCGCTCGGCGGCGAGGTTCTGGTTGTCCACATGCAGGCCGCTGCTGGATTGCTGGATCTGTTCGATCCGTTCCTGCAGGGACTGGAGCGACTGCTGCAGTTGCTCAGATCGCTGGTCGGCGAGGGCTTTTTCCTCCGCCAGTTGCTGGTTCCGCTGCAGGGCCGACTGCAGCTCGGGCGATTCCGACGGGGAGCGGGCGGCGGTCTGACGGGACTGGTCGAGGGCCAGTTCGACTTCCACCACCTTCCGATCCGCGGCGTGCAGCTGGCTGGTAAGCTCCTGCAGCTGGCGTTCCAGCACAGCCGTCTGGGCCCGCAGTTCGAGAACTTCGGGATCGAGACAGACGGGCTCGGCATCGAGAGAGACGGGCCGAACAGCGCTGGTCTTCACGGCGGCCCGTTCCAGGCGAAAGGTCGTGCGGCCGATGCGGAACTCTTCACCGGGCAGGATGGAAAAGTGCCGCTGCGAAGCGCCGCGGACCACGCCCGCGTTGCGAGCCGCCTCCAGGCAGTTCACCTGCAGCTCTTCGCCGTCAAGCCGCAGATCGGCCTGCTCGCGCGAGATCCGCATGTCCCAGGGTGTCGCCCAGCTGGAGTCGGGGGCACGGCCCAGGCGGATCGTTTCGCCGCGAGGCAGCGCGCGGCGCCAGCCTTCCCCGGACTCGGGATCGTGGACTACCAGCTCCAGGGAGGAATCGGACCCGTGCATGCTTTCTCTGCCGCCAAGGACTACCGGGGGATTCCCTATTTTGTTCGGGAACTTTCCAGGCGTAAAGCAGTTTCGAAGTCTTTTCTGTCCCTGGCGAAATTCCTCTCCCAGGCGGCGTTCCCGCCGTTGCAACCGGAAAAGTCGCACGCGATCGGCCTTGCACTCACGGTGCAAAAGGGCGCCGGGAGCTTCTGCTCCTGCGGCCTATTCTTCGTACAGGGGCGATTCTTTTGCCAGCGCGGCCAATTGCGCGGTCAGGGCCGTTTCGAGTTCGACCATGATCGGATCGACTTCGGCGTTCCGGTCGCGTCCCACGGGGACCTCGATCGGTTCGCCCACATCAATCACGCACGTCATGTGGCCGTGGATGCGGGCCACATCGGTCAGGTCTTCCTCAAAGCGTTCGACCGTTTCCAGAATGCGATCGACGGTCGTCGGCTGTTTGATATAGTCCAGCGGATAACACGAGACCTGCTGTGACAGGTACAGGTCAGCCAGCTGCAGCCAGCGGCGCTGGCGCTGTTCTTCGGTCAGACTGCCGTCGATCATTTCCGGCATGAGCCTGATGCGCAGGTCCTTGATCCGGGCGACCACGCCGCCCTGTTTGATCTCGCCGAAGTACTCCTCTTCCATCGGATCGAGCAGACGTTCGATCAGGCCCTTCTGACGTTCCCACAAGGATCCGGACCTGGCGGCGCCAAAGTACTCGACCTCTTTCAAGGTGAGCAACGCGCTGCCCAGTTTGCGAATGCGTTCCAGCAGCGGCAGATGGACTTGCGGCTGCCACGACAGACGCTGTTCAATCTCGGCCAGAACCGGCGCCACGGTCGCTTTCAGATCGCCGCCGAACAGGTACTTGATGCCGACCGGATGGATCACCACCTTGCCGCCCGTGCGGGCCCGCTTCTTGGCCGCCAGTCGGGCGATGGCCGCCACGCCCGGCAAGAGCGTATGCAGCTGGTCATTGGTGCGGGTGGTGGCGCCTTCGGGGAACAGCACCAGCGGACGTTTGGCTTCGACGACCATGTTGATCGCCGTGCTGACCGACACGCGATCGTCCCCTTCGCGATACAGGCTGAACGCGCCCAGTTTGCGAATGGCCCACGACATGGCCCAGGACTGGTTGAACAGATGCCAGCTGGCCATCGCCCAGACCAGGCATTTGGCTTCGCCCGTCAAACGGCCAATGACGAGCGGATCGCTGGCGCGGCTATGGTTGGGGGCCAAAATAATGCCGTGGCCCGCATCGAGCGAGGCCCGTAATCGGTCGGTATGGCGAACGTCGTAGCCGGTGACGCCTTCGTGCTTTTTCAGATAGCGATAAAGGATTCCGCTATCGCGAATGAAAGCCGGCCACCAGTCACCCCGATGGGGTGGGATGAACTTGTACGGTTTTTCGAAGACGATTTTCTGCATGGGACGCCCGTATTGGTCGACAACGGAAGCCGGCAGCTTAATCGGATCGCCCCGATCGTGCAATTCGGCAGCGCGTCCGCAGGGCCCGCCCGGCCCGGTTTATCGGCGGGGAGGGAAGGGCGGAAAATGGCTCCGCAGGTCGTCCGGGCCGCAACGATCTGGGTGTCGAGCGGCGCGTTCCGCAGCGGGGCGCCCGTCAGGGTTTGGCGGCCTCATCGGCCCAGGCTTCCAGCATCTGGAACTGCCGGACAAAGTCGTTCTCGGTGATGCCCAGCGGGCTTTTGAAAAAACTGGCCAGGAAGGTCATCAGTCCGGTTTCTCCCCGCCGCACGGCCAGTTCGGTAAAGCGGATCAGGTCCAGCACCAGCGGCGCCGCCAGCAAGGAATCGCAGCCCTGCCAGGTGAATTGCATGATCATCGGCGTGCCGAGGAAACCCCGGAAATGGATATGATCCCAGGCCGTTTTCCAGTCGCCCAGGCTTTCGATGTATTCGATGCTGATGTGCGTTTGCGGGTCGTAGCCCAGGATCTGGCCCAGCAGGCGGTCCTTGCTGACGACCTTGGTTTTTTTGTTAAGCGGGTCGTTCAGGACCTTGCCGTCCATGTTGCCAAAAATGTTATGGCCGACCCAGCTCATCACATCGAGGTTGCGCTGGGCGAACATCGGGGCCAGTGCGCTTTTGAGCAGCGTTTCCCCCGTTTTCCCATCGTGGCCGTAGTGGCAGGTGTTGTTGGCCAGGGCCAGTTCGCACAGGGCGGCCGGCTTGGATCCGAGCGACGGCGTGAAGTTAATGTACGGCATGCCCATTTCAAACGCGGCAATGGCGTACAGGCTGCTGGCCGCCAGCGGGCAGCGCTCGGCGTCGTCGAGCAGGGGCTCCATCTCGGCCCAGGTGGCCGGCAGCGCGCTCTCGTCAACCGTCGGTTCGGTCGACGCCACATTGACGACGATCATCCGCTCCAGGTCGTTAGCGGCGAGAAACTCTTTCCAGTCCGCCTGCATCCGCAGAATGGCGGCCCGGGGCGTTTCCTGGCGATCTTTGCAATCCTTCCCGGCGAAAGAAGCGATCGTCTGGCCCACATTGTGGAGCGTGCCAGGGCGGATCGACTTGTCGATTTCGTCGAGTTCAGGACGGCACTGCTCGACCAGCCGGCGGTCAATGGCGTGGCTGATCTCGGCCAGATTCATCGCTTCGTCGGCCAGGCTGACGTCGCGGATCTCGTGGCCGCCCACCACAAACGCGTCCCATTCCGCCAGGTCCAGGTCGGCAAAACGCGGCAATTGACTCACCAGCCCTGTATCGCCTGTGAGTCCCTTGCGCAAAGCGGTCAAACCGAGAATAGCGGTAGTCGCCACCCCCCCTTTGGCCCCTAACAACCAGATGCCAATTCGTCGCTGGACCATCGTTTCCTTTAGTAGCAAAAGGAGGAAGGATACGCACCGCCGCCGCTCAACGGGCAAATACCGGCCGTCGGCGCCAAACGGGCCGAAGGGGTGAATATACGACCGGAAGACGCCTCAAACCAGTATGCTTGCCGCGTTACCCGATACAAGCCGACAGTAACCCGCCCGGACCGACGAACGCAACGCCCCCCGGCCGGAGGATCCGCAACCGCCGGCCTGGGAGCGATAAAGTGACCTGTCGCGGGTGCGAACGTCGCTGGCGTGGGTGAATCTTGTTCGTTCAGGCGGCCTGCCGGAGAAGGCTGGGTGGCCCCAATTCCCGGTGAAAAGCTGCACTGCAACTGACTTGCTTTCGCTTGCCAAAGGGGTGGAAAATGGGTGGCCCCCTTTCCAACATTTTGTCGGCCGTGAATCACTTTGCGAGCCCCCGCCCGTCCTGGTAAAGTTTGGGTGGCCCCCCTGTCCCCGTTGAATTCTAGCCCTGCGAGAGTAATTGGCGTTATACTGGCCTGGAAATGCCTTCAATCCCAACACGTGAGACAACTGAATGAATGAGATGATTCAGGGACTACATGCCGTCGAAAAATACTTTTCCGAATTCGAGAATGTGGATTGGTTTTCCAAAGTTGGGTGTGAGTATGACCGACCAGGGATTCAGATGGTTACCAGTTGGAAGGCTGCGTATCAGTGGGCAAGCCACGAGCTGACCGAGTGGTGTGACCTAGAAGCGAAAAACCTAATTTATCGGTTTATGTCATCGAACCATTATAACGAATTTGTAAAATGGAATAACGTTGCTGAGTCGATACTACCGCATGTTTTGAAAGTGGTTAATCACGCTCGACAACTGCTGCCTGCGGATGCTCCAGCTGACGCTTCCGAGTGGCTTCAGTGCCAACTACTCGGTGCGACGTTGGAAGTCTACTATGAGCGGTTTATCGCGTCTTCTCTGCTTCGCAAGCATTTGGAAATATATAATGATGGACATTTCCCATGCGGATGGAAGGCAGTCAACGAAACTTCCTTCCCCGAAAACTCTGTGATAATTGTCTATTAATATAAGTTCAAATATCCAGGGCTTTAAAGCTAGCACTTCTTGCGTTTAGCAAGAATTTTGGCGGTGGAAACGTGGGGTTGGTCGTTCCGTTTGGTTCGCTTCGGCGGCGGGCGTTTTGGGCCGCGTTTGTGTTTCTGAAAGGCGGATAGACGCACGTTCCCCGCCAACTCCACTAACATTTTTGATAACTGTTTCAGCGTCAAAGGCGACAGCGCTTCGCGCCATTCATCTTCCGGGATGGCGATCATCATGCCGCGCCACACCATGCTCATTTCATCCGCCATGTAGTAGAAGGAAAAATTCTTCTCAATCTTTTCCACGCCGTGCGCCGCCCGCAGCGCGGCTTTCACTACAGCCAACGCATTGAAAATCACCAGTCCCAGGCTAAAACCGAATAACGCCGCCGGCGGATAGCCCAGCGTGTTGATCTCGTTGTTGAGCGACAGTCGCAGTTCGTTGAAGGCGGCTTCAATGCTCCAGCGCGTGCGGTATGTGTCAGAGATTGTCACTGCGTCGACGTCCGCCGGCAGATTGGAAAGGATGTGAATCTCCTGTTCTCCGCCACGGCCCGATTGGAACAATTCGACGCTGATGCGGCGAGCCGGCAGCTTGGCGCCAAAGTCGTCGGTGATCAGAATGGACTGCTCGAAGACTTGGCCCGTTTCGCTTTCGCCCCGTAAAACACGGTCTCCCGTGGGCTTCCAGCGGACATTCGCGGCGTGTTGCCGAATGACGAAAAACGCTTCATTCAAGGCGATCTCTTGGAGGAACACCGACGTGCAGAAATTGCGATCGGCGACCCACACCTCGCCTGGCACCAAGCGATTGATCAACTCGATCAGCAGCGAACGCTCTTGCGCATGGCCGTCTTCCGCCAGTTCCACATCGTCGATGAGACCGAGTTGGGGGTCGAGCACCGCCAGCACCACGCCTGGCAAAGGACCGGCGGCGATGGTCCGTAACTCCTGGATGCGATGCTGCGTGGCGCCGGGATGATTGCCGTCCAGGATGCGCACGCGATAACCGGGCAACAGGCTGGGACGGGCGCTGTTCATCGGCTCGATCAGTTCCCGAAACAGCGTCGCCGTCTCGCGCACCAACGCGGCGGACACCAGCGGCTCAACGCCGTTGAGTTTGTCATAGACGCTGTTCACGGAGACGGAGATATCTTGCTTGCAAGCTTGATAAGCGGCGTTGGTGCTTTTGCGAGTTTTGGCGACCACCATGCCCATCAAATTGACCAACACCGAAAACGACAATTCCGACACCCGTTGCGACACAGCATGGTCGGCGAAGATCTGATCCAACCGATCCGGCGTCAAGGCCGCACCGAGCGCCGCTTTGGTCATGACGGGGATGGGACCCTCCTTTTCAAACCGCGCAAACACCTCGCCGAGAATCATGATACGCCTCCGAATTGCCGTAAATGGTTAGTTCTACTGCAATTATTGCAATCCGAGCCAACGCGTCACCCCACACCGCCGGGGAGGTGGTGCTAGCTTTAAAGCCCTGGTTCAAATATCGTAAAGGCGACAAAGGGGCCACCCAAACTTTGACGATCAGCGGGGTTTGGTGAGACAAAGCTTGGGTGGCCCCAGTTTAGCCGCCATTGACCGAGAGCTTCGGTTATCTGATCGAAGGCCTCAAGACAGTTGGGAAGATCCTCCTGCTCGTGTTGGTGGCCGTGATCATTGTGGCCCTTGTCATCGTGGCGGTCGTGGCAGTAATCAAGTTGGCCATAATATTAGCCGTTCCCACGGCGGCGGTCGGCACGGGGCTGGTTGCCTTATTAGTTGCAATTGTTCTAATCCGTGCGGCGACCGAAGAATTCTCATCTAACGATATTACTTGATCGGAATGGAAAGTAATCCGTGAATCCTTCACTCTGTGCTCGGGGGGGAACTAAAATGTCGCAACAAACTGAGGTTTACTACTTTCTGGATACCGACAAGGCTGCTGTCTGTGAGTTTCTCCGCAATGCGAACATTCAAGGTTTTGTGCTCCCCACATCAGGGCGTTTGACACCTGCTGTGCTGAAAGGGGAGGCGCTGGGTGCCTGTAACTTGGCGGTTACTTCCCATCCCGATTTCAGGGTTGTGTATGTCTGGTCCGCTGAAGATTTCGCCTGGGGGTTTTTATTAATCGAAGGGGGTAGCGAACAGTGCCGCGCCGATTTTGAACTGGAGAAAGGGTCTTCGCCAGTCAATAGCAACATTATTGCAGCGATAATCGATTTTTTTGAGAACCCTCAAAATGGATCGCAAGACGTTCGTCAGGTCCTGGAGTGGGGCCGCAATGATGTATCGGCGTTTGACCTTGCGAAGCGATTCACTGAGTTTTTTAATCTACACCCCTTCGATTATCTCTACTTTCCACGACTGATCCAGGAATCCAAACGAGCGCGGAAGGCACCGCTCGGGTTCACGCCTGTCAATTTACCGCGAGTACGGGAACAGTCACTCGCCTCCCTTTTGAAGAAGATGCCCCGCATTTCTTCAGAGGAACCGGCTCAGGACTCCTGCCTGCTCGGTGCCTGGTTGCTCTACCGCTATAATGGTGATACTATCGATCTCCCCGAAGACATCTGGGCGTTTGGCAGCCAGGAGTATTCCATTCCAACATACCCAAAGGATAACGCAACTCCTTATCAGGTCGATAAAAACCGCGAAATACCCTCCATCAGTTTTCCGAGCATCAAGGCCCACGGGATTTACAGGTGCGATCAAAGCACTCTGATTCTCACTTGGTGCTATCTCCCCAGGCCGCTGCCGTCCTTGCTGGGTAGTTTTTCATCGACGGAACCCCTTCATTTTACCTTATATTTTCGGAGAATTAGTCTCGGGTAAAGACTTTCTCGACGTCGAGGCCCAGCTTCTTGCCATTGCTCCTGACACTGCCAAGGGAAACGTTGGCTGGCGGGCGTGCAAACCAGCCGCGAATGTTTCGCCGGTTAGCCATCCGCCGGCTCCTTCAAGTCATTGCAAAAACACTTGCGCAGTGCTTCCGGCTGCGCTAATCTTTTCGCATGACAACCGACGACAAGAACTCTCCCGAGACGGTAATCCGCCTGGGCAACATTTCCGCTTCCGTCTTCGCCAACAAGACCGAAGGCGGCCGCCAATTCCGCAGCGTATTACTGCGCCGAATCCGGCGAGCGCAACTACGTCAACGCCGCCGTCCGCAAGCCATCAGCCGCCCACGCTCCACCCGCCCTACCGGAAGAACCTCGCCACGACATCGCCAAGAGCTGCACTGCAACTGACTTGCTTTCGCTTGCCAAGGGGTAGAAAAAGGGTGGCCCCCTTTCCGCCCCCGCCCAAACGTTGCCAGCGTGGGGTCGTCAAGGATTGGCCCCCTGCAACCGGCCTCAATTGGACTACGCCTGACCAGGGATTCGTGCATCATTCTGAATCAGGTAGAAAGACTGCTAATCGGCCGTGAGGGTAGTCGCCGTCCCAGCCGCACGGCCACCCGCCAGCGCGGTAGACGACGAAGATGCTTTCAAAAAAGCAAGATCCGCCTGATCCTCGGACACATCGGTTGAACGCACAATTGTAGAGATCGCCTGCGATGTCGTCGAGAAGCTCTGTCTTGTTTCCATCAAGCTTCCGTTTTATGCACAAGGTCAACTTTTGAAGCAACGGGAACAGGTTATCGCGGTAAGCTGAAAAGTCGGCAATCGTGTGTGCGATTGCCCTCACTTCGGACATTTCCCTCTCGCGGATATCTGACCAAAGAAGCTCGTCGTTACCGTAGACGTGTTCCCAAGCGAGCGATTTAGCTTGAGCAAAGTCACGTACTATCAGCGCGTCTCCAAAGGCTGAAGGATTAGGGGTTGCTGCAAACAGGTCGCTGCCTTTCGCGAAGTCAACGACCTGCTCCACCTCTTCTGAGTAGGGTCCGAATTTCATAGTACTCGCAACAACCTTTCCCGCAGTTCAATCGCTGCCCCCACAAAGTCGCCTGCTCGGGGGGGTGGGGCTATCTGCCAGGACGCGGCCTGGGTAACATTATAAACGCATTTCGCGGCGATTCTCGATGATATCCCACCCGCTTTTTTCGCGAACACTGTTGCAGGCGAACGAACCATGTTTGAAACATTGCAAATGGCGCCCCCCGACGCCATTCTGGGTCTGACCGAAGCTTTCAAGGCCGACTCCAACCCCGCCAAAATCAATCTTAGCGTCGGCGTTTACCAGAACGGCCAGGGCGTTACGCCCATCCTGGACTCGGTTAAACAGGCCGAACGCCGGCTGATTGATAGCGAAACTTCCAAGGGATACCTGGGCATCGACGGCCTGCCGGCTTACGCGGCTCGGGTTCGCGAACTGCTGTTTGGGGCCGATCACGAAATCCTCACCGCCGCCCGGGCCGCCACTGTGCAGACCCCCGGCGGAACCGGCGCCCTCCGCGTTGCGGCCGACTTTGTGGTGGAGAGTTACCCGGACGCCCGGATCTGGTGCAGCAAGCCGACCTGGGCCAACCACCCGAACATTTTCAAGGCGGCCGGCCTGGAGGTCAAGCAGTACAGCTATCTCAACGCCGAAGGGATCGGGCTCGACTTTGAAGGGATGCTGCGTGATCTGAGCGAAGCGAAGGTCGGCGACGTCATCTGCCTGCACGCTTGCTGCCATAACCCGACCGGCGTCGACCCCACGCCGGAACAGTGGGCGAAGATTGGCGACCTGGTCCAGGAAAAAGGGCTGCTCCCGCTGGTCGACTTCGCCTACCAGGGATTCGGCGACGGTCTGACGAGCGACGCCGCCGGCTTGCTGGAACTGGCCCGGCCCAACGCCGAGCTGCTGGTCTGCAGTTCGTTCTCCAAAAACTTCAGCCTGTACGGCGAACGGGTCGGCGCCCTGACGGTCGTTGCTTCCGACACCAACTCGGCCCAGGCGGTGCTCAGCCACATGAAGGCCCGGGTGCGGTCGAACTATTCTAACCCGCCCCGCCATGGCGCCTCGATCGTCGCCGAGATTCTGGGATGCGCGGAACTGCGCCAGCTGTGGGAGCAGGAAGTCGATGAAATGCGGGGCCGCATCAAACAGATGCGCAGCCAGTTCGTCGCCGCCATGAAAGAACGGAAAGGGGACCAGGACTTCTCCTTTATCGACCGCCAGCGCGGCATGTTCTCCTTCTCGGGCCTGACCCCGTTACAGGTGGACGAGCTGCGGAAGCGTTATTCGATTTACATCGTCGGCAGCGGCCGCATCAATGTGGCCGGCATGACGGAAAAGAACCTGCCCACGCTCTGCGACGCCATCGCCGCGGTGCTGTAAGACGGGTCTGTCAGGAAGAAGCGGCCGGGACAAAGCAGCCCAGGGAGATCGCACATGGATCGGCAACCGCAGTTTTCAATGACGCCGGAGATCGACCAGTTGTCGCAAACGCCGCGGGAGTTCTGCTTTATCCCGGCAGACCCCACGGCGCCGACGACCCTCACCCGCAAGCAGGTGGCCCACTATAACGAGCAGGGGTACGTGAAAGGTCTCACGATCTTTTCACCTGAGGAAATGCTCGATCTGCGGGCCTACTTCGACCAGCTGCTGGCGGACGTGCTGGCCGCGGGCGGGGACAGTTATTCGATCAGTACGGCCCATCTCAAGCATGGCCGGGTTTATGACCTGCTGGGCCATCCGCGGATTGTCGCGTATGTGCAGGACCTGCTGGGCGAGCATGTGATCGGCTGGGGGTCGCACTTTTTCTGCAAAATGCCGCACGACGGCAAGCAGGTCGACTGGCACCAGGACGCCACCTACTGGCCGTTTTCGCATACGCGGACCGTGACCGTCTGGCTGGCGATCGACGACGCTGATCGGGAGAACGCGTGCATGCAGTTCCTGGCCGGCTCCCATCACCAGGGCGTGTTGCCGTTCCGCGAAAGCTCGAACCAGAGCAACGTGCTCAACCAGGCGATCGACGTCGGCGACCGCTATGGCGACCCGATCGATGTCGAGCTGCCGGCAGGGCAGATCTCGCTGCACAACGACCTGCTGGTGCATGGCAGCCAGGCGAACGATTCCGACCGTCGCCGCTGCGGGCTGACGTTGCGTTACTGCGCCGCCGAGGTGCGGGCCGGCCTGGACTGGAACCAGAAAGGGATCGTCGTCGCCGGCGCCGATCCGTCCGGCCACTGGGCCAACCCGCCGCGTCCGGCCAGCGATTAGCGATGCGGACGATTCGCTTTTCTTTCGCTCTCTTCTCCAGGAACGTGCAACGAATTACTGACGGAAACCGCCGGACAGTCGTCTTTCCCTCGGACCGTGAAAAGAGAAACTGCCAGATATTGATTCGTCGTTTTAAGGAAGGACAGACGCCGGACAGTCGACTTTCACTCCCAGGTTGTGAATCTATCGTGGGAGCGGTCGATTCCTTTTTGGCGGGACGGGATTTTTTTCCTGGCCGCCTTGCTGACGCTCTTTTTCTATCGTGGTGGTGCGTGTCTTTCTATCGTGATGGTGCGTGTCGGGTGTCGTGCATTGGGGCGACGGTGCTTGAAATTGGCGCCAACGCCCGGCTGGGCTCTTGTCAGGCGGTTGCTTCGCGTAATTTCAGCAGGCGGGTGAAGTTGTAAGCCAGGGCGTGCCACAGAGCGACCGCTTTCACTTTCACCAGACCGCGGACGTTGAGCAGAATCAGGTTGTGGTTCCGACAGTCCGCGTTGGGGAACTCGGCCGCCGCCGCCCGTCTCTTGTAGCGTTCCTTGTTCTCCGGTTCCGCCATCCGCGACCGGTAGATGGCGTAGGCGTCGGTGTCGCCTTTCTGCCGAGCATGGGGATCCTTCCCGTGCTTCTGGAGCTGCTCTTCCCGCTGGATGGGACAGATTACTTTGACGCCCATGTTTTCGACGAGCGTGACACCCTCTTTCGTGTTGTAGCCGCCATCGACCAGGGCGTGCTCGGGGAGCTTGCCGTAGCTCGCTTGGACCTTGTCCAGCATGGGCGCCAGTTGGCCGCCGTCCGTGCCTTCGTTGGTCACCTCGACGCCGACGATGATCAGCGCATCGGCGTCGGAGGCGAACTGCACGTTGAATGCTGGGTTGTAGCCGCCGTTCGCCATTTTCATGTTACGGGCTTGCGGATCGGTCGTGCTGCAGCGGGTTTTCTGGCCTTCCCCTTTTTTCCGTTTCTCACGCTGCTCGGCCAGTTTGTCCCGTTCCGCAATCGCGGCGTTGACCTTTTCCAGACGCTCGCGAGTCGCCCTTTCCTGGGCCGCTTTGCGACGCGCATCGCCGGCCTGGCGATTGGATTCCTCCTCGCTTTCCTCTTTCAACAGGTCGACATGAGCCTGGGCCTGCTTCTGCAGTTCTTTCAGGGTGGGCTCGCGACGGAACGAACTTCGGCCGGCGCTGGCGCGAACTTTCATGCCGTCCTGGGCGATCGTTTCCAGCGAGACCAGGCCGGCATTGATCATGGCCGCCACGCTGTCGACGAGAATTTTATCCAGGAATTCGCCATGCTGCACACGGAAATTGCTCAGCTTGTGATAGTTCACCGAGACGCCGCCGCAAATCCACCAATAAGGCAGGTGGGTGTTCCCCTTTTTATCGCAGCGCCGATCCAGTTCCCGGGCGCTGCCGATGCCATCGAGCGTGGCGAGCAGCCAGAGCGCAACGAGGATTTCCGGCGCGATCGCGGACCTGCCTGCCTGATGCCCGTCGACGACAATCATCGCGTAGAGCGGTTCCAGATCGAGCGACTTGACAAACGCCCAGACCGCCCGAGCGCGATGATCCTCCGGCAGAAGATCATCGAGCGAGAGAAGTTCCATGGCAACCTGAGCCCGTTCCGGGCGATTCACACGAGCCGTCGCTGAGGTATTATTAGTATTCATTCCCTGTTTTTAGCGCCTTCTCCCCAACATGACCAGGCCCCTGGAATAAAATCACAACCTCTCCGTGAAAGATCGCGTGCTTTCGCGGAGCGAAAGACGACTGACTTTCGAATTCCGTCAGTTAAAAGTTGCTCGTTCCCGGTGAAAGATCGCGTTCTCTTGCGGAGCAAAAGACGACTTTCTGCGCCAGCTTTTTCGCAGAACGACCAAACCAAAACCGACCGTAATTACGCTCGCGATTCTTGCCTCTTCTTTTTCCTTCACCCTGGAGCCCTCATGCATATTCGACCGGGACTGCTGCTGGCGACCGTTCTCCTGTCAGCCTTGCTGACGACGACTGGCGAGGCGGTTGAGCTGCCGCTGCAGGGGAAGAGCCGTATCGCGTTCGCCACGGTTGAGGAAGCAAAGAAACTGCTGGCGACGCCGGACCTGTTTACGAAGTCGCTCAGCCGTTTTGACAAGCAGGCCCGGCTGAATACCGAAGAGGAGGTGACCGACGAGCAGTTCCTGGAGTTTGCCGCCTCGCACGCCCAGGCCTGGACGCCGGAAGAGATTGAACGGCTGTCGCCTGTGCTGGCGATCATTTCGCGAGAGCTGGAGCCGTGGCGCCCTTTGTTTCCGGAGCGGGTGCTGCTCATCAAAACCTCGGGCAAGGAAGAAGGGGACGCGGCCTACACGCGCGGGGCCGCCGTCATCCTGCCGGCCCGAGTGGCGCAGCGCAGCGAAGACGCGTTACACCGCCTGCTGCTGCATGAGCTGTTCCATGTGGCCAGCCGCTATCAGCCGGAACTGCGGGACCCGTTGTACGCGGCGATCGGCTTTGAGGCGTGCGGCCCGGTGGCGACGCCGCCTTTGCTGGTCGATCGGCGCATCACCAATCCCGACGCGCCGATTACGGAGCACCTGATCCGGCTGAAGACAGGCGACCAGGAGCTGATTGGCGCCCCCATTTTGTACGCGTCAGTTTCAAAGTACGAAGCCGACAAGCCGGGCGGATTCTTCCGCTACCTGCTGTTCCGGATGCTGTCGATGGAGCAGAAAAACGGCGTCTGGCAGGTCCGACAGAAAGACGGCAAGCCGGTCGTGTTTGATCCGGTCAAGCTGTCCGCCTATACCGACAAGGTCGGCCGCAACACGCGTTACCTGATCCATCCCGACGAAATCCTCGCCGACAACTTCGTGCTGCTGGTGCGCGAACAGCCCGACGTCGAATCGCCGCAGGTGCTGGAATCCCTCCGCAAACTGCTGAAAAAATGACCGCCGGGCCTGCAACTCCGGCAGTGAACGTCTGTCAGAAAAAGATTCACCGCCGAGACCGCAGAGGAAGAGAAGAAAAAACGGGAGGAAGCGGATCTCTGTGATAGATCGCTGCGTCTTTGAAACCGCAAATTGGACAAGCCTGATCCCTGCCGCGGCCGCCATTGGTCCATCAAAAAACCGCTTGTCTTTTTTCTTCTCCTTCACCTCCTGGCAGGAGCGAGCAATCGCTGCGTTGGCAATCGCGAGGCGAGCCGCGTAGAATAAAACCATGCCCGTTGTCTGCTCGCCGGGTGGGTTCTTTTCTTTCCGTTCGCAAAGCTCTGCTCATGATTGTTTCTTTGCTGCTTGTCGCCAGCTGTCTGGCCCAGCCGGCGGCGCCGTCTGCCGAGGATACCGCCGTGCGGCTGCAGGTGCGGCGTTTGATTCGCGACCTGGATCACCGGGAACTGACCGAGCGGATCGCGGCCGAGAACAAGCTCATCGCGATGGGCGTTAGCGTCCTGCCGCTGCTGCCGCCCGTGACGCCCCGCTCCACGGCGGAGATCAAAGAGCGCCTCAGCCGCGTCCGTAAAACGCTGGAGAACCTTTCCGCCGAAGAGGCCGCCCGGACTTCGGTCGTCACGCTTAAAGGGGAAATGTCCCTGATCGAAGCGATGCAGGCGCTGGCCCAGCAAACGGGCAACCAGGCCGCCGGCTATGAGAATTACGACGGCATGGTGACGGTCGATTTCGAAGAGACGCCGTACTGGGAAGCGCTCGACAAAATCCTGGATCAGCTGCAGCTGACCCTGAATCCCTACGGCGGCGACGGCGACAAAATCCACGTGCGGTCCCGTCCCGAGGAAGAACTGCCCCGCTTTGGCCAGGCGTCGTACAACGGCATTTATCGGATCGAACCAACCCGCATCGACGCCGTTCGCGATCTGCGTAACCCGCAAATCAGCGGCCTCAAGGTGGGCGTCAAAATTGAATGGGAGCCGCGCATCGAGCCGATCGTCATCACCCAGCCGATGGCCGACCTGTCGGTCGTCACCGACACCGGCGAGCAGCTGGCCGCTGGCGATAACACGCTCTCCGCCCTGGTGCAAACCGATATCCCCGCCGTCGAACTCACCCTGCCGCTGCAGTTGCCGCCCCGCACCGCGTCCAGGATCGCCGAGCTCAAAGGAAAGCTGCACACGCTCGTTCCCGGCCGGCTGGAAACGTTCCAGTTCAGCGGGCTGGAGAACGCCCGCAACGTGGAACAACAACGAGGCGGAGTGACCGTCACCCTGGAACGCCTGCAGGCGAACGGCCAACTATGGGGCGCCCGGGTGCTGGTCCGCTTTGACGAGGCAGCCAATGCACTCGAGTCGCACCGGAACTGGATCTTTGGCAACCCGGCCTATATGCTGGACGCGGCCGGCGAACGGGTGGACTACGCCGCCCTGGAAACGGTCCGCCAGGGAGAAAGCGAAGTCGGCATCGAGTATTACTTTGACCTGGAGAAGGGCCCGGCCGATTGCACGCTCATCTATCAAACGCCGGCGGCCATCATCAAGCGGGAAGTTGAGTACTCGTTGAAAGAGATTCAACTGCCGTAGCCGCTTCTCTCGCCAGCGTCTTCTTTCGACCGCTCCCTCTCCTGCGCAAGCGAACTTGACCAATGCCACGACTCTTCTCATGCGCGGCGGCGATCTGCCTGTTGCTGACCGGCGTCTGTCCCGCAACGGCCGCCGAATCATCCGCCAGCAACGCCGTGGCGGCCCGTGTCGACGGCCAGCCGGTGCGCTACGGCCGTATCCAGCGCGAAGTCCAGGATACGCTCAAGGGGCGGCCGGCGCCGCCCGAGGAGATGCGTCTGCTGGAAGCCCAGGCGCTCGAGCAGTTCATCGGCCGGCGGCTGGTCCTGCGTTACCTGGCAGGGCAAAAGCTGGCCGCCAGCGAGGTGGATATCAGGCTGTCGCTGGAGCAGGTCAAGAAGAAACTGAAAACCCAGGAAACGACCCTGGCCGACTACCTGTCGCGGGCCGGTCTGCAGGAGGACGAGTTCCGCGAGGCGATCGCCTGGGAGCTCAGCTGGCAGGCGTACCTGGAACAGCACATGACCGACGCCAACCTGCAGAAGTTCTTTGAGCAGCACCGCCGGGACTTCGACGGCACACAGCTGAACGTGGCGCATATCCTGTGGAAGGTCGATCCCCAGGCTGGCCCCGACGCCTGGGAGGCGGCGACGAAACAGGCAACCGCCGTCCGCGCGCAGATCACCCAGGAGCAGGTCCCCTTTGCCCAGGCGGCCCTGCAGAACTCCCAGGCGCCAACGGCACGCCAGGGTGGAAACCTGGGCCTCATCTCCCGGCATGAACCGATGCCGGAGTCATTCTCCCAGGCCGCGTTCCAGCTGCAGCCCGGCGAAACCAGCCCGCCGGTTACGACAGCCTTTGGCGTGCATCTGATCTATTGCCAGCGGGTGCAGCCCGGCCAGCGTAGCTGGACCGATGCCCGTCCCGAACTGGAAACGGCCGTCATGCGATTCCTGTTCGACTTTGTCGTCAAGCTGCAGCGGCCGCACTCCCAGGTGGAGTACACAGGCGCCGCTCCCCACTTCGATCCGACCAGCGGCAAGCTCGTACCGGCGCAGTAGCTGGCGATAACCAAAGGCAGGATTTAATCGGTGGGACGGCGGTTCGTTCCGGCGAGTGAATCGGCTAAATTGAGGAACGAGCGACGATCGGCCGGCCGGATGCTGGCGGGTTGCTCCTGCTGTTTCTCCTTATGACGCGTGCGGATCTATGTCTTCGTCCAACTCGGTGCTTTCTGTTTCGCAACTGACAGGCCTGATGAAGCAGGAGCTGGAAGGCTCTTTCTCCAAGGTCTGGGTCTGCGGCGAGGTGTCGGGCGTCAGCCGGCCGCAGTCGGGCCATGTATACTTCACTTTGAAAGATGAGAAAGCCCAGCTGCGCGCCGTGATGTGGCGGAGCACGGTCGAACGGCTGCGGTTTGAATTGCGGGAAGGGATCGAAGCGGTGTGCGCCGGCGGCATTGATCTGTATCCGCCGCGGGGCAGTTACCAGCTGGTCGTGCGGCAGATGGAGCCGCTGGGGGAAGGGGCCCTGCAGCTGGCCTTTCGCCAGTTGCACCAGCGTCTGGCGGCCGAAGGGTTGTTCGACGCAGAACTGAAGAAACCGTTGCCGCAATTCCCGCGACGGATTGCGGTCGTCACCAGCCCGACCGGGGCCGCCATTCGGGACTTTCTCGAAGTGCTCCGCCGTCGCTGGCGGGGCGTCGATGTGCTGATCATTCCGGCCCGCGTGCAGGGGGAAGGGTCCGCCCGGGAGATCGCCGCGGGGATTCGTTACGCCAACCAGCTGGGCGACGCGGTCGACGTGCTGGTGGTGACCCGGGGCGGCGGCAGCCTGGAAGACCTGTGGAGTTTTAACGAAGAAGAGGTCGTCCGGGCCGTGCATGCTTCCGCGTTGCCGGTCGTTTCGGCGGTCGGCCACGAGGTCGACATTACGCTTTGCGACCTGGCGGCAGATGTTCGCGCGCTGACTCCCAGCGAGGCGGCCGAGCGGATCGCTCCGGCGCAGGCCGATGTCGAAGCGACGCTCCTGTCCCATCAACGGCGGATGCAAGGACGCATGCGGCAGCGAATGGCCGAACTGCGGCGCCGGCTCGACGGGCTGAGCCAGCGCTCCGTACTGCGACGGCCGCTGGAACCGGTCCGCCTGCGGGAACGAGCCTGCGACGAGCTGCAGCAACGGGCCGCCAGGGCGATCCAGCGGCAACTGCAAAGCGCCAGGCGCCGGACCGATGCGCTCGCCAGCCGGCTGGAGGCGCTCAGCCCCCTGGGCGTGCTGTCCCGCGGGTACTCGCTGACCCGCCAGGCGGACGACGGCGCCGTGATCCAATCCAGCGAGCAGCTCCAGCCGGGCGACGTGATCCACACCACCTTTCGCCAGGGGGCCGTCGTCAGCCGGGTCGAAAGCATCGAGCCGGCCGAGTAAACAACGCGCGACGCGTGCCTGACGGAAGTCGACGGCAAGTCGTTTTTTGCTCCGCAAAAGAACGCGATCTTTCAAGGAGTGAAAGTCGAATGTCCGGCGTCTGCTCTTTTTTTGGAACGAGGGAACCACGATTCCAAATTTCGTTCCAGGTTGCTCTGGTCGGGGGACGGGGCTTTTGTTATGGTCCCGCCTCTTCTCACTTTGGAACATCCTGCGTGCGCGGCCGCTGGTCACAGCGGTGCGACGCCTGCATCGCCGATCATGGAGGATCGATGATGAAAACACGAAGCCCGATTGCAGCCAGTCTGCTGGTATTGCTCATGTCCGTCTGCGCCGCGGCAGCGCCGCCGTGGATGTCGTTTGTCCCCTTTCGCAAGGTCGAAGCCGACCCGAACAAGGCGTACGAACTGACCGAACAGAACGGCCCCTGGCTGATCATGTGCGCCGCCTTTGCCGGAGAAGGAGCCGCCCGCCAGGCTCACGACCTGGTGATTGAATTGCGGCGCCAGCACGGCATGAAAGCGTATGTCGTTAACCAGCATTACGATTTTTCGGAAGCCGTCGAAGGGATCGGCCTGACCAAAGAAGGCCAGCCCAAACGGATGCGTCACCAACATAACGACGAGTTCGACGAGTACGCGGTGCTGGTCGGCGACTTTGAGTCGGTCTACGATCCGACGGCGGAGAAAACGCTCGACCAGCTCAAGTCGGCCGATCCCGACGCGCTGAATGTGGCGAAACGGAAAATGACCACGCAGCGACTGGTGACCTTCCGCCGGTATGTGCGCACTCGCAGCGGCCGACCGGCCGGAACGATGGGCGCCGCCTTCATCACCCGGAACCCGCTGTTGCCGGCCGAGTACTTCGCCCCCAAGGGACTCGATCCGCTGGTGGCGAAGATGAACCAGGAAGTGCAGTACAGTCTGCTTAAATGCCCGGGCAAGTACTCAGTCAAGGTCGGCTCGTACCGCGGCAAAGTGACGCTCGACCAGAAAGAAGTCGAACGCCTGGAGAGCCAGCCGCTGGACTACAACGGCGGCGGCAGCAAGCTGGCCGAAGCGGCCGAGAAAGCCCATCGCTTGACCCTGGCGCTGCGTCAGGCCGGCGTCGAAGCTTACGAATTCCATGACCGGCATGAAAGCATTGTGACGGTCGGCTCTTTCGCCGATATCGGCCGCGCCCGGCCCGACGGCAAGATTGAAATCAACCCGGCCGTCCACCAGGTGATCCAGTCGTACGCCGCCGAGTCGCAAACGGTGGTGGAACGTCCCGGCGCCCTGCCGCAAACGGCCCTGGTGCCGCATACGTTTGCCGGCGTGCCGTTCGATATCCAGCCGGTACCGGTCGAGGTGCCGCAGATTTCCATCGCCACGCAATATGCGCCGCGGGAATCGCTGTTTAACCGCTAGTGCGGCGTCAAAGCAAAGAGTTCGAGTTCTTCCAATTAGCCGTTTTGGCGATAGCCACGGTTAACTAAAAGGAACAGCGGCTCGCGCGAAAATGGCCAAACCTGAAATTGAAACTTGACGCACCGCTAGTGCTGCGTCAATCTTCAATCTTCAATCTTAGAGTGAGCGATTTCGGCCGTGCTGCTATGCTGCCAAAAAAACCGTGGGCTAGCGCCCGGCGGCTGATTTAGAGAAACCTGATTTTATGGTTTGACGCACCACCAGGACGTTCAGCCCTTTGATCTCCCAGTATTGGACCTGGCCCCAGGTCCCGCTGACATCACCACGGAAATAATGTTCGACCGCGCGAGGGAATACCCTCGTGCGGCGAACTGCATTCCGGTGACGCGTCTGCGTCACAAATTCCCTCCGGCGCCAGCGATGCCCCGCGTGCATGCTGCGGCAGGACGACCGTAAAAACGACGGCGCAGCGATTGCAGCGCACCGGGCGGCCGGCCGGATTCTGGCGAAATGCCAGCAGCGCGTCGCAAGCAGGGCAGGCGGTCGTGTACAGCGGAACCAGCATCTTTCGTCCTTTCGCCAGGCGAACTTCGGCCGTCACTGCCGGCGGAGCGCGTCTCCCGCCGGCTTGCGGCATTCTCTGTCAGCGGACAAACGCTATCTTTGTTACCGTCCCGCCAAGGTTTTCTCCTGTGCGCCGGAACGAATTTCCACTCGCCCTCCCGGTAGCCGCTGGGATCTATTAGAATTTCCCTCAACAGCAGCGACCGACTGCTTGTCGCGGCCGTTTGTCGACGACGGCGGAAGGTCGGCTGCGATCCCCGTTCCGGGGCGACCGCTGGCCGACGGGTCAACCGATTGCCTGAACTTGCATTTCCCTTGCGAAAGCCGCCATGAAGGTTGCGATTGCCAAAGAGACATTCCCGGGCGAACGGCGCGTCGCGATGATTCCCGCGAATGTTCCGCCGTTTATCAAAGCCGGCGTCGAAGTGATCGTAGAGCCCGGCGCCGGCGCCGCGGCCGGGTTCCTCGACCAGGAATACCTGGATCGCGGGGCCACGCTGGCAGCCAGCCGCAACGAGCTCTTCTCGGCCGATGTCCTGCTGCAGGTCCGCTGCCTGGGAGCCAACCCCGACGCAGGCCGGGTTGATCTGGCCCTGTGCCGACCAGGCCAGACGCTGATCGGCATGTGCGATCCGCTCGGCAATCCCCAGGCGGCGCAGGAGCTGGCGGAAACGGGCGTGTCGCTGTTCGGCCTGGAACTGATCCCCCGCATCACCCGCGCCCAAAGCATGGACGTGCTGTCGGCGATGGCGACGATCGCCGGGTATCGGGCCGTACTGCTGGCCGCGATCGAACTGCCCAAAATGTTCCCCCTGATGATGACGGCCGCCGGCACGCTCAAGCCGGCGCACGTATTCGTGATTGGCGCCGGCGTGGCCGGACTGCAGGCGATCGCCACGGCCAAACGACTGGGGGCGGTGGTGAGCGCCTATGACTTGCGGCCCGCCTGTCGCGAGCAGGTCGAAAGCCTGGGCGGCCGGTTTGTCGAACTGGAGCTGGAAACGGCCTCCGCCGAGGACAAAGGCGGCTACGCCAAAGCAATGGACGACGACTTTTACCAGAAGCAGCGGGCCCTGATGGCCAAAGTCGTCGCCGAAAGCGATGTGGTGATTACGACCGCCGCCATTCCTGGCAAAACGGCCCCGCTGCTGATCACGGCCGACGCCGTATCGCAGATGGAGCCCGGCAGCGTGATCCTGGATCTGGCGGCCGAACGGGGCGGCAATGTGGAGCCCAGCCTGCCCGATGAACGGGTGCTGCATCACAACGTGCTGGTGCTGGGGCCGACCAACCTGGCGTCGGAAATTCCGTACCACGCCAGCCAGATGTACTCCAACAACATCTCCAAATTCCTGCTGAACCTGCTCGACGGCGATCACCTGAAACTGAATTTCCAGGACGAGATCATTCGCGATACGCTCGTCGCCCATCATGGCCAGATCTACAACGCCCGCATGCGGGAAGCGCTCGGCCTGGAGCCGCTGGAACCGCTGGGCGAACCGGAATCGCCGAATGTCGATCCTCGCCAGCAGGACACGATCAAAGTCGAAGGCCTGCTGTCGGAAGAAGAAGACGCACCTTCGCCCGCCGCTGAAACCCCTGTTGATGAAGAGGACGCATCATGAGTTCGCCAGAACGCTGGTCCACAGGAATCCTGGGCGTGCTGCTGGTCTGCCTGGTGCTGACACTCGGCGGCATCGTTTATTCCAGCATCCCCGGCGCGGGACATTCCGATGGGCAGGAATCGCCTGCACTGCCGGGACTGTCGACCGGAAGTCGAAGCCCAGGCGTCCAGCCCTTGCTGGCCGAGCTATCCCCGCCGGTCGCGGGAAATGTCACGCCCGTCGCTCTCGAAACGGATCCGGTGCAAGCGCTGGCGATCGCCAATCGCCGGGCCCGGTTACGGGGGCTGGTCGACATGCTGACGATCTTTGCGGTCTCGGTGTTTGTCGGTTTTGAGGTGATCACCAAGGTGCCGCCGACGCTGCATACGCCTTTGATGTCGGGTTCCAACGCGGTGTCGGGCATTACGATTGTGGGGGCCGTCATTGTCGCCACTTCGGTCCACCAGGCGGCGGCCATACCGGCGATGCTGGCGGTGCTGCTGGCGGCCATTAACGTGGTCGGCGGTTTTCTGGTGACGCACCGCATGCTGTCGATGTTCAAAAAGAAGTAACCTGCGGCCCTGCTTTTCTTGCCTTTCCCACCGAACAGACTGCCCGTCGTTATGGATACCACGTTCTATACGTTCCTGATCGGCTTGATCTACCTGGCGGCCGCCTGCTGCTTTGTGATCGGCATCAAGCTGATGGCCCACCCGCGCACGGCCGTGCGGGGCAACCTGTTTGGCGCCGGGGGAATGCTGCTGGCGATCATCGGGGCGCTGTTCGATGCGCAGGTCGCCGCCTGGAACAATCCGGCCGGACCCGCCAACGCGGGCTACACCTATGTGGTGATCGGCGCGATCATCGGTTCGGCGATTGGCGCCTGGCTGGCGCTGAAAATCCAGATGACGGCGATGCCGCAGCTGGTGGCGATCTTTAACGGGCTGGGCGGGGCCGCGTCGGTCGTGGTGGCGGGAGCTTATCTGTTTACCGGCGGCCCGGATCTGGTGAACTTCGATGTGCTGCTGGCGACGGCCCTCTCGGGTCTGATTGGCGGCGTGACCTTTTCCGGCAGCCTGGTGGCGTACGGCAAGCTGCAGGAGCTGGCGATTTTTGACAAGCCGATCGCCCTGCCGGGCCAGCAGATTATCAACCTGGTAATTGCGATTGTGCTGCTGGCTTTGACGGTGCTGATTACGGTCAGCGGTCCGACGATGGATTTCTGGCTGGTGGCGCTGCTGTTCTTTGTGATTGTGGCGTTGTCGCTGGTGCTGGGGGTGTTTCTCACGCTGCCGATCGGCGGCGCCGACATGCCGGTGGTGATCGCCCTGCTCAATTCTTACTCCGGCCTGGCCGCGGCGGCGACCGGCTTTGTGATTCTGAATAACGTGCTGATCGTTTCCGGTTCGCTGGTGGGAGCGTCGGGCATTATTCTGACGCAGATCATGTGCAAGGCAATGAACCGCTCGCTGACGAACGTGCTGTTCGGCGTGATGGGAACGGGCAGTTCCGGCGGCGACGACGACGCGGTTTACGCCAACGTGCGTAAAACCTCGGCCGACGATGTAGCCATGCTGCTCGACGGCGCCCAGCGCGTGGTGATTGTCCCTGGCTACGGGATGGCCGTCGCCCAGGCCCAGCACGCGGTACGCGACCTGGGCAACCTGCTGGAACAACGCGGCGCCGTGGTGGAATACGCCATTCACCCGGTCGCGGGCCGCATGCCGGGTCACATGAACGTGCTGCTGGCCGAGGCCGACGTCTCTTATGACAAGCTCAAAGAGATGGACGAAATCAACCCCACGCTGGAAACAGTCGACGTGGCGATCGTGATCGGCGCCAACGACGTCGTCAATCCAGTCGCCCAGACTGACCCGCAAAGTCCGATCGCCGGCATGCCGATCATCGAGGTCGGCAAGGCCCGCACGGTGATTGTCATCAAACGCAGCCTGAGCCCCGGTTTCGCCAAGATCCCCAACCCGCTGTTCGCGGCCGACAACACCCTGATGCTGTTCGCCGATGGCCGCCAGGCCGTGCTCGACATCATCCGCGCGGTCAAAGAAGGCTAAGCGGGCGGGCAATTGGGCGTTCTTTTTGGAGAAAGCGGTTTTCGGCGTTGTCTCGTCTCTTGAGATGCGCGCCGCAATCGTCGATACTTGCGACGTCCACTCGCCCGAAACCTGCCGAAAACTCTCTCCCCGCGAATTCCATGTCGATACCCGATCCGGTCTACCTTAATGCGCGGCGCGAATCGTTCGTGATCGTCGCGCTGTTTGCTGTCTTTATCTTGTGGTCGGTCACGGTCTGCGTGTACTTCGGTTATCTGCCGACCACTGCCGAAGGCGAGGCTCCTGAAATCAGCCTGGTGCTGGGGATGCCGGCCTGGGCGTTCTGGGGCCTGCTCGCTCCCTGGCTGGCGGTGGATGTCGTCGCCTTCTGGTTCTGCTTTTTCTTCATGAAGAACGACGACCTGGGCGAAGAGCAAGTGTCCGACGTTCCCCAGCCGAGCCACCTGCAGAACAAACTGCCGCCGCACGAGGAGTCGAACCATGCCTGATTTATCCCTGCGTGAGTTCCTCGACCCCGCCTCGCTGCAGCTCTGGGCGGCCGGCGGAAATTCGGCGCTCGTGGTGTTCGCCATTTACATGGTGGGCGTGGTCGTGCTGGCGGCCGGATCGCACAAGCTGCTGCAGTCCAAAACGTTCATGAGCGAGTACTTCCTCGGCAGCCGCTCGCTGGGCGTCTGGGCGTTCGCCCTGACGTTCGCCGCCACCAGCTCCTCAGGCGGCAGCTTTATCGGCTTCCCCGCACTGGTGTATACGCACGGCTGGGTCGTCGCCTTGTGGATCGGCAGCTATATGATCGTGCCGCTGGTCTCCATGGGGCTGCTGGCCAAACGCTTGAACCAGACGGCCCGCAAAACGGGCGCGATCACCATTCCCGATGTGCTCCGCGATCGCTTCGACAGTCAGCTGTTCGGCATGCTGGCGACCGGGCTGATTGTCTTCTTCATGACGTTCAACCTGATCGCCCAGTTCAAAGGCGGCAGCGTGATTCTGAAAACGCTGCTGACCGATACCCAGCTCTTCCAGGATGCGGCCGACAGCACCGGCAAGCTGGTGCAGGACACGCCCGGTCTTAACCTGATCCTGGCCGGCGTGGATATGCGATACCTGCTCTGCCTGCTGGCCTTCACCCTGGCGGTCGTCGCCTATACGACCTACGGCGGTTTCCGGGCGGTCGTATGGACCGATGTGATGCAGGGGTTTGTCATGGTGGGCGGGGTGATTCTCATGCTGCCGCTGGCGCTGTACCTGGTTGGCGGCATGGGGAACGCCACAAAAAAAATGGCGGAAATGACGCCGCCGCTGGCCGTCACCGTTAACATCAGGGCCGACGCGCCCGTGAAGGAACGGGTCGTCATCCCGGCCAACCAGTGGTTCACACAGGAAATCGATGGCCAGCCCCAGGTGTTTCGCACCAGCAAAGAAGCCATCATCAAAGTCGACACCCAGCAGGCCCTGGTCGGCGACGAAGAATCCAATATCAATGCGATTCAAATCACCACCCCGGTGGAGATCGAGCAGCTGTACGAATCCAAGGCGTCTGACAATCCGCCCAGCCTGAAACTTTCGATCGCATCGTCGAAAGAACTGGCTTTTGGCCAGGGAAAAAAGGGGGTCTACATTACAGGCCCCGGCCCCAGCAACACCTCGTCCGACGGATTCCTGCCGCTGAGCCTGGCGATTTCGTTCTTTTTCATGTGGGCTTTTTCCGGCGCCGGGCAGCCCAGCAACATGGTGCGGCTGATGGCGTTTAACAACTCCAATACGCTGCGTCGGGCGATTTTCACCGTCTCGATTTATTACACGCTGATCTACTTTCCGCTGGTGATCATCTTCTGTTGCGCCCGCGTGCTGTCTCCCGGCTGGGAGACGGAACCCGATCGGATCATGCCGGAGATGGCCAAGCTACTGACGGAATCCGTCGGTGCGCCGTGGCTGGCCGGCTTGCTGGCGGCCGCCCCGTTTGCGGCCGTCATGTCGACGATGGACAGCTTCCTGCTGATGATCTCTTCGGCCGTGGTCCGCGATATTTACCAGCGCAACCTGAACCCCGACGCCACCGAGAAAACGATCAAGCAGATGACCTATGCGGTCACCATTCTGATCGGCACGGGGGCCATGGTGGCCGCGATCTGGCCGCCCAAGTACCTGCAGGATATTGTGGTGTTCAGCGGCTCCGGCCTGTCGAGCAGTTTTCTGGCGCCGGTGGTGCTGATGCTGTACTGGCCGCGGTTCAATAAACAGGGCGCCGTGATTGCCATGCTGGCCGGGTTCTTCACCAATGTGGGACTCTACGCGGCCGGTACGATCCTGTACGGAGAATTCCGTCCCATCGAACCGCTGAACTTTCATCCGTTTATTATCGGGGCCCTGGTCTCGTTTTCGATGGGCGTCTTCGGGGCGCTCCTCACCCCGGCCCCGCCGGACGAACAGGTCGCCAAATTCTTTACGGCCGACTCCAGCCCGGCGAAAAAGTAACCGGCCTGGCCGCGCCCTTCCCGACTGCAGGTTCCACCCAGGCGGAGCCTGCAGCCGGAACGTTGTTTTCACAACTGGCGGAATTCCCCTGGGAGAGGTTTCCCTCGCCCGGCGGCTTGACTATCTTATGATTGTGCGATTATTAGACTGTCACTCCCTGGGATTCGCCGATGACACCGCTTGCCGCTGCAGCCGACGCCCTGGCGCCGGAACAGGTCGCCGCTTACCGGGAGACAGGATTTCTGCTGGTGCGAAACCTGTTCTCTCCGGAAGAGATCGAGGCCCTGGCCCAGGAAGCCGACACGCTGCTCGGCCGGACGGAACTGGTCGATACGCAAAACATCCGCTGCCGCTGGCAGGACCATGCCGAAACGGGCGAGTGCCGGTTCGACTGCTTTGATCCGGTGATCGATATTGGTCCCGTCTGCCGCTACTTCGCCCATGATCCGCGACTGCAAAACCTGCTCCAGGCGATCTATCGGGAAGAGCCGCGGCTCTTCAAGGACAAGCTGATCTTCAAGCCGCCGGGCGCCACGGGCTACGCGCTGCACCAGGACTACATCGGCTGGAAGGAGTTCCCGCAGTCGTTCGTCACGGTCATCATCCCGATCGACGCGACCTCGGCGGAAAACGGCGCGACCGAAGTGTTTCCCGGCTATCATCAGCAAGGGTATCTTTCGCCGGCCGACGGCGAATACCACCAACTGCCGCCGGAAACAGTCGACGCGTCGACCGGCGTGCTGCTGGAAATGGGGCCCGGCGATGTGGCCCTGTTCAGCGGGTTCACGCCGCATCGGTCGGGAGCCAACCAGGGGAGCCAGGCACGCCGGCAGTTGTATTTGAGCTATAACGCGGCCAGCGACGGCGGCGACCAGCGGGACGCCCATTACCGGCAGTTTCATGCCTGGCTGGTGACAAAGTACGCCGAATACGGCAAGACGGGCGTCTACTTCAGGTAAGGAACGTGCGACGAATGACTGGCAGATACACGCGTAACCGTTTCGAGCAAGAACCGACGACGGACGGTCGTCTTTCACTCCGTCAAAGAACGCGTACTTTCGCAGAGCGAAAGTCGACTTCCTGCGCCTGCTTTTTCGCAAAACGACCAAACCACAGTCGACGGCAATTGGCCTCGTGTTCCTGACGAAAATCGCCGCTCATTCCCAGGAGACTCCCGCCGCGTGAACGCGAAGCTGTCCTCTTCTACGATCTCGCCCCCAGGCGAACCCCGCGTCGCTCCCCGCGGCAATTACAGCCGGGCCGCTGGCGCCGGGGTGCTGGTGTCCGCCGCGCTGGCGATGGCGGCTACCTTGCCGGGACGCACCCATGGGCTGGGTTTGATTACGACCCGTCTGCTGGCTGACTTTCCCAGCATCGAAGCAACGCAGTTCGCGCAGATCAACCTGGCGGCGACGCTGATCGGCAGTTTGTTCTGCTTTCCCTGCGGCTGGCTGTTGGATCGTTTTGGCGTGCGGCTGGTGCTGGGCGCCGTGCTGCTGAGTCTGGCCGGATCGGTCCTGGCGATGAGCTACGCCGAAAGCGCGGCAGCGCTGCTGGCGACCATCACGCTCACCCGCGCGCTGGGACAGAGCATGCTGTCAGTCGTCAGCATTACCATGCTGGGCAAGTGGTTTCGCGGCAATAACGGGCCCGCGATGGGAACCTACGCGGTGCTGATGACGCTGCTGATGGCGGTGGGGACGGGCGTGCTGGCGGTCCGCGTGGCGAGCGCCGGCTGGCGAACAGCCTGGCTGGAGATGGCGGCGGTGTTGCTGCTGGTCGCCGTGATCGCCTGGTTGCTGGCGCTGCCCTTTCGTCGCCGGCAGAAAGAGGACGTCAACCGGTTGGAGGTGGAAGAAACGACCGACGCCGCCGCTCCGCCCAGCGCCACTTTGATCGATGCCCTGGGCACGTCCTGTTTCTGGGTCTTTGCTTTAAGCATCTCGCTGTTTGGCTTTTCCAGCGCCGGCATCAGCCTGTTCCAGCAGTTGATCCTGGCGGAACGGGGGCTTCCGGAATCGGTCTACCATACGGTGCTGATCGTGGGGTTGCTGTGCGGCATGGTCGCCAACCTGGCGGGCGGCTGGCTGGCGACCCGTTTTTCGCTGGCCCCGCTGCTGGGCGTGGCCATGGCGCTGCTGGCCGGATCGCTGGCGGCGTTGCCGTTGCTGCAGACGGTCTGGCAGGCGTGGGTCCAGGCGATCGTGGGCGGCGTGGCGGGCGGGCTGATCACGGTGCTGTTTTTTGCCGTGTGGAGCCATGCCTTTGGGCCGCGGAATCTGGGCCGGATCCAGGCGGCCGCACAGATGATGACCGTGCTGGCGTCGGCCACGGGGCCGCTGGCGGTGGCTTCCGGTCAGGAGACCTGGGGCAGCTTTGCCCCGGTGCTTTATGGACTGGCGGGAGTAGCCGGTTTGCTGGCGCTGGGTGCGTTTTTTGTTCCCGTGCCGTGTGCGGCGCAAGGCTCCTGGCAGGAGCCGGCCGCTGCGGGACATCCTCGCGTTTCTCCGGAGTCGTCCTGATGAGTTCGATCGCCCCTGCCGACGCCCAAGCGTCGCAGCAATCGTCCGCCGCCATCCGTTTTCATCTGTCGCTGAATGTGGCGAACCTGGAGCGATCCGTCGCGTTCTTCCAGGCGTTCCTCGGCCAGGCGGTGTCCAAACTGCGGGACGACTACGCCAAATTTGAGCTGGAGAACCCGCCGCTGGTGCTGTCGCTGGAACCGCACGCCGCCTCGCCTGGCGGGAACCTGAATCATCTGGGCTTTCGTCTGCCCGACTCGGCCGCCCTGGTGGAAATGCAACGGCGCCTGGAGCTGGCCGGCATGAGCACGCGACGCGAAGAAGGGGTCGAATGCTGCTACGCCCGGCAGACAAAATTCTGGGTGCATGACCCCGACGGCAACCTGTGGGAGGTCTACACGCTGGACGACGACCACCTGGAACACCGCGGCCAGGGCGAACTGGCGGCGACCGCGGCCGACGACGCACCGGCCGACGCACCGGCGCTGTCGGTCTGGGCCCATCGCCTGGGCGAAAAGTTCCCGACGCGGCTGCCGATCCTGGATCACACGGTCGACCGGATCAACCTGCAGGGAACCTTCAACGAACGTCTGGAACGGTGCGAACAGTCGCGTCGCCTGGCCGAACTGCTCCGGGTGCTCAAGCCGGCCGGCGAAGTCCATCTGCACATGCTGACCTCCAACCAGCCCCTCGGCGATCAGCCGCTGCGTCTGCCCGGCCCGGCCGCTGCGGTCCAGGTGGTTCCCACCACGGCGGAGGTGCTGGCGTTATTCGTGGAAGCCGGATTCGTCGACGTGCAATTGACGCACCTTGCCGGTTCGGCCTGTTTCCATGCGGGCGATTGCCAGCTGCGCGAAACGCGGATTGCGGCGGAGGCTCCCGGCCAGGCGACAAACCGGTAACCACCGCCGCTGGCTTTACGGATTCTTCACCGGCATACGAATGACGAGGGCCGGGCGTCTGTCGATGAAAATCCAGGCCCCGCTGGCCCGCGTCCGTCCAAGCGTCTACGGTCCCCGTAGCGGAACTCGCCAGAGTTTGGCCGCGTTTTCCCTCGCCCAAACGCCTCCCTCCAACGTCTGGCGACTTCGGCTACATGCTGGGGAAACGCCTGTCGATTGCCTTGCCCCTAGGTAAGGAACCGTTCCGTTGTCATACTTGGAGAAACAAAAAACGGCGACAACCGGCCAGCCGCACCCCAGGCCAGCGAACGAAGGGAACCTGTTATTCCAGGCTACGATCATTTTCAGCAGTTACGCGAATGGCTCCAGATGGAGTCCGAAGCAGAGATCCGCCAGATCGAAGAACGGCGGCAGCGCAGCGCCCTGTCCAACGCCGAGAAGTCGGGAGAGACGCTGCTGGATCTGGTGATTGTGCACGATGAACCCGGCCTGGGCGGACGCTCGCTGGTCACCTTTATGAAGCGGAATCGCAGTCTGCGCCTGCCGTGGAACCGCCTGCGCGTCGGAGCCCCTGTGGTGCTGTCGCCCGATGGAGCCAGCGGCGAATCCCAGCACGGCGTCGTCAGCGCCCGACGCGGCGACTCGATTGAAGTCTCTGTCGATGACTGGCCCGAAGGCGACCGCTTTCGCATCGACCTGTCGGCCGACGAAGTCACGCGGAAACGGCAGGAAGCGGCCCTCCGCGTCGTCGAAGGAGCCACCGGGCGGACCGGCCAGCTCCGCGAGGTGCTGCTGGGCAATCGCGAGCCGCGGTTCTCCCGCCCCAGGGATCTGGAATTCACGGCCAACCTGAATCCTTCCCAGCAAGAGGCCGTGCGGTTCGCCCTTTCCTCGCAGGATCTGGCCATCATCCATGGCCCGCCCGGCACCGGCAAAACGACCACCGTCGTGGAGCTGATCTGCCAGGCGATCGATCGGGGCGAGAAAGTCCTTGCCTGCGCCCCCAGCAATACGGGCGTCGATAACCTGCTGGAGCGGCTGATGGCGGCCGGTCGCCGGGTTGTTCGCATCGGGCACCCGGCCCGCGTTGATGAGCGGCTGCGGCACTTTACGCTCGACTTCCTGGCGGCAGAGCATGACCTGATGAAGGTCGTATACGACATGCTCCACGACGCCGAAGAGCTGACCCGCAAGGCCAACCGCTACACGCGGTCCCGACCGGCGCAAGGCTCCAAAAACGACATGCGCCGCGAGGCCAAACGCCTGAAGAACGACGCCCGGCAGCTAGAGCAGCAAGCGGTCAACTCGGTCCTGGATCGGGCCGATGTGATCTGCGCCACGACGGCGTTCTCCGAGGACCTGCTGGGCGACCGCTACTTTGATCTGGCCGTGATCGACGAAGCCTGCCAGAGCACCGAGCCCGGCTGCTGGATCCCCGTGCTACGGGCCGACCGGATCGTGCTGGCGGGCGACCATCGGCAACTGCCGCCCACCGTGCTCTGTACGGAAGCCGCCCGGGAAGGGCTGGCGATCAGCATGCTGGAACGGCTGGTCGGCGAGTACGGCCCGTCGGTGACGCGTCGTCTGGAAGTGCAATACCGTATGCATACCGAGATCATGCAGTTCTCTTCCAGGCAGTTTTACGAGGACTCGCTGCTGGCGCACGATTCGGTCGCTTCCCACCTGCTGCACGACTTGTCGCATGTGGAGCCGTCAGTGCTGACGATGGAGCCGGTCTCTTTCATCGATACCGCCGGAGCCGACTGGGTCGAAGAGCTGGAGCCCGAGGGGCAAAGCAAGCGGAACCCGGGCGAAGGGGCGTTTGTGCTTCGCAAGGTAGCCCAACTGATCGAGGCCGGGCTGGACCCGTTTGAGATCGCCGTCATCGCTCCCTACGCGGCGCAAGTCCGCTGGCTGCGGGAACGGAGCGAGTGGGACGGGCTGGAGATCGATACGGTCGACGGCTTCCAGGGACGTGAGAAAGAAGCCGTGGTGATTTCCTGCGTCCGTTCCAATGCGATCGGCGAGATCGGCTTTCTGGCCGACGCCCGACGGATGAACGTAGCGCTCACGCGGGCCCGTCGCAAGCTGATCGTCGTGGGCGACAGCGCGACGCTTTCGGCCAATGCGTTCTTCGGCAAGCTGCTGGCGTACTTCGACGACATCGACGCCTACGGGTCGGTCTGGGAAGAAGAGCCCGACCTGTAACGGCTGGCAGCAGAAGAAAGACTGCTGGATTTGGGAGCGTCGTTTGAGGAACAGCAGAAGCCGGAAAGTCGACTTTCGCTCCGTGAAAAGAATAACTGCCGGATTCTGGTTCGTCGTTTTGAGCAAGTGCAGACGTCGGACAGTCGCCTTTCACTCCGTGAAAGGACGCGTCCTTTCGCGGAGCGAAAGACAATTGACTGTCAACTTCTGTCAGCAAGAGGTTTTGCGACCCCAACCGCAGCGGAACGATTTCCGACTGCGGCTGCTTTCAGACAGACGGAACGTCTACTTCGCCGGCTTGCCGCTGACAGCGGCGTGGGCCGCTTCGCGCAGATACACGACGTCCTCTTCCTGCAGTCCGCTGGGGACGTAGGTCGATTCGCGGGCGTCGTTGCCGGTCAGGACTTCGTACCAGACAAGTCCCGCCAGCAGGCAGCCTTTGTTGTTCCCGTGTTTAAAATCCAGGGCAAGCATCGGCTTGCCGCTTTTGCTGCTCCAGTACTGGCCGGCGACCAGCGAGTTGGTCTGCTTGGGCAACTGGGGCGGCTGCGGGGCGTCGTAGTTGTAGTCGGGATCGTACACCAGCACTTCGCGGCCGGGCGTGTTGCGGGCGATTTGAAACGCGTCGCCCACCGGCATCTGACGGGCCTGGAGCGATTCGGCGATGGCGTCATAGGCGCCGACTAACTGCTTGTACATTTCCTGCTGGGTAATGCCCCACTGCTTGAGCAGCGGTGCGTCCTGACGGTAGGCCCAGGTCTGATGCACCAGAATCTTGGCCTGGGGGGCGTGCTTCTTGATCGTCTCGGCCAGGCGTTCGATATAAGGATGATACGACTCGGGCTTGAAGCTCAGGGCGCTCATCTGCTGCACGGTGACATAGTCCCAGGGCTCCACTTCCAGATACTCCTGCAGGCTCAGCTTCTTGTCGCCATAGCCATACGGTTGGACGGTCGGATCACTGGCGGAGGCGTCGGCCAGGCTCCAGTGACGCTCCAGCGTACAGCCGCCCAGGTTGGCCGTGCCGATGCGAAGTTCGGTGGAGCCCTCGGCCTCGGCGATCTGCTTGAGATACTTGCAGGCGTTCCCGGCAAAGCTGTTGCCGATGGTGAGCACGCGGACCGTTTTCTTCGCCGGCGGTTCTTTGGCGATGAGCGAAGCAGACGTGAATCCGACGGTGAGCAGGGCGACCATCAACAGGGCCGGCAAGAGTGTTTTTGAGCGTGGCATGGAAAGCCTCCGGGGGAAGAACAAGGACAACGCCAGGAAGCGGCGGGCCGAGTCCCTCTACTTTGAACGCTCGGCCGCCCTTTTTCCAGATGCCGACGGGCAGGTTTATGGGGCCTTCTTCGGGATTTTTCTCAACAGGAACCACAAAACCTGAGCGGCGTGAGCCGGCTGATCCCGTGAGCCGAACGCGCTAGCGTCGGGCGGTTCTTGCTTCTTCGGGATTTTTCTCAACAGGAACCACGAAACCTGAGCGGCGTGAGCCGGCTGATCCTGTGAGCCGAACGCGCTAGCGTCGGGCGGTTCTTGCTTCTTCGGGATTTTTCTCAACAGGAACCACGAAACCTGAGCGGCGTGAGCCGGCTGATCCTGTGAGCCGAACGCGCTAGCGTCGGGCGGTTCTTGCTTCGCATCCTGCCGCTTCCCCAGTTCCAAATGTCGATGGACCTGTAATGGCCAGCAGCGTGCGCTCTCTGATTTTCCACGGCAGGACGCCGCAAACTGGATTGCAATCCCATTGCGAATAGCCAGATAATGGCCGGCACCGATCGCCCCCAGAAATCATTACGGCTTACAACCGGTAACAGCGAACGATCGGCTGCGCGGCCCGCCCCGTTAGCCAGGTCGTTCGTCCGCTGCCTCAGAACCGTCGCAAAGGAAACGCAATCTATGCCGTACGTCATGGTTGATATCGAATCCGATGGCCCGATCCCGGGCGACTACTCGATGGTCTGCTTCGGCGCGGTCATCGTCGAACCTGAATTGAATCGCACGTTCTACGGGAAGCTGAAACCGATATCCGATCAATTCATCCCCGAGGCCCTCGCCGTCAGCGGGTTCACACGCGAAGAATGCCTCCAATTCGACGACGCGCACCAGGTGATGCAACAATTCCAGGAATGGCTGGCGTCCAACTGCAAGGGACGAACGATGTTTGTTTCGGAGTAACTATTCAGCCTTCTGCGGCAGGGGCGGGATTTTTCCGGTTTTGGCGTAGTTCGCGAGGGCTTCGAGGATCGTTTCGAGCGGTTGTTGATTTCGCAGTTTGAGGGTGCGGAAGATCGTCATCAGTACTGATTGGGTGAGCATGCCGCGGTCGCTGTGGTTGCCGTAACTGTTCTTGCGGATCATCACCGCCGGACGAATCTGACGCTCGCCGTGGTTGTTGTCCGAGGGGATGTCGTCGTGCCATAAAAAGGTCAGCAACTGGTCGCCGTACTTCGCCAGGCGTTTGGCGAGGCGGGCCGCGTCGGGGTGGTTCCAGGCTTCGCCGGCGATGGTCGCCAGTCGGCTTTCTAATCGCATCGCGGCGATGTCGTAGTCGACCGCAGCCGTTGTCGCCTTGGCGGCGTGCAGTTTCTTCGCTTCGCGATAGACGCTGACCACTCGCCGCGCGAACGACTGCCAGACCTTGTCACCGGCGTGTTTTTCGTCGACGTTCGCCATGTCGCGCAGCAGGTGCGGCCAGCACTTCTGTTTGTCGGCGCAGACGATCGCATCGTACGGCGACCAGAAGTCGGTAATGAGGACGCCTTCGAAGGCTTTGGTAAAAAACTTTTGTAACGCCGGCGAACCGCGACTGCGATCGATCATATAGAAAGTCGCATCCGGCCCGGCGAAGCACCACAGCCAATGCGTCTTGCCTTGCACTCGCCAGCCGGTTTCGTCGGCGTTGAGCCGGGCCGAGTCGAGACATTCGGCTTGAATCTGCACATACCAGGCGAACAGCAGAGTCGCCAGCCGATGCCACATCTGCATGAGCCCGCCCGGCGTGACCTTCATTCGCAGATGGAAGTTGAAGGTGTCGACAATCTGGCTGATCGTCAGTCCCTGCAGGTAATGGAGCACGGCCGACAGGACCAGCGTGCGATTGCCGAGCGTGCAGTTCGGCAGGACGTCGGGCGGCTTGGGCTCGACGCGTTTCTTGCAGGTCGGGCAATAGTCGCGATGCAGGATGTCTTCCGTAATGACCGGCTTGAGGCCGTCGGGAATGTCTTCGCTGCGGCGAGTGCGAGTGTCGCCTGTTCGCTGCAGCTTGCCCTGGCACTCAGGGCAACAATCGAGTTGGAGTTCGCGGCGCCGATCCGGCTCAGGAAGCGGCGGTCGGGTGACGCCGGGATGTCCTTTTTGTCCGCCGCGTCGCCGCTGACCTTTCCTGGGCGAAGCGGTCGGCTTGGCGTACGGCGGAACGGCGGCCGACGGCGTGTTCGGCCCGGCCGCCTGCTGACCAGCGACCCGCTGTGTAAGCGCCAGCATGGTAAAGGCGATAATCTCGGCCCCGGCCGCAGCAAACGTTCGAGCCTCAGCCTCACTCAACCGCCCACGCAGCACCTTCTCCAAAAAGGCGGCGTCCACCAGGCCATCGTCGTTAGAAAGGGAAGCGTCCATGATCCCCAAAACAGAACGAATTTGTCGAAATCAGCCAAGAGCGATTTCAGAAGGCTGAAGGGTTACGTTTCGGACAACAACGGATTCGATTGGCAATTCATCAACTGGTACTTCCACCACTACATCGGCAAGAATCCATTCGGCTTCAGCTCGACAAATCTCGGGTCGCTTTACAAGGGCATGCAAAAAGACACTTTCGTGAACTTCAAGCATCTCCGCAAGACGAAACACACGCATAATCCGGTCGATGACGCTCGTGGGAATGCGGAGGCTCTGCTGCAAATGAAGGAATTGGGCCTGAAAATCAGCTTCACCTGACATCATCTCGTAAGGGACACAGCGGTTGTCGACCGTGAACGGTCGACCGCCCTTTTTCCAGATGCCGACGGCCAGGTTTATGGGGCGATCCGGGAGCAGGCAGGTCGCCGAAGTCGCCAGAATTTGGAGGGAACAGCGGCCAAACTCTGGCGAGTTCAGCTACGGCTTTCCCGCCTCGACGAAGCACACGGGGAAAATGATTGACTTTAACTGAGATCTCAGATAGATTCCACTTCCATCAAACGACGCAGATGACAGACGGCGTTCACTCCAACTCTCACCTTCGCTTTCACGAGTACGGCCCATGCCGGCGGAAACGCCCCTGCAGAATGTCACGCTTGCCCCGGCCGATTCCACGGCGCCGGGCGACCGCTCGTTTCTGCAGCAGCGAGCGTATGAGGAGCTGAAACGCTGGATCCAGGAGACCACGCTCGAGCCGGGCGCGTTCCTGTCGGAACGGCGTCTGGCGGCCGAGCTGGGAATGAGCAAAACGCCGGTCAAGGCGGCGCTGGTGCGACTGGAGGCGGAGGGCTTTGTGCTGGTGTCGCCGCAGCAGGGGATCGTCGTGCGGGAGTTGTCGGTGCATGAAATCGCCGACCAGTTTGAAATCCGTCGCGCACTGGAAACGTTTGTCTTAAGGGCGGTCGCCGGCAAGCTGAACGCGGCGGAGGCCGATCGGGTGCAGGAGAACCTGCGGCTGCAGGAACAGGCGGCTGCGTCGCGCGAGATTGGCCAGGCAGTCGAGCTCGACGCCGACTTCCACGCCATGTTCTGCGAGTTTCTGGGGAACCAGGAGATCCTCTCCGTGATGGCGCGGCTGCGGGATCGGATGCACCGGGTCATCTCGCGCGTGCTGGAGCAGGACGGCGAACGCATTGAAACCAGTCGACACGAACACCAGGCAATCGCCGCCGCCGTCCTGCAGGGCGACGCGGAGCGGGCCGTCCAGGCAATGGAGGAGCATCTGAATTATGGCAAGCAGTTTCTGCTGTCGCCCCGCCGACGCTAGTCGATCGGCCTGGGGAAACCTGGCGTTGTTCTGCCTGCTGCTTGCCGTGCTGGCCAGCCCTTTCCCCTTGCGCGCTGAAGAGCCGGCGGGTTTTTTACGCGGGATCAACCTGAACGGCCCCCCGGTGACGATCGACGGCCATGAATGGGAAGGCCGCGATTCCAAGAATTACGTCTGCCGCGACAAGGCGTTTGAGAGTCAGGGCGTCAACCTGACGCCCGCCACCGATGTTTCGCGGGCGACTATGATTCGCAGCAGCCGCTGGGGCGGGAACCGCCTGGAACTGACGAATCTGCCGGCCGGTTCGTGCAGCCTGTTTTTGTACGTCTGGGAGGACAACCGCGAAGAGACCTTCGCCATCGCGGTCAACGGCCAGACGGTCGACCCCGCATACCGCAGCGGCGAGGCGGGCCACTGGGAGAAGCTGGGCCCCTGGCCGGCCAACGTGATCGACGGTCGGATCGTCATCACCAGCAAGGGCGGCGCCGCCAATTTCTCCGGCGTTGAAATCTGGACCGGTCCGCCGGCCGCCGTGCAAGTGGTCAGCTCTGCCGCCGCGTTTCGTCCCGAGGAGCTCGCCTTTTTTGAGAATCGCATTCGCCCGCTGCTTATCAAACACTGCTACGAATGCCACAGCGCCGACTCCGACGAGCTGCAGGGCGACCTGCTGGTCGACTCACGGCCCACGCTGCTCCGCGGCGGTTTGACCGGACCGGCGATTGTGCCGGGCGACCTGGAACATAGCCTGCTGATTGAGGCCGTCCGTTACCAGAACGACGCCATGCAGATGCCGCCCGATGCAAAACTGTCCGCGGCCGAAATCGCCGACCTGGAACAGTGGGTCAAGTCGGGCGCGGCCGACCCACGGAACGACGCCACTCGCTTTGAACGGAAGCGGTTCGACCTGGCGGAGGCCCGACAGTTCTGGTCGCTGCGGCCGATCGCCGATCCGACGCCGCCGGCCGTGCAGCAGGCGGACTGGCCCTTCAGCCCGATCGACCAGTTTGTACTGGCCGCGCTGGAGGCCAAGGGCTGGCGACCGGAAGCAGACGCCGATAAGCGGACGCTCCTTCGCCGGGCCACCTTCGATCTGACCGGCTTGCCGCCGTCGCCGGAAGAGATCGCGGCCTTCCTGGCGGACGATTCGCCCGGCGCCTTTGAACGAGTGGTGGAACGTTTGCTGGAGTCGCCCCGCTATGGCGAACGCTGGGGACGCCACTGGATGGATCTCGTCCGTTACGCCGACACAGCCGGCGATAACTCGGACTATCCGATTCCCCAGGCGTACCTGTATCGCAACTATATCATCAACGCTTTCAACGCCGACAAGCCGTACGATCAGTTCCTGCGCGAGCAGCTGGCCGGCGACCTGCTGCCCGCCGAAAACGACGCGCAGCGGAACGAGCAGACGATCGCCACCGGGTACATCGCCAGCTCCCGGCGGTTCGGTTCGCTGTTCAAATACTACCCTCAGCATCTGACGATCGAAGACACGATCGACAACCTGGGCCGCACCATGCTGGGCCTCACGATCAGCTGCGCGCGGTGCCATGACCACAAATTTGATCCGATCTCGCAGGACGACTACTACGCGCTGTACGGCGTGTTTTCCAGCACGCGGTATCCGTTCCCTGGGATTGAACTGGACAAAAAACCGCGGGATTTTGTCCCGCTGTGGGAGAGCGGAAAGCCCGGTTCGCAGTTAGCCTACGCAGTCGCAGAAGGGAAACCGGCCGACGCCAAAATACACCTCCGTGGCGAACCGAAATCGCCCGGCGATGTGGCGCCCCGCCGCTTCCTGGAAGTGCTCGGCGGCCAGACGCTCGCGGCGGAAGAAGCCAGGCAGAGCGGCCGCAGGCAGTTGGCCGACTGGATCACGGATCCGCAGAATCCGCTGACCGCGCGGGTCATGGCGAACCGGATCTGGCAACATCATTTTGGCAACGGTCTGGTGAAAACGCCCAGCGACTTCGGCTTGCGGGGGCAACCGCCGTCGCACCCGGAACTGCTGGACTGGCTGGCGTCCCGGCTCCAGGAAGACGGCTGGTCGATCAAGCAGCTGCATCGCCGCATCCTGCTCTCCCGCACGTACCAGCTGCAGTCCCAGGCGCCTGGCGATGCGACGTCCGCCGAGGCGAAACCAGATACGATTACTGAGGGACCGCGGGCGCTCGATCCCGACAACACGTGGCTCTCGCGGTTCTCCCGGCGGCGACTTGATGCGGAAGAGGTGCGCGACACGCTGCTGCTGCTCAGCGGCCAGTTAGACGAACAACAGCCGCAGGCGCCGCACCCGTTTCCGCCGCAGGACAAGTGGCAGTACACGCAACATCACCCGTTCCGCGACAGCTACGAATCGAACTGCCGCTCCGTTTATTTAATGACGGCGCGGCTCAACGCCCGGCCGTTCTTCACGGCGTTCGACGGGCCCGACCGGAACGCCAGCACGGCCGCCCGGGACAGCTCCGTCACCACGGTGCAGTCGCTGTACCTGCTGAACCATCCCTTCGTGCATGACCAGGCGGAGAAATTCGCCGCCCGATTGCTGGCCGAAGAAAGCGACCCGGCCGCCCGGATAGAGATCGCGTTCGCCCGGACGCTAGGCCGGCCGCCGACGCCGGAAGAAACGTCCTTCGCCGCGACCTGGCTGGCCCGTTTTTCCGAACAACAGAACACGCCGAACGCCGGAAGCGACCAGGCCGCCTGGGCCGGCCTGGCCCGAGTTTTGTTCCGCGTGAATGAGTTTGTTTATATCGATTAACGAAGCAGGAAGACGACTTTCGCTTCGCGACAGTACGCGACCTGTTTCCTGTAGAATGGGCGCTCCTGCCCGTTCACGATTGCCGGATCGCAGCGGAGTTGGCGCCGCAGGCAAAAGAGCGGCGCACGGCAATCCCCGTACTTTGTAAAGCTGCTGCCGTCGAACTGGTCGGGCAGAAGCGCCCAACCTGCTTGATTCACTAACCTGCCGTCAACCCTTTCGCCCCTTCGATGGGAATTCGCCTGATGCGTCGTCCTGAAATGTCTCGTCGTTCGCTGATCCGCTCTTTGGCGGGCGGTTCGATCCTGTTGCCTGGCATTTTGTCGGAGCTGCTGGCGGCGGAGCCTGCGGCGGGCGAGCGGTCGGCCGACGGTCCACTGGCGGCGAAGCAGCCGCACTTTCCGGCCAGGGCGAAGCGGGTGATCATGGTGTTCGCCACCGGCGGCGTGTCACACATTGACACCTTCGATCCCAAGTCGTCCGCCAAAGGACGGGACGGCAGCGGCAAAGATAAACTGATGGGCAGCGTGTTTCCTTACAGCGCGAACAAGCGCTGCGGGACCGAGGTCAGCGATCTGTTCCCGCACCTGCGGGAAGCGATGGACGACATCTGCCTGATCCGCTCCATGAAGTCGGCCCACTTTGACCATACCGAGGCGGCCGTCGGCATGCATACGGGCTCGCCGACGTTCGCCCGGCCCAGCATCGGTTCCTGGCTGAGCTATGGCCTGGGAACGGTCAACCAGAACCTGCCTTCGTTCATGGTGATTGCTCCACATCTGCCGTACGGCGGCACGCAGGTTTACGCCAGCGATTTCCTGCCGGCCTACCACCAGGGAACGCGCGTCATTCCGGGCGAGCAGCCGATCGAGAACCTGGCGCCGCGGACGCCGTCGTCGAAGATCCAGGAGATGGAGTTGGGCCTGGCCGCCGCGCTGAACCGCGGGCATCTGCAGTCCCGCGGGGACGATTCGCACCTGGCCGCGCGGATCAAGTCGTTCGAAACGGCGTTCCAGATGCAAACCTCCGGGCCGGAAGCGTTCGACCTGCAGCAGGAAGACGACCGCACCCTGGAACGGTACGGCCTCAAGCGGGGCGAAACCAAGAGCTTTGCCTGGCAATGCCTGGCGGCCCGTCGCCTGGCCGAAAGGGGCGTGCGGTTTATCGAACTGGTCGACAGCGGCTCGCGGCCCAACTGGGATTCGCACGGCAATATCGAAGAGCATCGACCCCTGGCCAAAGCATCTGACCAGCCGCTGGCCGCCCTGATCCGCGATCTTAAGGACCGCGGCATGTTCGACGAAACGCTGATCGTCTGGGCGACTGAATTCGGCCGGACCCCGGCCAAGGAAGGGAAGAACGGACGCGGCCACCACGGCAAATGTTTCTCCGTCTGGCTGGCGGGCGGCGGCGTCAAACGCGGCTTCGTGTACGGAGCCTCGGACGAGATCGGCCAGGAGATCGCGCAAGACCCGGTCGACGTGCACGATCTGCACGCCACGATCCTGCATCTGATGGGGATCGACCACACCCGTTTGACCTGGCGCCACCAGGGCCGCGACTTCCGCCTGACCGACGTCCACGGCCGCGTGCTGCGACCATTGCTAGCCTGATCGACGATCGCCATTGGCGCGGCGCTTTCAAGCATTCGAGTCGAATGTTGTGGCGACGCCGGGCTGGCATCGACCGCAGCGATCCGTTGCCCGCTTGTGACACTTTAGCCGGCAGCCGATAATCGCAGTAGACGGGGACTTCCGCCGGGCCGGGACAGCGTGCGTCGGTCGTCTGGCCCAGGGAGTTTTGGCGCATTCTTGTGCTATACTTCCCGCTCCCCACTCCCTTTTCCCATCGTCGCGCGGGCCGATACGCCCGGGATCGGAATATTTATGGACTTTGAAGAACGACTTCGCAAAGCGATCGACCGGGGCAAAGCCAAGGCGGACGAGAAAGCGCGGGAGGAAGCGGCCCGTCAGATGAACGAGGAGGACTACAAGCGCCTCCACTCCAAGCTGCGGCTGCAGCTTTCCGAACATATTGAAAAGTGCGTGGAAGGCTTGCCGAATTTCTTCCCCGGCTTTCGCTATGAAACGACCTTCGGCGATCGCGGCTGGGGGGCAGCCTGCTGGCGAGACGACCTGACAATCGGCTCCGGCGGCGACCGGCAGAACGCCTACAGCCGGCTGGAGATCAACGTGCGACCGTACTCGCCGTACCATGTGCTGGAATCGAGCGCGAAGGGAACGATCAACAACAAAGAGATGTTCCAGCGGAACTATTTCGAACGGGTCGACGACGCCGACATTGATCAATTCGTCGAACTCGTCAACCGCTGGGTATTGGAATACGCCGAACTCTACGCCGCCCAGCAGTAGGCGTGAAGCGTCTGCAGGGTTTCATTGCGGTGCATCTCGTTTTTCTTCCGCTCCGCCTGCCTGCCCCAGCGGATCCCGCCGGAAGCTGCCGGGGGTGACGCCGACCTGGCGGTGGAAGACTTCGATGAAGTACTTGGCTTCGTTGAAGCCGCACCGGGCCGCGATCGCCGTCATCGGCAACTGGGTTTCCAGCAGCAGTTGCCGGGCGTGTTCCAGGCGAACATGCGTAAGCTGCGCGATGGGCGTGCGGTGCAGCAGCGCTTTGAAGCGCCGGGTAAGCGTGCTGCGAGACAGGCTCGACTGGGCCAAAGCTTCGGTGATACCGACGCCGCGGCAGGCGTGGTCGCGGATGAACCGGGCGACGGCCGCCACATCGGGATCGTCGACCGCGATCGTGTCGGTCGATTGCCGCGTGACGATCCGCCGCGCCGGGAAGTACAGCGGAGTCTCTGGCGCCGCCTCGCCCGTCATCATTCGATCCAGCAAAGAAGACGCCTCAAAGCCGTTCCGCTCAGCGTCGACATCGATGCTCGTCAACGGCGGCAACGCCAGGTTGCACAGGAAGCTGTCGTTGTCGACGCCAATCACCGCCACGTCGTCGGGCGAGCGGGCGCCCAGTCGTCGGCACGCATCCAGGACCTGCTGTCCGCGATCGTCGTGGCACGTCATCACACCGACCGGTTTGGGCAGCTCCCGCAGCCAGTCGGCAATCTGCTGCTGCCCCCGCTCCCAGTTCGCCCAGTGGCGCCAGCGATCAAACAGGTGGCAAGGGCGACCTGTCGCTTCGACCTCCTGGCGGAAGAACTCGCTGCGCTGATCGTCGAACCGGTTCTTGCCGGGCGGTACGCCGCAAAAGGCAAAATGCCGCAGTCCCCGGTCCAACAGATGCTCAAACGCGATCTTCGCCACGCTGCGATTGTCGACGCCGATCGAAGGGACGCCCAGGTCGGCCAGGGCGCCGCGCAGATCCACCACCGGCAAGCCGGTCGACAGCACCCGCTCGGCCATGCGACGATCGTCGATCCGGGCCAGGATCCCGTCGCCCCGCCAGCTCCGCAGCCATTCCGGCGGCGGTTCGCCCAGTCCTTGCGGCTTGAAATAGATCGACCAGCTGGCGTTCTCATGGTGGAAACGCGTGACGCCGCGGAGCAGCCCGCGGCCATACTCCCGGGAGGTTTCAATCAGCAGGGCGACATGCTTGGGGCGGTCCGGCATCGGGTTTCTCACGCTGACGAAAAAGTGGAGCTGCATTCTAAATAATTGGATTGTCGCTCGCGAGTCGATCAGGCAGAATAAAGGGATTCCCTCCGGCCGTTGATCCGGCGACGCTCCGTTTCCCCCCTGCCTGTGAAGCCTTTCAGCGATGAGAATATTCTCGAACTTCAAGGGAATCGCTTGCGCCCTGGCGGCGCTGGTCTGCCTGGCAAGCGGGAAACCTGTCGGTTCCGCCGAGCCGCAGCGGTCGCCTGCCCGGAATCCGCTGGTGCGGGTGGCGACGATCTCTCTGGAAGGGGTCACGGCGGAGCCTGGCCGGGCTCGACTGGAAGCGGCCATCTCCCGGCTGGACCAGGCGGCCGCCTTTGGGCCCGATATTGTCTGCCTGCCGGAGTGCTTTACCCGGGGCGAACCGGAAGCGGTCCCCGGCGCCACAATCCAGCGGCTGAGCGTCTGGGCGAAAAAGCACGGCTGTTATCTGCTGTGCCCGCTGCTCGTCCGCGATGGCGAACGCACGTTCAACTCGGCCGTGTTGCTGGACCGCCAGGGAGAGATCGTCGGCCGGTACGACAAGATCCGTCCGACCGAAGGGGAGCTGGAAAAGGCCATCTGCCCCGGCGTGCTGGACCCGCCGGTGTTTCCCACCGACTTTGGTTTGATCGGCGTGCAGATCTGTTTCGACGTCAACTGGCATGCCCAGTGGCGGCGGTTGCGGGAGAAAGGAGCCTGCATCATCTTCTTCCCCTCGGCTTACCCGGCGGCCCGGCAGCTGCGCAGCCATGCCTGGCGGAACCAGTGTTTTGTCGTCAGCGCCACTCTGAGCCGGGCGGCCAGCATTTATGACATCACGGGGGAAACGCTCTGTTCCACCGGCAAGTTCCAGGCCTGGACCGGCGCCGTGCTGCCGGTCGGGAAGACGCTGTTTGAGATCGACTTTCATATATCCAAATTCCGCCAGATCATGCAGAAGTACGGCGACCGGGTGCAGGTAGAATGGTTTCACGACGACGACCTGGCCACGCTGGCTTCGCTCGACCCGGATCTGACGGTCGAAGATTTGATCAAAGAGTTTGCCTTGACGCCGCATCCGGCTTACATCGAACGCGCGGAAGAAACGCAGGACGACCTTCGCCCGGCGAAGGAAAACAGCCCGCAGCAGGAACCCAAGTCATGAGGTTTGGCCACATCCCCCGATTAACCTTCGCAACCGCTTCAGCGGTCGCGTCCCCTGCCTTCCTGCTGGTCAGCCTGGCTCTGTACATGACGGTTGTCTGCCCGGCTTTCGCAACTGCGAGGGAAGTCCCCGACGCCGACGTGGCGACCTTTGAGCATACGATTCGTCCCTTGCTGCAGAAGCATTGCGTCAGCTGCCATGGGGCCGACAAGCAGGAGGCCGACTTCCGCCTGGATCAGCTGGGGGCCGATATGCTCCAGGAGAAAACGGCCGAAGTCTGGCATGAGCTGGTCAATCGCGTCAACGGCGGCGAAATGCCGCCGAAGGAGAAGCCGGCCCTCGTCGCTGCTGAATTGAACGCCCTCACCGAATGGGTCTTTGCCGAGCTGAAACGCGTGACCAACGCCACGCAGGGTTCCGGCGGACGGACCGTGATTCGCCGCCTCAACCGCCAGGAATACAACAACACGATCCGCGACCTGGTCGGCATCCCGTTTGATGCGGGCGAGGAGTTCCCCGCCGATCCGGCCGCCTATGGCTTTGACAACATCGGCAGCGCCCTGTCGATCTCGCCGTTACATATGGAGAAGTACCTGCGGGCCGCCCGCAAGGTGATCGACCGAGCGATTGTGACGGGCGAACAGCCCAAGCGGGAACGCTGGCGCATCCAGGCCGAACGCCGCAGCAAAGAAAGCCGCGGCTACTACTTTGAAAACGACGAAAAATACGGGAACACAGGCGTGCTGCCGCCCGGGGCCGATCGCGGTCGACTGATCGCCTGGGCGCTAGGCGGGGGAGCCGATTTCTTTCCTGACCAGAGTTTCCAGCATCTGCACCCGGTCGAGAAAACCCGCTTCCGCACCCATGTGCTGCAGGGGAACAAATTCACCTATCTGCATGCGGGCGAGTACATCCTCCGGGTGAGGGCGTACGGCCATTACCCGGACCGGCCGCTGTCGGAAACCTCGGTGTTTGGTCCGCCGCGGTTGAACGTCACTTCCAACGGCGAGCGGATCTTCGCTTGCGATGTGGCCGCCACGGCCGACGCGCCGGTCGTGTATGAGAAGCGGTTCTATACCGAGGCCGTCCATACCAATCTCTACATTCGCAACCGGTACGACCTGTGCCTGAACCTGATTAACCAGTCGCTCCCCGAGCCCATGAGTTCCCGCGAACCGAAGTACCCGCTGCCTTACCTCGCAGTGGACTGGTACGAGATCGACGGCCCCGTGTATGACCAGTGGCCGCCCAGTTCGCACACGCGGATTCTGTTTCCTTCGGACAACCAGAAGAACGAAGTCGCCTATGCCCGGGAAGTGCTCCAGGCGTTTGCCAGCCGCGCGTTCCGCCGCCCGGCCACGCCGGACGAAGTCGATCGCCTGGTGACCGCTTTTGAGCAAACGCGACCGCACAAAGCAAGTTTTGAAGAGGCCATCAAAACGCCGCTGACGGCGGTGCTCTGTTCGCCCGGCTTTCTCTTTCTGGCGGAAGACCTGCCGGCCGAAGAAGATGCGGCCCCGCGCCCCTTGAACGGGTATGAAATGGCCTCGCGATTGTCTTACTATTTGTGGAGCGCCCCGCCCGACGACGAGTTGCTGCAGCTGGCCGCCGACGATCGGTTGCGTGATCAGGGCGTGTTAGAAGCGCAAGTGCGCAGGATGCTGCTCGACCCCAAGTCCCAGGCCCTGGTCGATAACTTCGCCGGGCAATGGCTGGGTCTGCGGAAGCTGGGAGAAGTGCCGCCCGACGAAAAGCTGTTCCCGCGGTACGGCGAGCATCTGGAAGAATCGATGGCAGGCGAAGCGACGAGCTTCTTCGCCGAGATCCTGCACCATGACCTGTCGGTGATGAACTTTGTCGCCTCCGACTTTGCCATGCTCAACGAACGGCTGGCCCGCTTTTATGAGATCGAAGGGGTCGTCGGCGATCACTTCCGCCGCGTGGCGCTCCAGCCCGAGGATCATCGGGGCGGGCTGCTGACCCAGGCGGCCATGTTGTCGCTGACCTCTAACGGCACGCGCACTTCGCCCGTGAAACGCGGGGTGTGGATCCTGGAAAATATCCTGGGCGAACGTCCGGCCCCGCCGCCGCCGGACGCGGGAGAGATCCCGCCGCCGAAAACGCCTGGCGTCAACCAGGCGACGGTGCGCGAACGGCTGGCCATCCATCGGTCGACGCCGTCTTGTGCGGCCTGCCACGCCAAGATCGACCCGCTGGGTTTCGCGCTGGAGCATTACGACGCCAGCGGGCTGTTTCGAGAGCAGGAAGCGTCGCGCACGCAGTTGAACCCGCACGTCAAGGATCCGCTCGTCGACGCCCGGGGAGAACTGCCAGACGGTCGTTCTTTCAATGGCGTGGTCGAACTGCAGCAGATTCTGCTGGCCGAAGAGGAGAAGCTCCTCGACTGCCTGTCCGAGAAAATGCTCGTTTACGCCCTGGGCCGCGGCCTGGATTACGCCGACCGCGCGACCGTACAGGAGCTGCGCGAATCGCTGCAGCAGAACGATTACCACCTGCGCGGTCTGATCACAAAGATCGTGCAAACGCAGGCCTTTCAAACCAAGTAGCCATACCCGCCCGGCGGCCCTGTCGCCTGGCGAGCAGATAACCTCCGCCCAAATGAGTGTCCCATGCAGAAGTCCTGGCATCTTTCAAGGCGTACGTTTCTCCAGGCAACCGGCGTGGCCCTGGGACTGCCGTTGCTGGAAGGGATGACGCCCGTCGGCCGGCTGGCAAAGGCCGCGGAGCAGGCCGCCGCGCCCAAGCGTCTGGCCTGTTTTTATGTTCCCAACGGGGTCAACAACTCGGCCTGGATTCCGCCGACCGCCGGCCCTGGTTATGAACTGGCCTCGGCCCATGAACCGCTCCGCGACCTGCGCGACGAGTTCTCGATTCTGTCCGGCATCGGCCATGTCGACATCGAATCGGGCCATGCCGGGGGCGATACGTTCCTGACCGGGGCCGTGCTGAACGCGACGCCCGGCTACGACTACAAGAACACCATCTCCCTGGATCAGCTAGTCGCCGAACACTTCACGCCGTTCACCCGGTTCCCGTCGATGGAGCTCTCAAGGTACGGCGGGACCGGTTCGGCCCGAGCCACGCACACCATGAGCTACAGCCGAGAAGGGGTGGCGCTGGCCGCCGAAAGCAGCCCCCAGCGGGTGTTCGAACGGCTGTTCGCCCAGGGAGACGCCGACTCCCGCAAGGCGATGAAGCAGTACTACGCCGACGAGCGAAGCATCCTCGACGCCGTGCTGGGGGACGCCAAAGCCCTCAACCGCCGGCTGGGGAAAACCGACCAGCGAAAGCTCGACGAGTACCTGACCGCCGTCCGTTCGGTCGAACAGCAGGTCACCCGCTCGGAAGCCTGGCTGAGCATTCCCAAGCCCCAGGTCGACGCCTCCGCGATTAACCTGGAACTGCGGGGCGATTCGACCGACGACCTGCGCGATTATCTGCGCACCATGTTCGACCTGATCTTCCTGGCGTACCAGACCGACACCACCCGGGTCAGCACGTTCCAGATTCACCGCGAAGTCACCAGCCAGGTGTTCAGCTCCTTTCTGGGCTTTAACGACCGCTATCACGGCCTGTCGCACCATGGCGGCGATCCCGACGCCCTCGACAAACTGGCGAAGATCGACCGCTTCCACATTGAACAGCTGGCGTATTTTCTCACCCGACTCAAGTCGGCCAAAGAAGGCGAAGGCAACCTGCTCGACCGCACCCTGGTCGTCTACGGCAGCGGCATGAACAACGGCGATACAGGCGGCCATTACTCCACCAACATTCCCGTCCTGTTCGCCGGCGGCCGCGGACTAGGCGTACGGCAAGGGCAGCACCTGGCGTATCGCAACTCAGGCGAAGCCCGCTTCCAGGAACAACCGGCCGCACCGCCCCTGGCCAATCTGTACGCCACGATCCTGCAGCACCTGGAAGTGCCGGTCGACACGTTCAGCAGCAGCACCGGCCTGATCGCCGAACTCAGCCGTTAAGCTCAGTGCTTAAGAAACCCGGATTCTTTCAGCCACGCGGCGGCGCGGAGCGGCCAGTGCGTGACGGCCTCGTCGGTGGGACGCAGGCCGTAGCCATGCCCGCCCGAGCGGTAAATGTGCAGCTCGGCCGGCACGCCCGCCTTCTTCAGGGCGGTAAACAGCGCCACGCTCGCGAGGCACGTCACCCGGTCGTCGGCCGCATGCACAAAGAACATGGGCGGCGTTGCTTTATCAACCGCATACGCGTCCTGCAGGTTGCCGTCCGCATCCACAACCCCGCCGGTGTAAACCAACAGGGCGAAGTCGACCCCGCACGGGAACTCATCGGCGGCGTCGACTGCCGGGTACAGGCGCTTACCCGCTTTGACCGCGGTCAGGGCGGCCGTTTGTCCGCCGGCCGAGAAGCCCAGCACGCCGATCCGCTGGGGATCAATCCGCCATTCTTGGGCGCGGCTGCGGATCAGACTGAGGGCCCGCTGCGCGTCGTTCACGGGACCTTGCCAGTTGCCGGGTGCGCCGTGCGCCCGGGTAGGGACACGATACTTGAGAATGATGGCCGCCACGCCGAGCGAGTTCAGCCATTCGGCCGCCTCGACCCCTTCGAGATCCCAGGCCAGAATGCTGAAGCCGCCGCCGGGACAGACCAGGCAGGCCGCTCCGTTGGCCTTGTCCGCAGGCGGCAGATAAACGTGCATCGTCGGCGCGGCGATATTTGCCAGCTTCATCACCGTATGACCGCCGACCAGACGATCATCCGGCTGCTGGCGATCGACTTCCTTCCCGTCGACCAAAGCCGCCGGCCCCGGCGGTTCGCCCGGCCACAACGTCACCACTTCGGCCTCCCCGGCCAGCGCCGGCAGGGCTGCCAGGAAAAGAAGCGTCAGGGTAATTAAACCGAGTGTCAGCGTCATTCGGAACCGCGGCGACTGTCGCAGCAGATGGTGGTGACTGGCAGGCTCAAACATTTGAGACTCTCTTTGGGGCAGGGGGGCGGCATCCGCGGCGTTTCGGCGGATGCACAGAGCAATCGTCTAGCTGTAAAACTCCTCCTTGGTGTCAGCGTGGGTCACGCTGATGTGGAATGACGGGCTGAGCGGAAACGCCTCGAGCGCTTTCTGCACGATCGGGGATTTGGCCGCCGCCACGCACGCTCGCAAAAACTCCTTCCCCGTTTCGTCGCGTACGTCGTCTTCGGCCTCTTCCCAGGCCTCCGCCATGGTTTCCACCAGCCAGTCGCCGCTTTCTGAAGTCCAGCGATCCATCTCTTCGTTGAAGTTGTAATGCCGCCACGATTCCATCTCGTCCATGGAGACTTCGCCAGGCAATTCGTCCCGCTCCTTCTGCGTGAGAAACGACAACGCCAGGAAGCCGTCCCAGGGGAGGCAGTCGATCACGAAGATCGCCATCGGCTCGTCGCCCGACTCTTCCCGAAAGTCATGCAGCGACTGGGCCGTGAGCTTGGCTAACGTGCCAGTCCACTTGTTGATGTTCATCACCACCTGCGCTTCTCCTTGAGCCGTTGATCGAAAAAGTTCCCGGCGCCGTTACTGGAAACGCAACGAATACAAATCGGCTTCGTTCATCACAAACCGCAGGCGGACGGGCCGGCCGGCAAGGCGGCGGACATCGGTCTTCCCTTGCCAGGCGACGTGGTGGCTGATCGCATCGCCGTACAGCAGGTCGCTGTCAGCCAGGGCGAAGCCCGGTATCGGCTGTCCCTGCAGGTCCTGGATTTCGACATGAATCCCGCCGGCCGCACTGGTCGAGTAATTCACCTCTAACTTGTCGCCGTCGAACTTGAGCGGTTTGGTGAGAAACTCGCCCTGCTCAAAGCCCGCATGGATCGAAATGAAACCATCGTACCGCAGCACATACTGGGCGCCGCCGTACATGTACATTGACATTTCCGTATCGCTGGTCGGCACGACATGCCAGGCGATATAGTTCGACCGGTTCCCCCAGCCACCGGGGCCCAGACCAGGACGAATGAACGCCTCTTTGAAGGTGCGGTCATAGTGGTCGCTGCCGGGACGGGTCGTCATGAAAGCGACATCGGTAATCGCATTGCGGCGCGTCTGGAATCGGGTGGGCAGCGCAATATAAATGTGGGGCGCCCTGAAGTAAGGATGCGTGCCGCTGGTATACAGGTGCTCGCCTGGTTCGTTCGCCCGCATGTCGACCGGGTCGCTCCAGTGCAGAAAGTCGGGGCTGGTCGCCCGGCGGATAGACCGCTGCCCGTTCCCTGACCAGCGGAAGTAGCTGACGTACTGCCCTTCGGCGGCGGACCAGAAGGCCACATTCTGCGAATCGAAGTTACCGGCGTCTTCCGGAATGACGGCCGCTTCCCGCAGCTTCTTCCAGTGCAGCCCATCGGGCGATCCCCAGGCGTACAGTCCGCCGGGGCCGTACTTTTTGCGCAGTTCGGCCCGCTCGTTGGGCATTTTCCAGACGCCCCAGTTGGCTTCGGGATAACGTCCGCCGCCGAGCGCTTTGTAACGCTGGTCGGCCGGCGCAGCGGGGTTGTCGTCGATAAACGGCGAGAAGTTATGCGTTACCAGGAACGCATCCGACAGCACCGTATTGCCAGCGGGAACGCCTTTAATGTCGTACAGTCCCAGGTCGGGCTGGGTCCAGTGGAAGCCGTCTTTGCTTTCGGCGTACTTTGTGATTTCATTGGCGTGATACTCGCCCCAGCCGTCGTCGCGCCAGTGCAGGCCGGGGACCTTGTCGCCCCGATAGTACATGCGGTACTTGTCGCCGTCTTTCAGCACGGTGGCGTAATGACCGCTGGGCCGCGAGGACGGCGTCCGCAGTCGCTGCGGTTCATGAAGTTTCTGCACGACGCCCTGCAGCTGGCCGATCAACAGATCATCGACGAACAGCTCGCGACGAGTGCCGATATCGACCACGGCTGTTTTCTCTTCCGCCAGCGCCCGGGAAGAAACCAGCAAGGCTCCGGCCGTCGTCGCCGCAGCCGACTGCAGCCACGCGCGACGCGATAGTTGAAAGGACGGCATCGCAATCTCTCCAGAACCCAGAAGAACAAAAGCAGAAGCGGGTCGAGTCTAACGCACCCCGATCCCCGCGGCAACTTGCACCCATGAGCCTGGAAAGCTTTCCGCGAACGGCCGCAATCGTCTAACCAGCAGCCTCTTCGCCCGCCAGTTCCAGCGGGATGTCGCCTGTCGCAGGAACCGCGGCCGCAGTGGGCGACGGGTCGCGTCCGGCCTGGTAGAGCAGATAGAACAGCCCGTTCACTGCCACCACGCCGGCGATCGCTCCGGCCAGGGCGAAGCCCGTGACGCCGGCCTGGATCACCGTCCAGACAAACTGGCCAATGCAGAGCAGCGACACCGCCAGCAGCGTCGGCGTGCGGGAGATCAGGTTCACCACCAGGGCGCCAAACGGAGCCCCCAGCGCCACAATCGGAGCGGCCGCCAGCCAGTTCGAGAACACTTCGGGATCGACGTAATACAAACCCGGGTTCACCTGCGCCAGCAACAGGTTCGAGCCGATCCCCACGACCGACGTAAACGCCATCAGCACGACCGAGGTCGGAATGGAGATCCGCAAGTCGGCCCGATAGAGCAGCACCAGCACGGCGTACACCATCATATCGATCCCCACGCCGGCGATCGAAGCGACCACGCCGCCGGTCAGGCCGATCGTCCAGCCGATTGGCTGGTCCCAGCTCCGCCGGCGAGGACTGACGCCTTCGGCCGCCACCAGCTCCCGCAGCTTGATCAGATGCATCACACCAAAACTGCACCAGACGACGGCAAACAGGAGCTTCACCCACAAGTCAGGCAGAAACGGCGCCACAAACGCCGCCCCCAAAGGCGTGCCGATCAGCGCGCCCAGCAGGGCCGGCCGCAGCAAGCCCCAGTCCAGCGGCCGCCGGGCCGCAAAAATATAGATGCTGGCCGAAACCATGCCGATCGACTGCACCGCCAGCCCAAAGTTCCGGCCCAGCGATCCCGGCAGATCAAACAGCAGCACCAGCACCGGAAAACCGACCGTGCCGCCGCCCATTGGCGTGGAGCCCGCCACGTAAGAACCCAGCGCCATCGCGAGCGCAATCGGCCAGTGGGCCTGCAGGTCGCTCCACCCATCCCGCCAGATCACGATCGACAGCCAGACCGTATAAAACGCCAGCAGCCACACACCAAAGGGCCACAATTGGCGCAGCGAGCCAGACTCCCGTGCTATGGGCATCTCTCAAATTCCTGAATCAACCAGGCAGGCGCCAGGGGGGAAGGACGACGAACGATTCCGCCACGATCCTTAATCTTCCAGCCAGTCGCAGGTGGCGTCTTCATGCGGCTGACGGCTACGTTTCAAAAGTTTGACCAGCTGACGTTGCTGCGGACCGGACAAATGTCCCAGCTGCCGCTGATGCATCTCCAGCACCGCCGGAGCCATCTCCTGCAGCAGCTGTTGCCCCTGGTCGGTGATGAAAATTTCTACCACCCGACGATTGTCGGGCAGGCGGGACCGCGAGATCAGCCCGCGTTTTTCCAGCCGGTCCAGCATCCGTGTGGTGTCGGGTCCGCGCGAGATTAACCGCCGACCCAGATCCATCGTCTGCGTGCCAGCCGGAAAGACCGCCTGCAGCAGCCGCAGGGCGTTGTACTGCTGGGCCGACAGATCGTACTGGCCGAACAGCTGCTCCTCGAGCTTTTTCAGACAGTCGAACGTCCGCCACAAATGCAGGAACACCTCCTGTTCGGGCGAGTCGAACGCAGGCTTCGGGTCAGCAAGTTCTTTCGCAGAATCCTTCATACGCGAATCATGATAGTTGCAACAACACTTGTCAAGACAAATGTTGTTGCAACGTCTCCTGGCGAGGGCGCACGGGTCACCGGCGGCAACCGGCCGCGTTATATTTGCCGGATCATGGAGGTCATGGCCTGCGTGAATATCATGAATTTCTCCCGGAGCCCCACTCCATGTTTCGAAGGATCTTCCGCGCGGTGCGTGCATTTTTTGCGGTAGCAAGTGACGAGGATTTAGACGCCGCACTCCGCATGGCTGCGTTCGTCTGCACGGAGGACCCGAAAAGCAGATCCTTTTACGTGCCTGGGGGGGACTCGCAGGAAGATCTAAACGCCCATGTGCAGCAGCGTCCGCAGGATGCCGTCGCCTGGTTCAGTCGAGGCGTCTGGCGGATGATGAAGGGAGACACAGAGCAGGCCGTTAGCGACCTGAAAGAAGCCGTGCGCCTTGATCCCCAGGAGGCGAGGTATTACCTCGGACTATCGTACGTCCGGTCCGCCCGGCGTGACTCCGCGCAGGCGATCGAAGCGGCGACCACTGCGATTCATCTGGTTCCCGATTACATGCTGGCCTGGTTTCAACGCGCCGAGGCGTACGAGCAGCAGGGCGAACTCGAAAAGGCGATCGCCGACTGCAACGAAGCGCTGCGACTCGACCCCGCCTGGGAGAACGTGTGGCAACTGCGTGCTGCCCTCTATGGCCAGCTGGGCGAGTGGGAGAAGTGCCTGGCGGACCTGACATCGGCCATCCACCTGGCGCCGGCCAAGGCCGGCTTGTACGTTGACCGCGGCAACACGTACTGGCAGCTGGAGCAGATTGAGAACGCCCTCGCCAGTTTTACCGTCGCCATTCGTCTGGATCGGACGAACCGGCTTGCCTATGACTGCCGGGGACATCTGTACTGTTACCAGGGCGACATGGAGCAGGGCGTCTCCGACCTGACTGTCGTCATTGAACTCGCGCCGGACGACCCGGCGGGTTACGAGAGTCGTGGAAACGCCTGGTATGAGGCGGGCGATTATCTGGCCGCCGTGAACGACTTTACCTCTGCCGTGGAGCTTGCTCCCGAGAATGCTTTTATGTGGAGGAAGCGAGCCTTCGCACAGTCATTAAGGGGAGAGTACGCCGCCGCCCTGCAGGATTACCACGAAGCGCTGCGTCTTGCCCCCGAGGATTCTCACGCCGCCTGCGACCTGGCGTGGCTGCTGGCGACCTGTCCCCTGGCCGAGTACCGCGATGGCGACCAGGCGCTGCGGTACGCCAGCCAGGCCTGTGAACAGACGCATGAGCAGGAGTGGCGCATGCTCAGCTTGCTGGCGGCCGCACATGCCGAAGTCGGCGACTGGGAAAATGCCGTCCGACGGCAGCGCCAGGCCCTCGAACTCTTAGCCGACCTGGCGCCGGCCGACAAACCGGCCCGGCAGGGCCTGCGCGAGCGGCTGCAGCTTTATCAGTCCCGGCAGCCATATCGCGAACTCCCATCCGGCGATAAGGATGCGGACTGAAGCGGCAGGAGCCGGGTGAGCAAGCGCAAAGCGAAGAGGATGCGCGATTGCGCCAGAAGCGGCTCATCTCCAGGAACGACCCGCGTCCTGAAGTCGGCCCGACGACGGGGCCGTGGTATACTGCCAGGCATGCCAGGGCGATTGCGTCCTTTCGCCGCATCGGCGTTCGTGCCAGGAGACCTTTGATCATGCTACGCTTGACTTCGCTGCTTCCCTCCCGCCAGGCGTTCGCCCAGGGCGCTGCCGTTTGTTGCCTGGCCTTTCTGACTGCCCAGCTGACTGCCCAGCTGGCGGCTGCGGAACCGGCGACCCCGCCCGTGCGCACGGCCCTGTGGCCGGGCGAAACGCCCGTCAGCTCGGCGGCGATCACCGTGCATCGACCGGAAAAAAGCAACGGCGCCGCAGTCGTCATCTGCCCCGGCGGCGGCTACGGCGGTCTGGTCAAAGGGGCCGAAGGCCATGGCGTCGCCCAGTGGCTTAACCAGCATGGCGTCACCGGGATTGTGCTCGAATACGAGCTGCCCAAAGGCCGCTCCGAAGTTCCCCTCCGCGACGCCCAGCGGGCCTTGCGTACGGCCCGAGCGAACGCCCAGGCGTGGGGACTTGATCCGCACAAGATCGGCGTGATGGGCTTCTCCGCCGGCGGCCACCTGGCGTCGACCGCGGGGACGCACTTCGATGAAGGCGATCCCCAGGCGAAGGACCCGATCGACCGCGTCAGCTGCCGGCCTGATTTTCAGATCCTGATCTATCCGGTCGTCTCCATGGGAGAGACGACCCACCAGGGATCCAAGCGGAACCTGCTGGGCGGGAGCCCGACGCCGGAAGCCGTCGCGCTCTTCTCCAACGAGAAGCAGGTGACGGCCGACACCCCGCCTGCTTACCTGGCGCATGCCGTCGACGACCGGGTCGTCGTGCCGGCCAACAGCCGGAACTACCACGCCGCGCTCCAGGCCCATAAGGTCGCCAGCGAATACCTGGAACTGCCCAGCGGAGGCCACGGCCTGAACGGCTACAAAGGCCCCATGTGGGAAGCCTGGAAAACGGGCTCTTTGAAATGGCTGGCCGCGCAGAAGTTCATCCCCCAGGCGGACGCAGCGCAACCGTAACGGCGCTTGGAGAGAAGGCGACGCAGCCGCCAGACGACGCTACGGACGATGCGTGTTGAAGCCAGCAAGGAGGGGAGGATTGGTGAAGGTTGTCCTCGCCGAGAAACCGTCGGTCGCCCGGGATCTGGCCGCCCACCTGCGCGCCGCGTCCCGCCGGGACGGGTACTTTGAAGGGAACGGCTACCAGGTCACCTGGGCGCTGGGGCATCTGGTCGAGCTCCAGGAGCCAGCCGACTACGACCCGGCATTCCAGGCGTGGTCGCTGGAAACGCTGCCGATTGTGCCGGAAGAATTCGCCCTGAAACTGCGGGGCGACGCGGGCGCCCGGAAGCAGTTCACCGTGGTGAAGCGGCTGTTTCGTGCCGCCACGTCGCTCATTTGCGCGACCGATGCGGGCCGCGAAGGGGAGCTGATCTTTCGCTACATCCAGTCGTTTTGCGATTGCACCCGCAAGCCGACGCAGCGGCTGTGGCTCAGCTCGCTGACCCCGGCCGCCATCGACAAGGCGTTCCGCAACCTGCGGCCGCTGTCCGATTACGACCCGCTGTACCATGCGGCCCGTTGCCGCAGCGAGGCCGACTGGATCGTTGGCCTGAACGCCACGCGGAACTATACGGTTCGCTTCGGTTCCGGCGGTATCCTCTGGAGCCTGGGCCGCGTGCAGACGCCTGTGCTGGCGATGATCGCTGGCCGCGACGACGAGATTCGCACCTTCCGCCCGCAGAAGTTCTGGGAGCTGTTGACGCTCTATCGCGACGTCCGCTTCCGCTTCACCGGCGATCGCTTCACCAAACAGGACGAAGCCGAAGCCCTGCTGGCGAACGTCCGTCCGCATCCGCTCGTCATCCAGAAGGCGAACAGCAAGCCGGAACAATCCCTGCCGCCGCAACTGTACGACCTGACGGAATTGCAGCGCGACATGAACCGCCGGTACGGCATGTCGGCCGCCTCCGTGCTGCAGGGAGCCCAGTCGCTGTACGAGGCGAAGCTGATCTCCTATCCCCGCACCGACTCCCGCTATCTGGGCAGCGAGATGAAAAGCGAGGCCCAGCGGATTATGCAGCGACTGCAGACCTTCAAGCCACAGGAGGTCGGCAAGCTGAACCTCCAGGCGTTGCCGTTCAATGGACGCATCATCAACAGCCAGAAGGTCAGCGACCACCATGCAATCATTCCGACCGGCGCGTCGCCTGCCAGCCTGGCCGATCGGGAGCGGAAGATTTTTGAAGCGATTGTGATCCGCTTCATCGCCGCGTTCTATCCGCCGTGCATAAAGGAAGCGACCACGGTCGACGCGCTAGCCGGCAAAACGCCGTTCCGGGCCCGCGGCGTGCGGATTGTTTCGCCAGGCTGGACGGAGCTTTATCCACGCAAAGCCAAAGGGAAAGAAGCCGACGACGCCCAGCCGCTGCCCGCCTTCAAGCCAGGTGAAAGCGGTCCCCACAAACCGTGGATCCAGCCGGGCGAGACCACGCCGCCCAAGCACTTTACCGAGAACACGCTGCTGGGAGCGATGGACACGGCCGGCAAAACGGTCGACGACGCGGAGCTGCGCGAAGCGCTCAAAGAGAAAGGGCTCGGCACGCCGGCGACCCGCGCCGCCATTATTGAAACGCTGCTCAACCGGAAGTACCTTGTCCGCCAGGCGAAGAACCTGGAAGCGACCGACCTGGGCCGATATCTGATCGCTCTGGTCCGCGATCCGCAGTTGAAATCGCCCGAGCTGACCGGCGAATGGGAGTCGATGCTCAAGCGGATCGAAACCGGCAAGGCGGCGCCCGAAGCGTTCATGCAGGAGATCGCCGACTACATCCGGCGGATCCTCCGTTCCAGCGAACCGCTGGAAATCGACGAACAAAAACTGGGCGATTGCCCGCAATGCGGACAGCCCGTCATCGCCGGCAAAAGGGCGTTCGGCTGCTCGGCATGGCGGGGCGGTTGCACGTTTGTGCTGGAGCCCGCTTTCGGCGAAGTGGAGCTGGACCCGCGGCAGGTGCGGGCCCTGCTGCAGCACGGCGTACTGCTGGAACCGATCGAGCTGGGCGATGGACGCAAGCACCAGCTCAGCATGACGCGCACCGGCGCCCTGGTGGAGATTCCCGTCCCCCAGGGAGACGAACAGTCCGGCGGCAAACGGCGCGGCAAGAAGCGGACGTCGCGTCGTTCACGAGCAGGGGATGCGGAACCAGGCGGGACAACACCAGGCGGCGGCAGGACCCGCCGCGCTGCTTCCGGTCGTGCTCGCACTTCGGGCTCGGGAACCAAACGGGCGACGTCGGCGAAGGCCGGCAAGACGACCCGCTCGCGGAAATCGCCCCAAACCGATACGGCCGGCGGCGCGGAAGGGGGGAAGAAAGAGACCGCTTCGACGGCGCTCGGTCTCTGCCCTTTATGCGAAGCGGCGGTGGTCGAGCAGCCCAAGTCGTTCTGCTGCAGTCGCTGGCGGGAAGGCTGCCCGATGACGGTCTGGAAAACCATGTCCGGCAAGCGGATCTCCGCGAGGACCGTGAAAACGCTGCTGCGCGACGGAAAGACATCCGTCCTCAAAGGCTTCAAGTCCCAGGCCGGCCAACCCTTCAGCGCGGCCCTGGTCCTGGTCGACGGCAAGGTGACGTTCGACTTTGATCACTGAGAAATGACGGTTCTACGGGGGAATCGCGGGGCAAGAAGAAAGGATTCACCGCAGAGGGAGCGGTGAACTCCTCTTATTGTTTGTCTTTTAATTCCAGGACAAACGGCGGCGGTTTACTTGCTCTGCAGTTTCAGCACGGCGTCGGCGAAGGCGACGCCTTTGAGGTAGTACGTCTTGCCGGAGCCCAGGTAATGGTAAGGGCGATCGTTGCCGACGGCGGCCCACTGGGCTTTCTCTTCGTCGGTTCCTTTCCAGGCGCCTTTTTCGAATAGTGCCTGGGCGACCGTGTCGTAGTACTCGGCGGTCGGCACAAAGGCGACGTTCCCCTGGAACTCTTTCATGTCGGCCGTGGCGGCCTGGGCTTTCTGGAAGTCGCCCCGGTTGGGGATGCCGCCCGTGCTGAGCTCGCCGATGACAAACGGCATGTCAGGCGCCGAGAGATCCTTCCGCACGTCGCGAATAAAGTCGGCCAGCCACCGGGTATAAGAAGCGTACTGCTCCGCTTTGAGATCGCCATTGATGACGTCGTTAAAGCCCTGGTGCCAGATGAAGCCGGCGATCTCAGGCTTGTACCCTTTCAGCTCCGGGAACTCCGCATCGATATTCGCCAGTTCTTCTTTGGCGTGGCGGATCGTTTCGCGATAGTAAAATCCGTAGCGATCTTTCACCTCTTCCAGGGTGGTATTCGGCGCCTTCTTCTGGAGGCGTTCCAGCATCGCGGCAAGTTCGGCGTCGGTCGGCGGGGCGCTCGGCGGACGGAAATCGACGGCCAGCGACTTGCCGCCCCAGGCGATCTTGATCAGCAGCACGGGCGTTTCGGTCGCTTCGCCGATCGCATGGCCAAAGCCAAACTCGGGGCCGATCGACTCCGGCTCCTTCGTGCCGTAACCGATCGTCAGCGGGCCATGTTTGGCGCCGCCTGCTTTCGACGGGTAGGTGATCCACACATCGTCGCGGACCTTCCAGCCGTCGCCGTCTTTCAGTCCCGCGTACGTCGGCTTGATGGCCGGATCCTCGCGATAGGTATCCAGATGGGCCGGGTTCCCTTTCCCTTCCATGTTGGACTGACCGACCAGAAAATACACCTTGACGACCTTCTCCGCCGCCAGCGCCGGAGACGCGGCCGCCAGCAAAGTCAGCAGGAGTGCGGAAACAGACAAACTTCGAATCGACATACGAAAAATCCTTGTGTTCAAAGAGGAAAAAGCAGGGGTGAAAGGTACAGGTGACCGAAGGAGTTACTTGCGATACAAAAAAGAGTCGGACGTCAGCAGCGACAGGACGAGCGCCTTGAAGCTGCCGTCCTGTTCGACATACGCCTGGTCGGCGGCGATCAGCGTGGGCGAATCGCTCAGCATTTCGTTCCGTCCCAGCCAATAGCGGAAGGCGTGCCGCACAAAGCTTTGACGCACCCGCGACGAACTGGCCAGACGCTGCATCAGCTCGTGCACATCACGCACGGGGCCGTCGATGGCAGGATCGCCGGAGTGGATAATCTGGCCATGTGTCTCCAGCGGAGCCGTCGATTTCGGCTTCGTCAGGGCGCGGGTGTCGCCCAGTCCTTCGACCGTGCGGAACTGGCCAAAGTCGTCGTACGCTTCCAGCGGCAGGGCCAGCGGCTCCATGTTCTGATGGCACTTCCAGCAGTATTCCTGCCGGGTGACGGTCAGTCTTTGGCGGAGCGTTTTGTGCGGGTCTTCCGGCACGCTGGCGTCGACCGTGATCGGCGCCTCGGGCGCCGCTCCGGCCAGCAGGTTCTCGCGAATCCACTTCCCCCGACGGATCGGGTCATTCTCAAAATTGCCGGACCAGGCCGCCAGCCAGGCGGGATGCGTGAGCAGCCCCACGCGTTCGCCGGGCGGCATCGGGAACGGTTGCTCCAGGGGGTAGTCCCAGGTGTTCTCGTGCAGGTTATAGAACCGCACGGTCGATCGCCACGTGGGGTTCGCCTGCGGCATGGGACGCAGGCCTTGTTCCACCCGGGCGACAAAATACTTGTAGTTGCGGTCGGCCTTGTTCCCCGGTTTGATCCGCTCCGTGATGTACTGGATCTTCCGGTCGTATTCCGCCTGGGAGCCGGGCCACTGCACAAAGAAGCGATCGGTCGTGAGCAGCTCGCGGAGGACTTCCCGATCCTGCCGCACCAGGTGCAGCACCAGGTCGTCGGCGTCTTTGACCAGAATCTTCGTGTGGAACTCCTTGCCGGCGCGGTCTCCTTTGAAGACCGTTTCGGCGTGGGCGTAGCCGAAGAACTCTTGAAAGAAGCGGAGGACTCGCGGCTTCTGCAGCTCTTCGTTATCCCACATCTGCGTCGCCACACGCAGGACGTCATCGCGCGACTGCAGCTGGCCGTCGCGGGCCAGGTCCAGCAGCGACGGCGGTCCGGGCCGATTGTTTTTGCGGGGACCCAGCAGCACCTGGTCCGGCGGCAGATCGGTCAAGGCGTACGCCAGCGCGTGGGCCAGCTCGTAAGGGGAGAGCATCCGCCGGCCGTCAGCGGTCGTATCGCCCAGGCCGACTTCCATCCGGTAGATCGCTTCCGGCCGCATCAGCACCGCCATCGCCAGGGTGCGCAGGCCGCCCGCTTTGCCGCCAACGGCGATCGCCCGCTGCAGCAGATCGGTGAAGTCGGCCGCCTCTTCTTTGCTGGGGGAGCGGAGCAGCACCAGCTGGAATTCTTCCGCCACCGCAGCGGCGATCTGCTCGGCGGTCGGTGCGTCCGGGCTGTCGAGAATGGCGGCGAACGAATCCGGCGCGCGGCGGTGAATCTTCTCGACCATCTCCTTCGTTTTGCGATCCTGCTCCTGCCGGACAAAGCCGGTCGTCTGCAGCTGGGCGATCTGCCGGCAGTTGAGCATCAGCTGTCCCAGCGTGGCTGAGTCCGCCTGCATGAGCGCGGCGTAATTGGCGGCGAGTCCTTTCCCTTCGCCGACAGTAAACGGCTTGCTCAGCGGCCCGCCCAGGGTCAGCTCCCGGCCGAATCCGACCAGCAGCTGGTCGTACGCTTCCGGATGAATCCGCCACAGTCGCGGCCGGCTGAACGCAGGGCCCGTGATCGAACCGTCGAACAGTTTTTCATGCTGCAGCAAATTGGCGTAAGCCGGCTGCAGCAGCTTGTGATCAACATCCGATTCCTGCCCCGCGGCGGCCAGTTCGGCCTGGATCCAGCTGGTCATGCGGTCCAGGTCGGCCCGCTCCGGCTGAGGTTCGCCTGGCGGCGGCATCTGGCCAAACTTCAGCACCTGGAGCACTTTCTGCCACAGGGCCGCATCGTCTCCGCCCAGCCGGGTCGGATCCAGCGGATGCAGGGAGACGCCGCCTGCCGGATCGTCTGCTCCATGGCAATCCACGCAATGCTGCAGCAGGAATGGCCCGGCCGTCTGGTCGAACCCGACGCGCAGTTGCCGGGCCGACGCTTCGTCCACTGGCTCACCGGCGAGCGTCGGGACGGACGCTCCCAGGCAGAAGACGTACGCCAGCCAAACGCCGCACGCCAGGCATGCGCGACGGACCTGCGCGACTCGGCCCGGCAAGCGAAGGGCAGGGGAGAGGACGTTCATAGGGCTCAAGCCAGCAGGGATTCAATGGGTCGATGCGGCAAGCCGTTGATCGGTATGCCGAAGTCCTGGTACGGTTGTCCAGCGGCGGCCAGCAGGGTCGCCCAGACATCTCCCAGACGAGTATAGCCGGGCTGGCTGCGGTCGGTCTGCTCGTTCCCCGGGGCGAAGTACCGGCCCGTGGCCAGGCGGCCGCCCAGATCGCCCAGCAGCAGGATCGGGTAATTCACGCCGGCCGAGTGATGCGTTTCGCCGTTGTCGCTCGTATACACAAACACCGTGTTATCGAGCATCGTGCCGTCCCCTTCGGGGATCGCTTCCAGGGCGGTCGCCATGCGGGCGATCTGCTCAAAGTGAAAGCGGCACACCTGGCGCCGGGCGCCGACCATATCCTTCACCTGGCCGTGTCCGATGCCGGCGTGCAACGAACCGACTCCCTCATAACTGCTGGAGCTGAGCAGATCAAACCGCAGCGTAACGACATTCGTCAGCCCGCTCAGCAGGGAGGCGATGGCGATCTCGGTATTCCCGGCGCCGACCTTCATGGTGGCGCCGGCCTCGATCTCAGCCGGCGGCTTGGGCGCGTACCGCCGCAACTGGTCGCGGATCGCTTCGACCTCCTGCCGACTCTGCCGCAACGACTCAAAGGCATTCAAATAGCGGTCCAGTTGCTCCCGTTCCGGACCCGCCGTGCGGGCCCGCAAACGCTGGGCGTCGGCGGCGAAGAAATCGAGAATGTCGGACTGCGTTTCATAATGGCTGCGGGCGGACCCTTCGCCGACCACGCCGAACAGTTCTTTGTACGCCCGTTTCGGATGCGTGAAGAAAGCGATCGGCTTGTCGCGGGCCTCGGCCGAAGTTGGCACATACGCCACGCCCGACGGCGACTTGGGATCGTGCCCCAGGCAAACATGCGGCGCCGGTCCCGGGAACGCCCGGGCCAGCATGGAGTCGACCGTCGGTCCGGCGACTTCATCGGAGTCCCGCTTCTTGCCAGCAAAGGCTCCCAGCGTCTGGTAGCCGGCTTTGTGGTAGACGGAGAAACCCGAGTTGATCCCCTGCAGGATCGAGAGCTTCTGGCGAAACGGCGTGAGCGGCTGCATCACTTCGTTCAGCTGCAGGTCTTTTCCCAAAGCCAGGTCGGCCGCCGGCGTGACGAGGCGTCTTCCACTGCCATGCTCTCCGGGGACGAGTCGCCCTTTCTCGTCGTAGGCGACCGGAAACGGCAAGCGATTCAGCAGGGCGGGCGGCTGCAGCATTTCGGCCCACAGCCCGTTCGAGCGGATACAAAACACAAACCGCATGGGCTGCTGCGACTGGCCCCCGGCCCGCGCTTTCACTGCCGCCTGGACCGATCCCAGCCAGGGCGGCAGCTGCAGCGAACCGAACGCCGCAGCGGCGCCTTTCAGAAGTTGCCTGCGATGGAATGGCATGCCGTTTTACTCCGCTTCGATAACGTGAATTCCAGGAAGGACGCGATCCTCAACAAGTCAGCCGTCACTTGCGATACAGGAACGAGTCCGACGTCAGCAGCGAAACAATCACGGCGTTGAAGCTGCCGCCGCTATCCAGATATGCCCGATCGGCCGCCAGCAATGTCGGGGCGTCGCTGAGCATTTCATTCCGCCCCATCCAGTAACGGAACGCATGCCGGATCATCGACTGCCGCACCCGCGGCGACTGGGCCAGCCGCTGCACCAGGTCAATCGCATCGTCGACCGGGCCATCAAGCGCCGGATCGCCGCTGGCCAGAATGGCTCCTTGCGGGTTGATCTCTTTGGGCATGTTCTTCTTCTGACCGACCATTTCCTGTTCGCGGAACTGACCCCAGTGGTCGTAGATCTCGAACGGGAAACCAAGCGGATCCATCTGGCGATGGCAGCGAACGCAGCGCTCGGCCCGGGTCGCCCGCATCCGTTCGCGGAGCGTGCTGTTCGGTTCGTCCGGCAACTGGGCTTCGACATCAATCGGCACGTTGGGGATCTTGCCCGCCAGCAGGTTCTCACGAATCCAATGGCCGCGGCCGACCACGCTGTTATCAAACGCGGTCGAATGGGCCGCCAGCCAGGCTGGATGCGTCAGGATGCCGGCCCGGCGACCAGGCACGGCGATCGGCTGGTTCTTCGTCCAGGAGAACGTATTCCCGTCGATCCCATAGATGCGGATGTACGACATTTCGGCCGAGCCGCGATCGTTATGCACGGTCCGCGGAATCAGCTCCCGGCCTTGCGTGAGGGCCCAGGCCCGGTTGTATTTGCCTTGCGGATCAGGCCCGACAGAACGGCCGCGTTGTTTCTGGCGGGCCATGCTTTCCTGGGTCTCTTCCCGCGTTGACGCGATGATAGCCTCGAACAGTTCCGGGTCAGGAATGTAGGGGTAAGCCACAAAGTACCGATCGGTCGTGAGCAGCTGGGCAAACACATCTTTATCCTGCCGCAGCACGTGCTCCACCAGCATGTCGGCGTCGCGGACCAGGTACTGCACCTCAAGCGGCCAGCCGCCCTGGTCTTTGAAGACATCGACCGCCTGGGGGTAGCCGAAGAACTCCTGGAAGAACCGCAGCTTCCGCTGCTTCTCGATCCGATCGTCCGCCAACAGACGTTGCACCTGGCGGGCCACATCGGCTTTCGTCTGCAGCCGGCCGGACTCGACCGCTTCCCAGATTTCGGCGTCGGGGCCGGCGTCGGTCAGGGCGTATCCGATCGCATACGCCAGTTCCGACGGGGATAACCTCCGGCGGCCATGTTCGTCGGGCGGGCTCATGCCGACTTCCATCCGGAAGACAAACTCCGGGCTCACCATCACCGCCGTGATCAGCCCTTTCAGGGCCGGCAACGGGCCGTTCTTCTCCATTCCTCGGCGCAGAAACTCGCCATAGCGATCTGCTTCTTCGGACGTGGGCTGCCGGTTCAGCAGCAGGGCGAACACCCGCTGCACGACCGCCTGTTGCTGCTCCGCGTGGGGCTGCGGTTCCTGCTGGACGAACGGCTCGAACTCGGCCGGTCGGGCCGGCGGTTCCTGCTTGAAACGCTCCCACGAACTGCCGCGACGAATGGTGGGGATACCGACCGCATGCGGCGGCTGCAGCTCTTTGGCGTAGGCCGTCTGGTCGGACGTCAGCCGTTCGGCGATCTGCCCGCCCGCATCGAGCAGGGCCCGCAAGGCGGCTTCATCGGCGTGCACGCTGCCGGAATAGTTGGTGAAGTGGCTCGGGTCCAGCGAGGCGAACGGCTGGCTGTAACTGTAGGCGGCCCAGTCGGGATCGTTCCGCGTGTGCGTTTTTTCATACCGCAAGCGCGGGATGACCCACAGCCGTTCCATCAGCGCATCGTACTGCGGTCCGCTCCGCCGCCAGAATCGCGGCGGCGAGAAGGCCGGACCCGCATGCAGGCCGCTGAACAACCGCTCATGGTCGACCAGGTTACCGTCCTGCGGCAACGGGCCATCGCCAAAATGCGGCGTCTGTCCGCTCTGCGTCAAAGTCGACGCCAGCCAGGCGATGGCCGCTTCCCGGTCCGCCAGCGCGGGTCGCGCCGCATCGTCGGGCGGCATCTGTCCGCTTGCTAACTGCGCCAGCGCGCGTTGCCAGTGCTGTCCATTCAGGCCGCCCTCGGCAGCCAGTCCGCTCAGGTCCACGTCACCGGCCGGATCGTCCGTACTGTGGCAGTCGAGGCAGTGCTGCCCCACGAACTTCTCAAACCTGGTCGCCGTCCAGGCCGGACCTTTTTCGACCGACCCCTGCGGCTCGACCGCACCGGCTGCTGCCTGCCCCAGCACCAGCATGACTGCCAGGCGGACGATAGTAACGCGGGATCGTTCCATAGCAGGACCAGCAGAAGAGGAGGGAAACAGACGCAGGGAAAAGCAGGACGGGCGCTTTCACCTGACCTTTAGTGTACCCTAAGGCAAGTACGATTTTACGCCAATCAACTGCGAGTTTACGCCGACCGGGGAGCCGACTGATGGCGCCGCTACGAGTGGGAATCATGCTGGAGCTGATGTGGCCGTACCGCCGGCATGTGGATGTGTTCGCCGGCACGCAGCACTTTGCCCGCGACGCCGGCGACTGGCTGTGCGAGATTGACGAATGCATTCACGGGTCCGGCGGATCCTGGCCAGAGCAGCTGACCGGCTACGACGGGCTGATCGCCAGGGCGTCGAGTCCGCTGGCGCAGATGGCCTGGGAAGCGGGCGTGCCGCTGGTGAACGTCTGGCTGAACTCGCCCGAGGTCGATCGGTTGCCGGGCGTGTTTCCCGACTTTGCCGCCGTTGGTCGCCAGGCGTGCGGGCATCTGGCCGATCGTGGTTTCCGGCAGTTCGCCTGTCTGTCCTCTCCCCGGGAAAGGGCGCACCGGGAGATGACCCAGTCCTTCCACGCGGCCATTGAGGAACTGGGCGCCGAGTGCACTTTCGCCAGCGCTCCGCGACTGTTCTACCGCAGTGCGAACAGTTGGGTCCGGTTCCAGCAGATGCTCGACGATTGGATTGCCGGATGGAAAACGCCGATCGGTCTGCTGGTGGCGGCCAACGATGTGACGGCCCGTTATGTGGTCCATGCGTGCCGCCGGAACGGGTTACGGATACCAGAAGATGTGGGTCTGTTGACTTCCACCAATGAACCGTTGATCGGCGAGATGCCGCCGCCTTCGTTGACATCGGTCGAGGTCAACTATGAGCAGATCGGCTACCAGGCCGCCCAGCTGCTGGATCGCCTGATGCGGGGCGGCGAGGCGGATCCGCTGCATCGGTTCCTGTCGCCGACCGGCATCATTGCCCGCGACTCGACCGACTTTTTTGCGGTCGACGATGAAACCGTGGCGATCGCCATGCGGCATATTGAACGCCATACCCGGCAAGGGCTGGCCGTCGACGATGTGGCGGCCGCGGTCGGCGTTTCCCGCCGCACGCTGGAGCGTCGTTTCCAGACCGCAACGGGCCGCTCGGTCGCGGCCGAGATCCGCCGACTGCGGGTGCTGAAGGCCAAACGCCTGCTGGCGGAGACGGAACTGCTCGTCAAGCAGATCGCCCATGAAACGGGCTTTCGCGATTCGATCCGCCTGCACGAGGTCTTCGTCCGAGAAACGGGCCAGACGCCGTCCGACTATCGTCGCACCGTGCGGGGCGAAGCCTGACCTCCCCGGGAGGCGACGTTTCCTCCTCGCCAGCGACCCGCGGCAAATGCCAAATCGCGAGCGGCATTTTCCCCCTCGCCATTTCCGCGGTGGTATCATGTGGGCGTGCGAAACGTTCGTTTCGCCCCCATCGCCTGCTTTCCGAAGAACTCTCACCTGGAGGTCGCCATGCTGACTCGCCTGGCCTGTCTTGCGTTTTGTGGTGTTGCCCTTTGTTCCTTCCTGCCGGCTGCAACCGCGGCGGAACCGGCGGACGACTGGTCCCGCCAGCAGATCGAACGCTTGCCGAAAAGCGAGAAGCCGATCTTTCTGTTTAACGGCAAGGACCTGACCGGCTGGGAAGGCCAGATCGACCGGCACTGGAGCGTGGAAGACGGCGCCATCGTCGGCCGCAACAGTGCGGAGAACGCCCCCGCCGCCAGCACCTATCTGGTCACCAAAGACAAGTACCGCAACTTCCGCCTGATCTTTGAAGGCAAACTGGTCACCAGCGAAATGCACACCGGCGTTTCGCTCTGGGGACAAACGGTCGAAAAATCCGACGACCCGTACAGCTACCAGGGCCACCTGGTGATGTTCCCCTCGGGCTATGGCTTTTACGATCTGTACCGCCGGAACAGCATCTACCGCGACGCCGACGGCGTGGCCAAAAAGGCCGGCAAGCAGCATGAATGGAACCGGATGGAGATCCTGGCGATCGGCAACCGGATTCGCCATGTGGTCAACGGCATCGTCGTCGCCGACTGGACCGACCCCAAGCCCGAACTGTGCGGCTCCGGCCCGATCGGCCTGCAGCTGCATTCCAACAAGGTTCCGCAGGAAGTCCAGTTCCGCGGCCTGGTGCTGACGCTCGATCCCGAAGACGACGTCATCACGGCCGGCGAAATCGGCGACGAGGAGTAACGTCGACGAAGTAATGACGGGAGAATCGGCCGTTGTTGAATCCGTATCAAACCCCTGTGCCTGACGGCGTCAGGCCGGTCCGGCGGCGAAAGGCCAGCCTGTTGCGCGGAATCGCGGCGGGCTTGCTGCTGGCGGCGTTCGGCTATGTGGTGGCGGTGGGAGCCATCGCCGCCCTGGCCATGGCGCGGAACGTCGAACTGCGGACTTTCCATGGTCTCTCTCAATTCCTCTTGAACGTATGGAGCCGGTCGAGTTTCCGAGATCTGTTGTTTCCTCCCTGCTTTGGTTGCGAGCTGGTCCTGGGACTGTCGGGACTGGTCAACTACACGCCCGACAAGTTTCCGGGGCTGTTGCGAACGATGATCCGCGTCGGGGGTGCGACGATCCTCGGCGTGATTTTCATGGTGATCATGACGAACCTGTTCGATCTGGGGCCGCGAACCTATACTTCCGATCCTTTCGAGTTCGGCCGCCTGGCAATGGCCGCCCTGTTTCCCGCGCTCTATGCAGCCGCTTCCGTGTTCTTCAGTCTGGGCGAATCGGCTGACCCTCCGACCCCAGGCGACTCAAGCCGCTCTGCGCAGTGAATCGAAAACGCCATAGGAGGATGCTCACGGCGTTTTGGAACGAAGCAAAAACAACTTCGGTTTTTGTAGAACACGAAGTACCTTCAAAATAGCAATCCTGCTTGAGATCACGCCATGAAGTATGTGAGTGGACGCATCCTGGCCAGCTTCATCCACGATGGTCCTCTGCCGACCTCTCCTTTGCGCCTTCGCGCCTTTGCGTGAGATCCACTTCGTGATCGAATCGCCAAACCGTCTTTGAATGGCTGGAAGATAAAAGGGAGCGGATTCAAAAATCTCCCTCGCGGAAATGGGGACTCACGCAAAGGCGCGAAGGCGCAAAGAACCAGAAGAATGTGAGAAATTTTTGGCCACGGCCCCTGTGGATGGCGTGCTTCTGATTCCCGCCAGGCTGGGGAAACCACCGAAGTTATTTTTCTCCGGTTCCTTTGTCATGGAGTCCTGTCGTCGCAGAGTTTGTTTTCCTCTGCCGGTTGTGGTCGGTACACTAGCACCATCGCTTCCACCCTCCGACGAAATGAGAATTCCGCATGTTGAGCCAGCACCTTCGTTGTTTCTCCTGTCTGGCGTTGAGCCTCTTCTTTTTGGCGACGCAACCTGTCTGTCCCGCCGGCGCCGCGGAGCCGGGGAAGCGGCCGAATGTGTTGATCCTGTCGATCGATGATCTCAACGACTGGACAGGTTGCCTGGGCGGGCATCCGCAGGCCCGTACTCCGAATATTGATCGACTGGCCAGGCGGGGAACCTTGTTCAGCAACGCCCATTGCCAGGCGCCGATCTGCACGCCGTCGCGGGCTTCGCTGGTGACGGGTCTGCTGCCTTCGACCACGGGACTGTACTTCCTGCAGCCCGGACTGACTGCTTCGCCCGTCACGAAGAGCCGGCAAACGCTGCCCGAACACTTTGCTGCAGCCGGCTACCACACGATGGGCGCTGGCAAATTCATCAAAGGGAACGGCGAAGAGAAGTACTTCCAGCAGCACGGCGGCGCCCTGGGAGGCTTCGGCCCGATTCCACCGCAAAAGCTGGCGTATCCCGACGGCCTGAAACTGTGGGACTGGGGCCCGTTCCCGGCGGACGAGGCCGACATGCCCGACACCAGGATCGCCGACTGGGCCATTGCCCGGCTGGCCGAACCTCAGGAGAAGCCGTTCCTGCTGGTCGCTGGTTTCTGGCGGCCGCACGTGCCGATGTTCGCCCCGCAAAAGTGGTTCGACCTGTTCCCCGCCGATGAAGTGAAACTGCCCGAGACGCGCGACGACGACCGCGCCGACTTACCGCCGTACGCGCTCGATTTGACGATCGGCCTGCCGGCCCCGCGGCATGAATGGTTCGTCGAACACGAGCAGTGGGACGACGCCGTGCGAGCGTATCTGGCCAGCGTGGCGTATGTCGATCATTGCGTGGGACGCGTGCTGACGGCGCTTGAGGCGAGCCCCCACGCGGAGAACACGATCGTCGTGCTGTTCTCGGATCATGGCTGGCACCTGGGCGAAAAGCAGCGCTGGGCCAAGCGGTCGCTCTGGAACGACAGCACCCGCGTGCCGCTGATCATCGCCGGAGCCGGGCAACCGGCCGCCCAGGTTTGCGGTCGCCCGGTGGGACTGGTCGACATCTATCCCACGCTGCTGCAGCTAACCGGCCTGCCGCCCATTACCGATCACGACGGCCAAAGCCTGGCGCCGTTACTGGCCGATCCGACCGCCGACTGGGAACGTCCTGCTTTAACCACCTTTGGGCCGAAGAGCCATTCATTGCGGAGCACCGACTGGCATTACATCCGCTACGCCGACGGCAGCGAAGAGCTGTACGACCACCAGGCCGATCCGCACGAATGGAGCAACCTGGCGGCCGATCCAGGGCAGCAATCCCGACTGGCCGAGTTCCGCGAGCAGTTGCCGACCAGGAACGCCGACCCGGTGCTGAGCCAGACGTTCACCGGCTGGGAAGTCGAAGCCTGGCAGACCGCCGAAAAGAACGCCGCCGCGCGGAAGGAGAAGTAGGTTGAATGGTGTCTTACCCCGCGTTCCCACATTCTGGTACTGCTTCGTCGTCGTCTTCGGCGCGCTGCTGCTTTTTCCCTGGTTCGTCCCCGTGGGACCGCTCTCGGGCAAGTCCCTGACCATACTGGCCACGCTCTATGTCCTGGGCGACATCGACGAGTCGCTACGGTATCACCAGACGATCCTGGCGGCGCATGTGCTGATCGCGACGCTGGCGGCCTGTTTCTGGTGCTATCACTTGTCAAAAAGCATTAACCGACATTCGTATGCAAAACCTTACGGCCTGCGGCATCTGCTGGTTTATGTGACTTGTTTAAGTGTCCTTTTTTCTCTCGCCCGGTTCTGGGACGTTCCCTCGTTCGTCCTCGGCTGTCTCTTGATTCCGATCCTCGCCTATCCGCTCGTCCTGACCTGGACGCCGCGTCCGCAGGAGCCGAGCCAGCCCGACTAAGGCGGCAGCGATCGACAGGCGTGGCGCTTAAGCGATCAGCTCTTTCCAGACGTTACCGTGCACGTCGGTGAGACGCATGTCGCGGCCGCTGTAGCGGTACGTTAACCGCTCGTGATCGATCCCCAGCTGGTGCAGCACGGTCGCCCACAGATCGTAGACCGTGACGGGCTGTTCGACGGCGTGATAGCCGAACTCGTCCGTCGCGCCGTGCGTCATGCCGCCCCGCAAGCCGCCGCCGGCCAGCCACAGGCTGAAGCCGAACGGGTTATGATCGCGGCCGTTCCCCTGGGCGAACGGCGTGCGGCCGAACTCGCCGGTGAAAACGACCAGCGTGCTGTCGAGCATGTCCCGCTGTTTCAGATCCTGCAGCAGGGCCGCGATCGGTTGATCGACCTGTTCGGCCATTGCTCCGTGCCCTTTGAAAATATCGGCGTGCTGGTCCCACGGATTTGCCCCGCCGCCCAGGCCGATGCCGACGGAACTGCAGGTCAGCTCGACGCACCGCACGCCCCGCTCCACCAGGCGCCGTGCCATCAGGCATTGCCGGGCGTACTGCGAAGTGTGCGGGTTCTGGCTTTCCACGCCGTACAGGTCCAGCGTCGCTTGCGATTCGCCCGAGATATCCGTCAGCTCCGGCACGGCCTGTTGCATGGCAAAGGCTGTCTCGGCATTCTTCACCGAGTCCCTTACCGCCTGTTCGGCTGCGACGCGATCGGCAAACCGCGTATCGAGCGTTTTCAGCAGTCGCAGCGCCTCCCGTTGTTCGGCCTGGGCCCTGCGCGGGGCCAGGTTGGGCACGGCGCTGCGGCCCGACAGATTGAAGATCGAACCACCGGCTGCCGCCGGAAGAAAGCCGTTGCCGAACATACTAACGCCGCCATGCGGGATGCCGGCCTGCTGGGTTCGCAGCACGACATACGGCGGCAAGGTCGGGTTCTCGGCCCCCAGCCCGTAAGCGATCCAGGCGCCTGCGCTCGGATGGCCCAGAAAGGGAAAGCCCGTATGCAGAAAGAAGTTCGCCTGGGCATGCTCCGAAAAGTTGGCCGTCATGGAGCGGACCACGGCAAGGTCGTCGGCCCGGTTGCAGATGCGGGGGAACAGGCCGGCCAGCTCCAATCCCGACTGGCCATAGCGGTCCGTCTTCCAGGGCGATCCCAGGATGTTCCCCACGGCGTCGAACTGCGTGCGCTCGATCTTGCCGGGCATCGGCTTGCCCTGCATCTGCGTGAGCAAGGGTTTGGGATCGAACGAATCGACATGCGACACGCCGCCTGACATATACAGCAAGATGACCGACTTTGCCTTGGCCGGATGATGCAGTTGCGGCAGCCCGATCGGCGCCGCCCTGGTCGAATGGAGCAGGCTCGACAGTGCGTAGGCGCTAACGCCGGCCGACGTGTACTGCAGGAAGCGGCGCCGGTTCTGTTCGTTAATCGACATAGATAAACTCCTGGGAGTTGAGCAGAGCGTGCGCCACGCCGAAGTAATCGCTTTGCGGCCGGCGCTGACGTTCCTGCAGTTCCTGCACCTGGCGAGCCAGTTCAGCGACCGCCTGTTCCTGTTCGGCCAGCGGCCCTGCCTGCCGCGCCAGCTCCTGGCGCTGGTCTTCCGTCAGCGCGGCCAGCAGCTGGGCCTCGGATACCGTTTCCCGCAGCAGGCCGGTCGAGGCGGCGGCCGCTTCTTCGGCCGTCAGCGCCCGATCGTACAGCCGCGCTTCCAGGATTCGCCCTGTCAGCATCCGGCCGGGCGCAGGGGCGGATCCATGACGCAACCCAAAGGCGACATGCGCTTCCCCCGGGGGAAAGCGGCGGAGACCTGCTTTACGATACGGAGCCGCGTAAGGCTTGCCATTCCGGTACGTGCGAATCGTACCGTCAGCGTCGTAGGCGAACAGCAGTCGCACCGGCTGATCGACGGCCTCCTTCTCGGCCGGGCCGGTGAGGAGCTGCGTGCGCCGAAAGAAGTCGCTGCCGGCCAGCCAGGTCGCGGCCCGTTGCTCGGCATAGACGATCGCGTCGAACGCCTGGCCGTCTTTCGTCTGCAGCGACATGGCCCCGCCGCCGCGCTGGTCCAGGCGATCCAGCTGCAGCAGCACCTCCAGCGACTTCGCCTGCAGGGCCTGCCCGCTCGGGGCCGTCACCAGGCAACCGCCGGCCAGCACCAGGGCGCCGTCTTCAATCCGGGCGTCTCCCAGCAGCTGGCCGTGCATCGGACCGATCTGATCGCGGGCGTCCTTTTCAAAGTCCCACCAGGCGATCGGCTGAAGGTCGACCGGAGCCGGCGCATCGGCCTGGCGGGCCGCGTTCCGTTCGTCAACTTCCGCCTGCAGCCGCTGCCGCACCGGAGCCAGGACCGCATCGCGGGCCTGCCGCAATGCGGCCAGTCGCCTGGTCGCCGTGTCCTTCTCTGCGAGCCGCTCGGCCAGTTCGTCCTGCGGGTCGAAATCGCCGGCCTGGTACGCCAGCAGCAGTTTCAGCTCCTCTTCGGTTGGAGCCCTGCCGTAAGCTTGCCAGACCATAGCGGTGATCTTTTGGGACGGCGTCGCCAGACGGGAATCGCGCTGGATGCGACCGGCCCAGCTTTCCGCGGCGGCTTCGACCAGGGGGCCGTTCATCATCGCCAGCGCCTGCGCCGGTACGTTCGTGTGGGTCCGCTGGCTGACGGTCGACGACGGAACGGGCGCGTTGAAGGTCGTCAAAAACGGGTTGAGCGAATTACGAACGACCGGCAGATAAAGGGCCCGCTCCGTGCGGCCGGCCAGCTGCTGGACCGAATCATAGATGGCCTCCGCATCGAGTCGCCGGGGCGTGTAATGGGACAGGTACACGTTGGCCGGATCCTGCTCGCGGGACGCGGGAGACGCCTGGCTGGCGGAACGGAACGCGCGGCTGGTCGTCATTTGCCGCAACGCCCTTTTGATCGACCAGTCGTTCTGCTCCAGGTCGAGAGCCAGATGGTCGAGCAGTTCCGGGTGTGACGGCGCGGAACCCAGCCGCCCCAGGTTGTCGGTCGACGCCGCCAGCCCGCGGCCAAAAACGTACGCCCAGAGCCGGTTGACCAGCACGCGAGTCTTCAACGTGTTCGCCTCGCTGACCAGTTCGTCCGCCAGCTGCAGCCGGGCCGGAACCTTGCCCGTATAAGGTTCGCCGCCGAAGACTTCCAGGAACTGCCGCGGCACGGGCTCTGCTTCCTGCCGTGGATCGCCCCGCACCAGCAGCGGCTGGTCGACCGGCGCCGTTTCCAGCACGCCAGGCGCCCTGGTTGGCGTGGGGATTTGGCTTTCTAACTCACGATACCGAGCCAGCGACTGTCGCAGCGACGGAGGCAGCCGGGCCGTCTGGTTGGTGAGAAAGCCGATCTGCACGAACGCATCGAGAAACTCGGCCTGGGCGTCGGTCATCTGCTCTTCTCGCCAGGCGATCACGGCCTCACGAAGCGTCCGGGCGTACGCTTTCCCCAGCGACGTGCGATCGACCAGGGACGTCGGGTCGTCGAGCAGTTCCAGCAACGGCCCGCCGGTCGCTTGCGGCGGACGCTCACCGGCGTAGATCTCGGCGATGCCGAACCAGGACCGCTCCTTGTTGCCGGCCTGCGGCAGTTTGTCGGGATCGGTGGCAAGCTCGTAGTGGACCAAATCGCCTTGCCAGTACTTCCATTTTTCCTGCGTGGGGACCCAGGCCAGCTGCTCCTGATTCACCTGGCTGGCCCGATGCAGCCCTGCGGTCAGCGGATAATTCCGCACCGGAACCTTAAGCTGCGCATCGCGGCCGGCGATACGAACCTGCGTCGCTTGGCCCTGGGCGCGGAAGCTGCGGGTGCCGAACACGCTGGCGTGCTTGTCGGAGAGCAGATGCGAATAAATGCCCCGCGGATAGACGCCGCGAACCGCCAGCTCGCCGCTCGGATGCAGCGCGAACGAACCGGCCGGACTCACCCGGTCGGCCGTGCCGTTGCCACGGACGAACCACTGATCGGCGCTCGCTGGATCCCGCAGGTCGACATAGAACGCCGCCTGGTCAATCGCCTGGGCGTTCGCCTCATGCAGCTGCTGCAGCTGGTTCTGCAGGGCGACGACGCGCGCCGCAAAGGCGTCGGGCCGAACGTCCTGCAGGAGCGTCCAGGTTCCCAGCGGCTGGCTCGGATGACGCTGCTCGGCGAACGTTGCGGCGTTCTTCTCCAGCCAGTCCGGCAGGTCGTTCGTCTGGCCCAGCCAGTGTTCGGCCAGGGCGCCGCGGATCTGGCTCTTGAGCATGAGCATCGCCTGCCGGTTCGTCTGCAGTTTCTCTGGGGAGTCGATCAGCACGGTCGACGGCCGCGCGCTGAGGAGCAGCCCATAGAAGCGGTAAAAGTCCTGCTGACTGATCGGATCGAATTTATGATGATGGCAACGGGCGCAAGAGACGGTCACCCCCAGCATCGCTTTGGACAGGACGTCGATCTGGTTATCGGTAAAGGCGATCTGCTCGCCATACGCATCGGTCACGCCAAAACCATGCGGCGTCATCCGCAGGTGGGCCGGGCCGATGGCCGATTCGTTGATCGCCAGCTCCCGGTTGATACGCGGCTCCGGCAGCAGGTCGCCGGCCAGGTGCTCACGCAGCAACTGGTTGTAAGGCACATCGGCGTTGAGCGCCCTGACCAGGTAATCGCGGTACTGCGAGGCATACGGGATACGGGGGTCGCGCTCGCTGCCGTGCGATTCGGCATAGCGATACCAGTCCATCCAGTGCCGGGCCCAGCGCTCGCCGAACGCCGGCGAAGCCAGCAGACGATCCACCATCGCGAGATACGCCTGGGGCGTCGGGTCCGCGACGTACGCCTGGATTACCTCGGGCTGCGGCGGCAGGCCGGTCAGCACCAGGTGCAACCGCCGGACCAGGACCTCCGGCGCCGCTTCTGCTTCCGGTGTCAAACCCTGTCGCTGCATCGCATCGAAGAGCATCCGGTCGATCGCGGTGTGCGACCAGTCGGCGTTGTCGACCTGGGGCGGAGCCACGTCGCGCAGCGGCTGGAAGGCCCACCACTGCTTCCGTTCTTCCCGCAACTGCTCCCACGGCGCGGCCTGCACGACGGCGCCTGCTGGCGGCGGATCGACACGGGGATCCGCTGCGCCATCGCTGACCCAGCGTTCGAAGTCGCGGATCACGGCCTGCGCCAGCGGCGGAGCCTGGGCTGGCATTTCGTAGCCGCCTTCGTGCCGCAGCGCCTGGATCAGCAGGCTTTCTTTCGGTTTGCCGGCGACGATCGCCGCGCCGGAATCCCCGCCGGCCAGCAGGGCGGCTCGATGATCGACAGCCAGGCCGCCCTTCTTTTTCCCCTGGCTGTTGTGGCACGCATGGCAGTGCTGCACCAGCACGGGCCGAATCTTCTTCTCAAAGAAATCCAGCTGCTCCGGCGACGCGGCCGGGGCGAGGACGGGAGACAGGGCGAACAGCCATGCCAGCGGGAGGATCATTCGCCGGACGACGATAGGTTTCATAGGAAAGGCTCCTGCCTGATCGGCGGTTCGTCGTTAGTCGCTTCCCTCGCTGCTCAAACGCCGTAACGGGCTTCGGCGTCGCTGGCGGCTGTGGCCAGGATCTGGCCCAGTTGCGGGAACTCGCTGGGGGGAATGCGGGAAGATGGCCCGGCGATCGTCAAAGCGCCGACGGGGAAGCCGTTCCGGTCGCGAATGGCGGCGGCGACGCAGTGGATCCCTTCCAACCCTTCGCCCCGGTCCAGGGCGTAACCGACAGCGACGATCTCCTCCAGCTCCTGGCGGAACGCTTTCCGGTCGGTGATCGTGGTCGCCGTGAACCGCTTGAAGCGCAGCCGGGTGAGCCGCTCTTCCCGTTCGTCCGCCGGCAGGTTCGCCAGGATCGCCTTGCCTGGCGCGCAGCTGTACGCGGGGCAGCGGGCGCCCAGTTCGGCCGAGTACTTGAAAGGGTGGATCGACAGCAGCTGTTCCAGCACCACGTTCTCGGTTTCGACCAGGCAGCAGAGCTGGGTCGTTTCGCCGGTCGCCTTGCGCAGGCCACGGAGCGCCGGCAGGGCCGCTTCCACCAGCCCGCGGTCGTCGCCTTGCGGCTGTCCCAGCAGCAGGAACTTGTTCGTCAGGCTGAACCGCCGACTGGCTGCGTCCCGCGACAGGTAGCCCAGCTCCGTCAGTTCCTGGGTAATGCGGAACACCGACGCCGACGGATACCCCAGCCGCTCCGACAGTTCGGCAATCGTCGCGCACCGTTGTCCGCCCGCCAGGTACTCCAGGATGGCCATCCCTCGCTGCAGATTGGGGACGGTCGACTTCTTCACTTCCGGCATGCTCAACTCCTGCATCCATCGCCGCGTTTATTGAAATCGCTTTCATATATGAATACCCTGCCTCCCGCCCTGATTCAACCCTGACGCCGGCGGTCTGCTGGCGAAATCCGCGGCGCGGGTGTGTATGATAGGGTCGCCCGCCTGTCTTGAATCTACTTCCTGTCATGAACCTGTGATCAACAAGGAACTGTCGGATGCTTTCTGCTCGAACTTTCTCTAGCCTCCTGGCGCTTGCTATGCTGACTGGCGTTGCCGCGACGACCTCCCCGTTGCTTGCCGATGTTTACGAACTGCGCACGTACACCACCAACCCGGACAAGCTGGAGAATCTGAACGCCCGCTTCCGCGACCATACGGTCGCCCTGTTTACGAAGCACGGGATGGAGTCAGTCGGCTACTGGACGCCGACCGCGGAGCCCGCCTCGGCCAATACCCTGGTCTATGTATTGCGGCACAAAAGTCGCGACGCCGCCAAGGCTTCCTGGAAAGCCTTCCTGGGCGATCCGGAATGGAAGAAAGTGGCGGCCGAATCCCAGCGCGACGGCCGCATCCTGGCCAAGGCGCCCGAGTCGGTCTTCATGGACCTGGCCGACTACTCGCCCAAAGCGGCCACGAAAAAAACGACCGACGACGGCGTGTATGAACTACGCATCTATCGCTGTAACCCGGAGAAGCTGGCCGGTCTCGACGCCCGCTTCCGCGACCACACCCTGGAACTCTTCCGGCGCCACGGCATCCAGTCGGTGGCGTACTGGCATCCGACCGATGCGCCCGCTGCGAAGGATACGCTGATCTATCTGCTCAAGCACGACAGCCCGGCCGCCGCGAAGAAATCGTGGGACGCCTTCCGCGCCGATCCGGAGTGGACGAAGGTGGCTGAAGAATCGCAGAAAGACGGCAAGTTCCTGCGGGAAGCCCCGGAAGTGACATTCCTGAAAGCGACCGATTACTCGGCCCTGAAGTAACGTCGCCGGAGTAGCGTCCCTGCCTGTCCATTCTCCTCTTACCGAAAGTCTTCGATGAACATGGCTCTCTCCCGCTCTGCGTGGTTGCTGCTGGTCCCCGTGTTGCTGCTAACCGCCGCCGGTCCCGCCGCGGCGCAGGATCTGGAAACGCGGCTCAAGGCGATCGATCCGGCGACCATCGCCGCCCAGGCGCGTTTGCGCGGCAATCCCCAGCGGGGAGCCATGATCTTTTTTACGTCGGCCGCCGCCTGTGTGAAGTGCCACACCGGCGGAGAGCACGCCACCCCTTTGGGCCCTGATCTGGCGACGCTCGGCCCGGAAACGACCGACGTGCATCTGGTCGAGGCGATTCTTGATCCGTCGAAGTCGATTCGCAAAGGGTATGAAACCGTTTCCGTCGTGATGCTCGACGGCAAGATCAAAACAGGGCTGGTCGCCGCCGACAAGGGCGATCAGCTGGTGCTGCGCGACGCCGCGAACCTGGAGCAGGAGATCGTCATCCCGCAGGACCAGATCGACGAACGCATCGTGGGGAAGAAGTCGATGATGCCGCAAGGCCTGGTCGCCGCCCTGCACGAGGAACGCGACTTCTACGACCTGGTGCGGTACGTGACCGAGGTCGTCCATGGCGGAGCCGAAAGGGCCGCCCAGCTGCGGCCCCGGGCCGAGGATCTGATCGTTCGCGATGATACGCAAGGCCTGAATCACGCCGGTATTCTCCGCTCGCTCGGCCAGGACGACTGGGAAGCCGGCAAGCGGATCTACCAGGGCCATTGCCAGAACTGCCACGGAGCCGACGGCAACACGCCCACGCTCGCGACCGCCCGGGCGTTTGGCGCCCAGGAGCTGAAATATGGCGCCGATCCGTATCGCATGTTCCTGACGCTCAGCCGCGGCGCCGGCCTGATGACGCCGATGCAGCACCTGTCGCCCCGCGAGCGTTACCAGGTCGTGCACTACATCCAGCAGGCGTTAATGAAGCCGAGCAACCCGGCGTTTGCGGCCGTCGACGATGCGTACCTGAAAGGGTTGCCGGAAGGTTCCGGAACGGGCGAAGCGCCGCCGGCCTCGGACCGCGACTACGGCCCCGTGCTCGGCTCACAGCTGGGCGGGCAGGTGAACAACGCGCTGACGTTTCGGCTGTCGCCGGAAGTGACCGTGAGCTACGACCTGCATCGGATGCGGCTGGCCGGAGCCTGGACCGGCGGCTTCCTGGATCTGTCGCAAACGCACCACTATAGACAACGGGGCGAACGGATGCCCCAGATCGACGGCGATCCGCTGCCCGGCCTGGGTGCGTGGCAATGGGCGTTCAACAACTCTTTCGACCTGCCCGCCGACGCCAAGCCGCCCCGCGGTCCCGTCCGCGAAGACTGGCTGCAGTACGAAGGCCATTACCTGTACGGCAACCAGGCCGTGCTGAAATACGCCATCGAGGGACGCCGGGTTCTGGAAACCCTCCAGGCCCGCGACCCGGGCGATCTGCTCACGCTGCACCACACGCTCCGCATCGAGGCCGGCGACCAGCCGCTGAAACTGTCCGTCGCGCAACTGCCAGGCGACGGACCGGCGGGACTCATGCCGCGGGGACAGGCGAACGTCATCCGTAAAAAGGGTGCAGCCGGCGAGCATCTGGCGTTCGTTTCCGGTAAGAAGGAAGCTCGCCCCCGTCAGCCCAAAATGAAGAACCAGCCGCGGCATCTGCTGACCGGCGACAAAGCCCGGCAGCTCGACCTGGGCGCCCCGGGGCGCACGCTGCTCGTCCGCTTCCGCTCCACCAACGGCGGCACGCTGGTCGCTTCGGCTCCGGCCAAGGGCGAGTGGAAACCGAACGGCAAAACGCTGTTCCTGCGAGGGAAGAAACTGGTCTTCGATATCGGCTGGGTCGGCGCGCTCACCGGTCAGACGAACGTCGCCGATGGCAAGTGGCACACGGCCGCCCTGGTGGTCGACCCCCAGGCGACGCACCTTTATGTCGACGGCAAACGGGAAGCGTCGCGGGCCGATTTCCGCCGGGCCCCCGAGGCCGATCATGTGCTGAAGATCGGCGCCACCGCCACCAACTTCGGCGGCGACTACCAGGGCGACCTGGCCTGGGTCCGCATCCTGTCGATGGCCCTGTCCGCCGACGACGTCGCCAAGATCGGCAACCCGGCGACCCCGCCTGCCGATGCGGCCCTGTTCGCCTGGGAGCCTTCCGAGAAGAAAGAAGCGGCGCCGGCAGCGTCCCCGGAAACCTCGCCGTCCGCCGAACCGGAAGAGAATCGCGTGACGGCGGCGGCCGCCGTGATTGGGGATACCGACGGCCTGGTCTGGGAGATCGACGACGCGGGACGGATCGTGCTGTTGATTCCGGCGTCGGAGAAACCACGCGTTTTCTCGGTGATTTGTACCTCGGTCGCGGGCCAGGCGGCGCTGGCCAGGTTCCAGCAAACGGTCGCGGCGACGTCCCAGGTGAAGCTCGTCGATCCGCTCACTCTCACCCAGGGCGGACCGCTGCGGTGGCCCGAACGGATCACGGTCACCGGCCAGCGAGGCGAGCCGATCAACGGCTATGCGCTGGATACGATCCCCACGCCGACGGAGAACCCCTGGAACGCCTGGCTGCGGACCAGCGCGCTGGACTTTTTCGAGGACGGCCGGGCTGTGGTGACAACCCACGGCGGCGATGTGTATCTGGTCAGCGGGATCGACGACGGCCTGCAGCAGGTCGTGTGGAAGCGTTTTGCCGCCGGGCTGTTTGAGCCGTTCGGCGTGCGCGTAATCGATGGGCTGATCTACGTCACCTGTCGCGACGGCATCAAACGGCTGCACGATTACAACGGCGACCAGGAGGCCGATTTCATCGAGGCGTTCTGGAACGACGACGATGTCTCGAACATGTTCCATGCCTATAACTTCGACCTGCAGACCGACTCGGCCGGCAATTTCTACTTTGCCAAAGCAGGCCAGTACTCGCAGCATCATCGCCCCGGATCGATCATGCGCGTACCGCCAGCAGGCGGACGGGCTGAGGTCGTCGCCTGGGGGCTGCGCACGCCCAACGGCATGGGCAAGTTGAATGATGACCGCTTTACCGTTTCTGATAACCAGGGGCCGTGGATGCCGGCCGGCAAGATCTCGCTCATCAAACCGGGCGCCTTCCTGGGCAACATGCCGATCAACGACGAACAGACCGCGTGGCTGAAGCAGAAACATGGCGGCCAGTTGCCGGACGATTTTGAACAACCGCTGATCTGGATGCCGCAGGAACTGGACAACTCGTGCGGCGGCCAGGTCTGGGTGGACGACCCGCGGTTCGGCCCGCTGTCCGGCCGCCTGATCCACTCCTCCTTCGGCAAGGGCTGGCTGTACTATCTTTCGCTGCAGGAAGTGGGCGGGCAGACCCAGGCGTCCATCGTCGCCCTGCCGCATCAGTGGGACGCCGGCGTGATGCGACTCCGTGTCAACCCGCACGACGGGCAACTCTACGGCACGGGACTATCCGGCTGGCAAGGCCCGCGCGACGGCCACGACGGCTGCCTGCAGCGGCTGCGTTACACAGGCGAGCCGATCCGCATGATCGAGAACGTCCGCGTCACGCCGACAGGACTGGAGCTGACGTTTAACTTCCCGCTCGACGAGAAATCCGTCACCGATCCGTCCGTCTGGGAAGGGCAAATGTGGGACTACCTGTGGAGCCGCAAGTACGGCTCCGACCAGTTCTCCGTCCTCCGCCCTGGGGAGAAAGGACGCGATCCGCTGCCGGTGCAAAAGGTCACGCTGCTGAGTGACAGGAAATTGCACCTGACGATCCCGGACCTCGCCCCATGCGACCAGGTATCGGTGCAGATGAACTTCAACGACGCCGCCGGCGACAAGTTTGTGGAACATGTGTATCTCACCATTCATGCGGCGCCCGACAAATGATGAACCCAGAAAAACTCAGCGGCCTTCCCGACCATGCACGCTCTCCTGGCGTCAATATCAACGGAATTGTCGGCATCGTTTTTTCGGTCAGCAGCTTGCTGGGCTGGGGGATACTGGCCTGTCTTATGGTTTCCTATGAGACGAACGTTCACAAACCGGAACGCACAGGCGACGGTCAACGGGACCTGGGTGCAGGAGTCACCTATCACACGGAAGTGGCGGCTCGCAAGACAGGCGCGTTTGCGATCAACACATTCCTGGTAGTGGTCGGCGGGGCGGCAAGCGCGATGCTGCTTCTCGTCGGAATCGTCACTAGCGCCATTGGCCTGGCGTATCCCGAAAAGACGCTGGCGATCATCGGGCTGGGGCTGGGCATCGCGGCCCTGTTATGCGGCGTGCTGTTCCTGGCATGGCGCCTGTCGATCTGGTCGTGAGCGGATCGTCGCCCCGGGTCATGTCGTGCGGATTTCTTTTCTGTGCGGCAAAATTTCTGTCCGCGAACTGCGTCGAATGGGAATAAACACGGACCCGGAAGGATCTCTTCTGGGGCGGGAAGAAAAAAAGTGCGAACCCGGCGGACTGTTTCGCGTCTCTTCCTTTACACAACACACGCAACACATTTTGGCGCCGTTAGCCTTCGAGATAAATCATGTTATTCCCAGTCAATTTTAATATCGAACAGAAACCCCAGGGGACGTTCGCCGATCAATCGGCGGATAATCCTCCGGCGCCTCCACGCTGTTGACCCGGGTATGCACCCGGATGAGCCTTTATGCAAAAAGGCCCGATGTCAGCAGCGACATCGGGCCTTTTTTCGTGCCCGCATCGGAACCCTAAGGGCTGGTAGCTGAGACGGTCTAGCGGCGGTCTGAAGAACCGCAGACGAGGATTCGAGCGCCTCCTGGCCCACTTTTGACTTGAGATTTCGCCAACGCAAAATACATGCCCCGTTCGTCTAACGGACAGGATAGCGGGCTTTCAATCCGCAGACAGGGGTTCGATTCCCCTACGGGGTGCTACAGAATTCCGCATCGGGCGGAGGTGCAGACGGAAGCACGCCTGCTTCGGGAGCAGGAGGGTCTCGGTTCGACTCCGAGGCGCCCGACTGAAAGAAGGTAGTCGAGGGCTGGTTGCCCGATCCCGGCTGATAACCGGGCGGCGCTGAGTTCGATCCTCAGGGCTACCACTACGCAATTTCCAACGACAACGCACATACGTTCTTATCGACGGAGACCTCAATCATGTTTCGCATCCAGCACTGGAAACGCAGCGGCCCGCCCATTCTTTGGGGTCGTGGTGTAAAGGTTGCACAGCAGACTTTTAATCTGCCTGGAGCGGGTTCGATTCCCTCCGGCCCCACTCACATTCAGCGACACACTCGGGACCGAGGTGTTACCGGCAGCACGCCCGGCTCTTAACCGGCGAGGACAGGGTTCAAGTCCCTGGGGTCCCACTACTCAACAAGCACTGGTCGTCTAGCGGCCAAGACTCCGCACCCGTAATGCGGCAACGAGGGTTCAAGTCCCTCCCGGTGCTCTTGCTCTTTGACAATCGAACAAGATTTAGAAGCGCCCATGATGTAGCGGTAGCCTGCTGCCTTGCCATGGCGGAAGTGTGGGTTCGATTCCCACTGGGCGCTCTGTCATTTCAGGATGTAGGAAAGCCTGGTATTCCGCGTGCTTTGGGAGCATGAAATCGCTGGTTCGAATCCAGCCATCCTGACTGGAAGATTTTGAGAGAACCGATTGATGCGGTGGTGTTCGTGCTGGTACGGGCGGGCGGCTGTTAACCGCTTTGACGCAGGTTCGATTCCTGCCTCCGCAGCTGGATGTCGCCTTTCGCTCCGAGGCTGTGAATTTATCCTTGGGGCCTGGTCCTTTTGGTGGTGGGTGTTAAAAGTAGGGGATGAATACTCAAAATACTTCAGCAACGGCTCGAGTCAATCGTCCAGAACGTCAGCAGGTCACCATGCGGTTTTTATCGTTGGACCAGATGTTGCCGCGTGACCATCGCGCCCGCGCCGTCTGGGAGTTTGTCAACCAGATGGATCTGGAGCCGTTTTACGCCAAGATTGTTGTCGACGAGCATCGGGCCGGCCGCACCGCGATCGCGCCTGAGGTGCTCTTCGCACTCTGGCTGCTGGCCACGATCGATGGCGTGGGCAGCGCCCGGGAACTGGGGCGACGCTGCGACAGCAAGTCCGCTACAGGACACATACCCTATCTCTGGATTTGCGGCGAGGTCTCGGTGAATTATCATTCGCTAAGCAATTTTCGGGTGAAACACCCTGAATTCCTGGAAGCGGCGCTGGTCGACAGCGTGACGGCGATGATCCACAGCGGCCTCGTCCCCCTGGAAACCATCGCACAAGACGGCATGCGCACCCGCGCCAGCGCCGGCCGGAGTTCGTTCCGTCGTGAGCCCACGCTGCGAGAACTGCAGCAGCAGGCCCAGACGCATGTCGACCAATTGAAGCAGGAAAACGAGAACGAAGCCGAGGGCCAAACCGGCGACGCGCGTTGCCAGGCCGCCCAGGACAGGGCGGCTCGCGAACGCCTGAAACGCGTCGATGCGGCGCTCGCCGAACGCGACAAGCTGGCCGAGCAGCGAGAGAAACGGAAAAAAGGCGACGGCGTCAAAACCCGCTGCAGCACGACCGACCCGCAAGCCCGCAACATGAAGGTGGCCAACGGCGGTTACGAGCCGGCGTACAACGTGCAGTTCGCCACCGACGCCGACGCCAGGGTGATCGTCGGCGTCGATGTGACGAACGAAGGCACCGACGGAGGCCAGCTGCCGCCCATGCTGCAGAAGATCGAGAAGTCCTATAAAAAGCGGCCCAAACACGCCCTGGTCGACGGCGGCTATAACACCATCGAGAGCGTCACAGCCGTGGAAGAAACCGGCTGCAAGGTCGTCTCTCCGATCCAGCGAACCAGGCAGCTGGAGGCGCACGGGAAAGATCCTAGCGCTCGCCAGAAAAGGGACACGGACGCCTACGCCGCGTTTCGCACGCGGATGGCGACCAAGGAGTACAAAGAGCTGTATAAGAAGCGGCCGTCGGTGGCGGAGTTCCCCAACGCCGACTGTCGGAACCGGAACCTGCGACAGTTCAACGTCCGTGGCCTGGTGAAGGTGAAAGCCGTCGCGATATGGCACGCACTTGCGTTCAACTTAATCCGCCTGATGAACTTCGCGGCCGTCGCCGCCGAGTCCAACGCATAACCCAAACAGGCCCGCGGCCGCAAAAAACACCGGCCAGGCCAATATCCGCCCCATTCGACAACCCAAGCGGCGCCAAGGACGCCGAACGCCAACCGAAAAATCTCACCGCCGAGTCCGGCCGATCAAAAATTCGGCGTCGGAAAAAAAAGAAACGACCGCCCCCGCGATAGATTCACAGCCTCTCCGCGAAAGTAGCGTTGCTTTGTATGGAAGGGCCAGCCGATGGGCGACGGCGCCCCGCTCGAACCGGGGTGAGCTTCACAGCCTTGGGGGTTCGACTCCCTCTCCTTCCGCTAAACGTGTGTCATGGAATGGCAGGCGCCGATATTGATAGATACAAAAAATGTGTTCTTGGCCGAGCGGCAAAGGCTCCAGGCTTCCAACCTGGCGAGGCGGGTTCGACTCCCGCAGAACACTCTTTACAGGCATGCCGGGTCGGTAGCTCAGCGGCAGAGCAGACGTCTGTTAAGCGTCCTCGCGCGGGTTCGAGTCCCGCCCGTCCCTTTCAAAGTGATATAGCCATCGTCCAATGCGGGACAGTCGCTGCTGGTAGTGATGCCTGGCTTTGAACCAGGAGGTCGCAGGTTCGATTCCTGCTCCCGCAGCTCCACAGGTCGCGAGGAGAACTTGAGGTAGAAGTCATAAAAGAAACAATGCGGGATAGTTGCTGTTGGTAGTGATGCCTGGCTCTGAACCAGGAGGTCGTTGGTTCGATTCCAACTCCCGCAGCTTGCAGAACATGAAGGAAGCCATCCGGCCGGATGAGGACCCTGTCTTGAAAACAGGCGGCGGCGAAAGCCGCTTGTGAGTTCGAGTCTCACGGCTTCCGCTGAGGAAAGTTTTGTGTGTCCCTGGTGTAATTGGCAGCACGGCTGGTTCCAACCCAGTTTGTCAGGGTTCAAGTCCTTGGGGGCATGCCTTGAGCGAGATCGCTCAAAAAATGGGCCTATCGTCCAACAGGAAGACGCCGGCGTCGCAGGCCGGAGATCCGGGTGCGACTCCCGGCAGGTCCACTAGTGGTGCGTCAAGTTTCCATTTCAGGTTTGGCCATTTTCGCGCGAGCCGCTGTTCCTTTTAGTTAACCGTGGCTATCGCCAAAACGGCTAATTGGAAGAACCCGAACTCTTTGCCTTGACGCAGCACTAGAAAGAAGTGCAGGAACAGAAACAGTCCCGTGGTCCAACGGCGACGACGCCTGGTTCACATCCAGGATACGATGGTTCGATTCCATCCGGGACTACTTTTCATGCCCAGGTGCGCCAACCGGAAGAGCGACTCGGTTTAAACCCGAGAGGATGCAGGTTCGATCCCTGCTCTGGGTATTGAAGAACGCAAACAACATACGTCGGCTGGGCATCGGCGAGCCCAACTGCCTGTAAAGCAGCCGCCTTTGGGATGTGCAGGTTCAACTCCTGCCCGGCGTACTTGTATCAGGAGACAGGAAGAAGAGAAGCAGGACAAGAGAAGCAGTAGAAGCAGGTTGATGGATGGCGAGGTGGCGGAATTAGCAGACGCGCGACGCTTAGAACGTCGTTCCCCCTGAGGAGTTGGGAGTGCAAGTCTCCCCCTGGTTACTAAAGCGTTGCAGGTGCGACAGGTGTCCAGCTGGCTTTCATACGGCCCGCCCGCTCGGTTCGATACCGAGACCTGCAGCCTGAGAGGAAAAGCCTGGTATTAAAAGGTGTTCTCCGGTGATGTGATGTAACCTGGCATCATCACGGATTGTCTATGGAACGAGGGGAAAATAACTTCGGTTTTTGTATAGTGAGCCGAACGCGCTAGCGTCGGGCGGTTCTACTCCTGTGAGCCGAAGTTATTCTTCCCCAGTTCCTATCCGTTCGTGCGGGTTCAAATCCCGTCATCACCGCTGAAGTTTCCGGCTCGTTCGTCTAGCGGCAGGATGCGAGGCCCTCATTCTCGCGGCGCGGGTTCGATTCCCGCACGAGTCATTTTCAAGCAAGGAAGTTTGTCGCTGGGTCCAGCGGCGCGCCGGCTCGTCGCCCTCGGCGGTAGTTAGCCTGGCGTGTTCCGTACATGGTTTACAACAAAGGCGATAAACGTTCGTGGTTAGCTCATTTGGCAGAGCATCAGACATTTAATCTGAATGTAGGAGGTTCGAACCCTTCACCACCCGCAGGTTTTCACCCTGTCGCGCGCGCAAGCGTGCATCACTGATTAGCCCAACGGAAAGATACCCACTGCCCGGTCAGCGACCGCAGGCAGGGAGACGTTGACAAGGAAGCCAGCCGACCGCGGCGATGCGGCGGCGGCCATGCTGCCTTTGACGACGAATCCCGATCAGCGGAAGCAGCCGTGAAGAACACCCTGTAGCGCGTGGATACCGCCTTTACCAGGCCGTGGATCAACGCCGGTCCTCCTCCGTCAGCCCCGACGCCCTGTGCGCTCGGCAGCCCGACGGACCGACGCCGGCGTGAAGCCGCGGTCGTGTGACCGCTCAAGTCGCGCTCCGTGATCTTCGCTTGCGACCGACAGAAGGCGTGTCTTTCCCGAGGGCCTTTTTTTATTTCACCAGGACGCACCGACGTCCACACATCACATCAGGCATCCAGAAAAAATCCAGGCCGTTCGTCGCTCGTTGCTCCGCAGCAGGGCGCCTGCTTTCGCTGCGGTGAAAGGCGATCGTTCCGGATCCAGAACGCGGGTTGCGGAACCGGCAAAACCTGTACGGAGGTACGAGCATCATGTTCCTGAAGCACTTCAAGATTCGCAGCTACGAGATCGGACTGCTCTTCCGCAACGACGAGTTCCAGGGACTGCTCCGCGCCGGTTCGCACTGGCTGCTGGATCCGCTGGACCGCGTGCGCGTGCAGGTGGTCTCCCAGCGGGACCCGTGGCTGCAGCACGAGCAGCTCGACGTGATCATCCGCTCCGGCGCGCTGACGGGGATGGCCGAGGTCATCGACCTGAAGGATTACCAGCGGGCGCTGATCTGGGTGGAGGGTCGCTTCAGCCACATCCTGGCGCCGGGGCTGTACGCGTACTGGACGGGCCAGCGGAAGGTGACGATTGAAGTGGTCGACGCCCGGGAGGCGCGGTTCGAGCACCATGACCTGAAGATCATCGCCCGGTCGCCGCTGGCGGCCCGGCTGCTCGACGTGCGGAACCTGCAGCGGCACTTTGAGGGCGTGCTGTTCCAGAACGGCCGGTACCAGGAAACGCTGGCGCCGGGACTGTACGCCTTCTGGCAGGGAGCGGCCGAGATTCAGATCGCGGAAGTCGATACGCGGGAAACCGTGATCGATGTCGGCGGTCAGGAAGTGATGACGGCGGACAAGGTCACGCTGCGGTTGAACGCCCTGGTGGGATACCGCATCGTCGACGCGCGTCAGGCGGTCACCGCGAGCGACGACGTGCGGCAGGCCCTGTACCGCGAAGCGCAGCTGGCGTTGCGGGCGGTCGTGGGGGTCCGCGAGCTCGACGCCGTGCTGGGCGACAAGGATGCGCTGGTGGCGGAACTGGAGCAGCAGATCCGCGGCCGGGCCAGCCAGCTGGGCCTGGAAGTCCTGTCGGCCGGTATCCGCGACATCATCCTGCCAGGCGATATGAAGGAGCTGATGAACAAGGTTACCGAAGCCCGCAAGGCGGCCGAGGCGAACCTGATTGCGCGGCGGGAGGAAACGGCCGCCATGCGCAGCCAGGCGAACACGGCCAAGCTGCTGGCCGATAACCCCACGTTGATGCGTCTACGGGAACTGGAAGTCCTGGAGCGGGTCGCTGGCGAAGGGAAGCTCAGCGTGGTGCTCGGCGAGAAGGGCCTCGCCGAGCGGATCGTCAACCTCCTGTAACTAGCAAGGATCGTCAAAAAGCTGTCACCAGCAACGCCCCGGGACCGAGCCCTCGGACCCGGGGCGTTTTTTTGCACTCTGTCGCCGTCGTTCCTGCCGGGCGTTCCATGGCTGCGGCCATATCGTTGCTGCTTGCAAACGGAAAGGTCGTCTTCTAAACTCGCTGCGATACGCCAGGGTGTGACGCTGGTCAAAACTTTTCGCGAGGAATGGGTACTACTCTCCCGATGGATGCAGCCGGCCAGACGCTGCGCTTGACCTGTCGGTTAACGCGGCCCGATTTTCGACGGGTGCGGCGATACCTGTTCCCCTTGCATGTGCGGCTGGGACTTTTGCTCGGCGTGATGGTGCTGTCGGGGTTGATTCTGGGCCAGTTGAAACTGCCGTTCCCCTATCACCTGCTGGCGGTGGCAGGCGCAGTGCTTGCATGCTGCCTGTTGTTCGCCTGGAATCAGCGCCGGCAGTTCGCCGCGCAGGACGCCGCTCCGGACGAAGCCTGGCAGGAAGTCAGCGACCAAGGCATCCTCCTGGGCTCCAGGAATCAGAAAACCTGGCTGGCATGGGACGTGTTCCAAAGCATCGTCCGGGACGAACGCTTCTTCCTGCTGCGCGGCGGCGAGCAGGGCGGGATGCCGTGGGTCGTGCTGCTGAAGTCGGGCTGCTCCAGCGAAGCGGACTGGGAACAGCTGCAGCGGCTGGTCGCACGCCGCTTTCCGCCGGTGGTCGATGCATTCAAGGTGAGTACGGCGGCCGCCTTTCGTTGCGAGCGTTTGCCGGACGAACGCCGTTTGAAAGGGTCCGCCGTCCTGCTGTTGCTGGGGTGGGTCGCTTGCTGCCTGATTCTCGGGTTGGCGTCGCAACGTCAGCCTGGCCCGGACCTTTCGACGGTCGGTCAACGCGCGACGATCTTCGTCCCCAATGGCATGCTGGCGGCGGTTGCCGCCGCGACCGGGGTCGTCGCGGTCGGCGCCTTCCGGCTCAAAGCGTGGTCGCGAGCGCCGCTGCAGATGCTGTCCGTGCTCAGCTTGCCGTTGTTTCCCGTGGGAACGATCCTCGGCCTGCGGATTCTGGAGTTGCTCCGGGCAGGGCCAGAGCCGCAGTTGCTAACGAAAGACTATGAAGAAATCGTCCAGCTGGCGGGGCCCGTGCCGCTGGCCGCCACGCCCAGGGAGCCCCGGCGTACGCACCTGGTTACCTGGATCGTGCTAGTGCTGTTTCTGCTGTTTGTGCTGTCGGTCGTGATCGCCGCCATGTTGTCGCCGCCTGTTCCGCGATAATTGGGCGACGAGAATCTGGTCGCGATGGCGGGAAAAAGCGGCGTTCGCCAGGTACACTGGGAGGATGGCCGGGCGACGGGCGTCATGATGCAGCTGGCGGCTGTTTCCGCTGTCGTCCGCCTGGCCTGCTGTCATGATTCTCCCTGTCTTTCCAAGAGGAAGCCCGCATGCCGCTGGCTGGTCCGACGCTAACTCAATCGCCCGACCTGTATCCGCTGCTGGGTCCAGGCCTGCAGACAAAGCCGCACGCTCTGGCGCTGGCTTCGGCCCGCACGCAAATGTCGTGGTCTGAACTGGAAGACAGCAGCACGCGGCTGGCGCAGCAGTACTTGGCGCTGGGACTGCAGCCGGGCGATCGAGTGGCGTCGTTGATGCCGAATCGTCCCGCATTGATCGTGCATTACCTGGCCTGCCTGAAGGCGGGGCTCACCGCCACGCCGCTGAACTACCGGTACATGCCGCCGGAGATCGACCATGCCCTGCAGGTCAGCGGCGCCGTGCTGCTGTTGCATCATGCCGAACGGGACGCCGATGTGGCGGCCTGCCGACGCAGTCGCGAGATGCCACGGGGCGTGGTGCGTTACAAGGCGGCCGATGGCGCCGGTCTGCATTTCGAAGAACTGCTTGCCCGGCCGGCGGCCGGCGGTTCGCTGCCGACGCCCGACCTGAATGCGGCGGCGTTCCTGTACTTCACGTCCGGCAGCACCGGGCCGCCCAAGGCCGTCGTCCATACAGGACGAACGTTCGGCTATATGCGGGCAGCCTGCATCCAAGGGATGGAGATCACCGCAGACGACCTCTTTCTGCCGGGCACTTCGTTATCCCACATTGGCGGCTCCCTGTTTGGTCTGGCGACGCTGGCGGCTGGCGGCCAGTTGATCATTCCACGGGGGAGCGAAGGTTCCGAAATCCTGCCGCTGCTGCGGCAGTTTCAGCCCACGGTGTTATGGATGCTGCCCGCTGCTTTGGCGGCGCTGGTTCGCGACCACGATACGCTGCCGAGCGATCTGGCTTCGATCCGTTTGTGCCTGTCCGGAGGCGACAAGGTTTCGGCCGAACTGGAGAACACGTTCACCGCTTTGGCCGGCTATCCGATTGACGAAAGCTACGGCATGACCGAGATCGGCATGGCCGCCATCAATCCGCCGTCGGGCGAGAACCGCCTGGGCTCGGTCGGCACGCTGAACCCCGGTTATGAGATGTCGCTCCGCGATGCGAAGAATGTCGAAGCGCCGCCCGGCTCGCCCGGCCGCATGTGGATTCGCTCCTGCGCCTGCACGCCCGGCTATTGGCAAAACCCCCAGGCCACGGCCGAAACGATCGTCGACGGCTGGCTCGATACGGGCGACCTGATGCGGGCGGACGCCGACGGCTACCTGTGGTTTTGCGGCCGGAAGAAGCAGATCATTGTGCACGACGGATCAAATATCTGCCCGCAGGAAGTCGAAGAGGCCGTCGCCGCACACCCGGCGATTGCGACAGCCGGAGTCATCGGCGTGCACGACCCGGTCCATGGCGAGAACGTGCGGGCGTACGTCGTGCTGGAGCCCGGCGCGATGCGTCCGTCCGATGCGGACATTATTCTTTTCGCCCGGCAGAGGGTAGGCTACAAGGCTCCGGAAGAAATCGTCGTGCTGGCGACGATGCCCCTCAATGCGGCCGGCAAGGTGGACCGCACCGTGCTCAAGCAGCGGGCGGAAGCCGCCCAGACGACGCCGCATTCCCTTTGAAATATTTTGCCCTGAACCCTTGAACGTAGAAGGAAAACCAATGAAGCGATACCCGTTGGCCGGACTGCTGGCCTTGTTGTTGATGGGCTGCCTGTCGCCCCTTGGCGCCGCCGAAACGCCTGAGCAGGCGGCCGAGCAGGAAAAGTTCCGCGCGGAGATTCCGCTGGGCGGCAACTTCCAGCCGATGCCGGAAGAAGGCGTGTTTGTGGCGGCCGGCCACGGCATGAATGTGGTCGCCAGTCGTGACGACGGCAAAACGTGGAAGCCCGTCTTCTACGCGCATCCATGCGGCGATCATGGCCGCTGGGCGGTGTGGAATTCGGTCGCTTACACGGGCGGCGTGTTTGCGATCGCTTCGGGCTGGGGCGCGCCGGGTACGATCCTGGCGTCGGAAGACGGCGAGAACTGGCGACATCTGACCGATGGTTCGCGCAAGCCGGGCCGCGGCGACAATCCGTACGATATGCGCACCACGATGGAGTTGCTGGGCGTGCAAGGTTCCTTCATCATGCCGCTGGAAGCGACGCCCGACTTTGGAAAAACCTGGTTCCAGTCTTCCGCTTATGGCTTTCGCGACGCCGCCGGCGAACGGGTCAAAGTCGACCTGGGACATCCTTCGCTGGCCTGCGGCGAATATGAAGGCGGTCAGCGGGTGATCGTCATCGGCGACCTGGGGCCGGGCGTGCTGTCCGACGACCTGGGTAAAACCTGGACGCCGATGAGGGTCGTGGCCGAGCCCTGGGAAGGGTTGGGCGCGAAAGGGATTATCGCCAAAGGGAACGTTTTTCTGATCGTCAAAGGGGAAGGGGAAACGGCCCTGCGCAGCGTCGACGGCGGCATGACCTGGCAGGCGCATCCGCTGGGGGTGAAGCGTCCCGTCAGTCGCTCGTTTGGCATGTCGATTGTCGGCGATGAATTCTGGGTTACGGGCGAGACGTCCAAAGCCAGCAAAGACGGCGTCACCTGGCGGGACCTACCGGCCGATACGCCCAGCGGCCGGATCGCGGAGTCGGACCAGGGAACGCTGATCAACGTCAGTCGGAAACGTAACTCGATCCTGCGCAGCGCCGACGGCGGGAAAACCTGGCAGGAAGTCTATACGTTTACCCCGCACAAGGACGCCACCGGCGGCGCCCAAGGCTTCTCTGATGTGGCCTTTGGCGCGGTCAAGAAGGTAGATTAACACCGACCGAGTATCACGTTCGCGTCCGGGATTCTGCGGGATCCGGCGCGAGCGTTTCGGCGTTTTCTCAAAAAATTTCGCCGCCAGAACCCCTCATTTTGCAGGACCTGCGCACCCGGCAGAAGATGGTTCCGTTAATTTGTTTGACAGCGAGCAAATCCCAGGAATAATGGGCGAGAATCTTCCACAATGCTCCCCCAGGAGCAGTACCGCAGCGCTAGATAGTGAGGGCAAACAGATGGACGAAGGGGGTGGACGCATCATGGGTTTTGTGGTGATGATCGGGATCGTTCTCTTGCTCAATGTGTTGAGCTATTTTTTCGGCTGGGGGTATTATTTCTATTGAGCAGAATCGGTCGACCACCCCACTATTGCGCTGGGATGAGCGACTGTTGAATGCCGCACTGGGACTGAGCGCCATTTTCTGGAGCGTGCAGGGGCTCCTGTGGGAAACGCCCGGTGCGAGGTTTACGACGGTACGTTTGTGTATCGCCGCCTTGAATCTGTGCGTTGGCATGCTGTTTCTGACGCGGCGGCCGCTGGTGCGCGATAGTTCCTGGCGGGATATCCTGCTGGCGTTGCCTTCTTTCCTGGCGGGCGGGATGGCCTTCAGGCTGGCCCCGGCTCCGCTGGAATGGCCGTGGTACGCTACGGCCCTGTTTACCATCGGGTCGGCGGCGGCGATTACTTCGTTGCTGCAGCTGGGTCGCTGCTTCGCCATTTTCCCGGCGGTCCGCGGCGTCGTCTCGCGAGGGCCTTACCGCTTCCTGCGGCACCCAGCGTATGCGGCCGAGTTATTGCTGGTGTTCGCCTGCTTCACGGCCGGCCCCCATCTTCTCTCGGCCTTCTGCCTGGTCGTACTGATCCCCTGTCTGGCCGCCCGGATTCGGGTCGAAGAGCGTCTGCTGTGCGAACAAAGCGACTATCGCGAGTACACCCGGCAGGTCGCCTGGCGCCTGCTGCCTGGCGTGTGGTAAGCGCAGGGGAAGCAGGTTGACGCGGCCAGGCGATCCGGGAGAATGCGGTGATTTGGCCTGGCCAGAGATTTGCCGGATTCTACTCGCGGGCGTCGCTGATCCCCTGCAGCAGGATCAGCTCCAGGTAGCTGCGGCGTTCGTTTTCGGTCAGCGACAAGGCGGCGGCAAGTTCGCTGAGGGTTTGCCGGGCTTCGTTCAGGGAATCATCGTCGGCCGACAATTCCAGTTCGACAAAGTCGCCGGCGCCGGCGACCTCGTCGAGCGAGACTTCGACGGTCTGGCCCTTCCAGGGCGTCATGGCGATGCGACGGCTTTTGCGGACTTCGCCCACCCTGACAAAACCGAGTGCGTCCAGCAGTTCGGTCACCTGTCCGGCATGCCGCGGCCCTTCCAGGAGCGGCAGTTCCAGTTCCCGGCGGGTCTTGGTGAGCGAGTCAATCTTCGGCCCTTTGTAGGTCAGATAATTCCGGGCTCCCACCACGCGCAGGCGAAAAGCCTCATCGGTCGCCGAGAAATCACGGCAAGGATGGGCCAGATAGATATCGGTCTGCATGATCGGGGCGGCCAGCTGGGCTCCCATATCGAGCAGGCGTTTTTCGACCGCGCTCATATCGGCCACGCGAAACTTTTGCTCCACTTCGTACAGCATGGTATGCCTTTCCCATGACGAGAATCGTGCGTCGGCCTTGTCCGCCGAGGGTACCACAGCGAGCCCGCTTTTCAAAGGGAAGCGAGCGTCAGAAGCAAACGCCAGTCGCGATGAGAAGGCCCCGTGCGCAGGAAGACGTCCTGCTTCTGCTCGCCACAGCTCTCGACGGGAGACGGGTCTGGCCGGCCTGAGGAAGACATCAGGCCGGCGGGCTGTCCGGCTCAGGCTGGCCGTGGAGTTTTTTGTATTCGCCGCTGAACCAGCGCGGGACGTCGATGTTGTAGTACCGGGAGAAGCGGCTTTCGCTGGGGCCGCCGGGCATGTTGGTTGCGGCCCAGTCGGTCGACAGGTCCGTCACAAAATGATAGCTAGGGGCGAAGGTCGATTCCCGCTTGGCCGTCTGCAGCACGTGGCCCTGGAACGGCGTGGCGTGGTGGCCCGGCATGGGGTACTGCCGGCTGTTAAAGCCGAACAACCGCCCTACCTGGTGGCTGCCAAAATAACGGTCGGTAAAGTGGAAGTAGTTGACATCGGCCCAGGTGATTTTGGCGTCGGCGTCGACCCGCAGGGCGGCGTCGTGGATCATGCTCCCTTTGTCGCGGACGCGCCACCAGCAGGACTTTTCCTGGTGCAGCAGTCGATCGATCGCGGCGACCACCATGCCAGAGAAACCGGCCCGGGAGCACAGGTACACCATCCGCCGCCAGCCGATGCCTTCCTCGTGGCCGAAAATTTCCACCAGCACGTTCCGGTATAGCGACTGGAACAGCGGGGCTTCCTGGCTGGTGGGGTGGAACGAAAAATTCCAGCCGGACAAACGTTCCTTCAGTTTCCCTTCCGGCAAGTGCGGCAGGAACAAGGCGACCAGGTCCGACGCCTGCAGGCTGATCAGGTCGTACTGCAGGCTTTGCATATCGTTCAGCGTGGCGTGATCCAGCTGCTGCAGCCGTTCGTCGATTCGTCGCTTCCGATAGCCGGGCAAAATCTGGGTGCAGAACATCGGACCGCCGGGCGGGTTGATGTTCTCATTCGCCGTGGCGACAAAGCCTTCAGGCGGATCATAGATGCGGGGCAGGATCGAAGTCGGATGAAACCCTTGCCAGTGGTTGGCCGGATCCCAGGCCGGAATGGGCGTGAGGCCCGTATGCCCGCCGCCGCGGATCGGAAAGCGGCCGCACGACTGCAGACCGATGTGTCCCTCGCGATCGGCAAAGACCCAGCACAGCGTTGGCTGTGTGCACTCGCGGACGATCTCCATCCCGGCGGCGGCGTCTTCAGCCGACAGCACGTCCAGCCAGGAAGCAATGGCGGCGCCAGAGCCCGCGTTGTTGCCGGTCCAGGCAATCGACAGATGATAGCCGGGACCGCGTTCGTCCGGATTGCTGTCGAGCACGCCCTGCGGATTCTCGTAGGCCAGCAGTGTTTCCGAAGCGCCGCCTTTGCGCTGGATGATCTCTTCTCGAACGGTAAAGTCTTCCCATTCCTGCTCACGACGATACTGCCAGACTCCGTCATCGGTACGGCGACAATCCTCGACGAAAAAGTCGACCGTATCCCCCTTCATGTACGTCACGCCCCAGGCCAGCCGTTCGGTCCGGGCGACCGCAAACAGCGGACAGCCGGGAAGCGTGGCGCCCATCACATAACGATCGCCGTACCGCACGACCGCTTCGTACCAGATGGCGGGCAGGCGGTTAATCTCCAGGTGCGGATCCGACGCCAGCATCGCCCCGCCCGAGGCGCTCCGTTGGGGCCGCACAGCCCAGGCGTTGCTCCCCGCCAGACGCGGCAGATCGATCAGCACCTCTAACGCGTCGTCGGACAGCTGGCTGGCCATCTTCACTTGCCGCAAGAGCTCAAAATCGACGTCGTCCAGATGCGGCGTGAACAGCTCTTTCAGCCCTTCCTCGCTGGCGCCTGCATGGATCAGATCGATCAGCAGCCGCTCGTTCTGCATCTGACTGACGGCCAGTCCGCCGAACGACAGCAGCTGCCCCACCAGCAGGACCGAACTGGGCTGCCAGGGAGTAATCTGAAAACCAGTCGCCCAGATCGGCAGCGTTCGGCCTACTCCGGCGATGCCGTCGTTCACCCCCTGGCAATACGCCTGGAGCTGCTCGCGAGTGTTTTCCGACAGGGCTTCGGCTTCGCTTTCCCCCAGCCGGCCGAGCCCCAGGCGGCGAAAAAAATGGTCCGTTTCCAGCAGCTCGCTGCTGCCCGAAATATCGGCGGCGGCCGTGCCTTGGGCGACGCTCCGCGAGAACAGCATCTGCGTGCCGCGGTCGATGGCGTGGAGAAAGCCCAGGCCGTACACCGCGTCCAGCCAGTTGGCGGCCTGCAGGTGCGGTACGCCTGCCGCATCGCGCGACGCCTGGATATCGCGCTGGCAGTTTTTCAATCGCAGGGGTTTCATGATCTGGCCTCAACTCGGACATCCGTGCGCCCGCCGCGATACCTGGTGCAAGTTCCGGACGAATCTCTTCTGGTCGTTATAATGACGCTTAACGCAGGTGTCCACCAGCGCTGGGACGCTCCCCCTGACCGGTTCATTCGGCGGTCATCTGGCGGCGGACGATCGCTTCCAGTTGATCGACCACTTCGGCCAGGGTCAGGTCGTCGGTCTCCAGTTCGATGGCGTCGGTCGCTTTCTTTAACGCCCCGACAGGACGCGCCGTATCCTGGTCGTCGCGCACCGTTTGCTCCTGCACCAGCTGCTCCAGCGGCATGGCGACCCCCTGCTTCTCGAGGTCCTGTTGTCGCCGCCGGGCGCGTTCCGCGGGCGAGGCCGTCAGAAAGAATTTGCAGGCCGCATCGGGAAAGGCGACCGTGCCCTGATCCCGGCCGTCGGTCACATAGTCGCCGCCCGAGGCCAGCTTTCGCTGCAGCTCGACCAGTTGCCCGCGAATACCGCCGTGGTCGGCCACATGACGCGTGTTACGGGTGACGTCGCCCGAGCGGATCTCGCGGCTGACATCGCGACCGTCCAGCCAGACCTGGTCCTCTTCCACCTGCAGGTCGATGCGGGCGGCCAGCGCGGCCAGCCCGGCGGCGTCGTCCCAGTCCACGCCGGCCTGCATGGCGGCCAGAGCAACCGCCCGGTACATGGCGCCCGTATTCAGAAAGGAGAAACCTAACCGCTCCGCCAGCAGTCGGGCGACGGTGCTTTTGCCGGCGCCGGCGGGTCCATCGATCGTGACGATCATCAGCGTTACTCGCGGAAGGACCGCAGGAACGCCAGGCATCCCTGCGGCAGGACGCTTACTCTTCCGATGCCGTTTCCGATTCCGCTTCCGCCGCCCGGGCGGAGGACGCTTCGGGCCGCAGCACGGGGAACAGGATCACATCGCGGATCGACTGGGAATTGGTCAGCAGCATCACCAGCCGATCGATGCCGACACCCAGACCGCCGGCGGGCGGCATGCCGTTGCGCAGGGCGCGGATAAAGTCGTGGTCCATTTTGGCCATCGAATCTTCTTCGGCCTGGCCCGCCAGCTGCGTTTCAAACAGTTCCTGCTGCAGGTCGGGATCGTTCAGCTCCGTATAGGCGTTGGCGATCTCCATCCCTTGAATGAACAGCTCAAACCGCTCGGCGACGGCCGGGTTATCCTTTTTCCGCTTCGTCAAAGGGCAGATGCTGGCCGGGTAGTCGATCACAAAGATCGGACCGACCAGCGCGTCTTCGACCTTTTCTTCGAAGATCTCATTCTTGATAACATCAACATGCTTCCCAGCCGTTTCAAAACCAATCTTGCCGGCCAGCGTGCGGATGGCTTCTTCATCGTGCGGATCGATGCCTGTGTTCTCGGCGAACAGCTCGTCGTACGTACGGCGGGCGAACGGCGGCGAGAAGTCGATCGTCTTCTCCCCCCAGGGCAACTGCCGCGGGGCGCCGATGGCGTCGATCGCGTCCAGGATAAGACGCTCGGTCAGGTCCATCATGCTGCGATAATCGCCGTACGCCTGGTACGCTTCCAGCATGGTGAACTCGGGATTGTGCCGGGGGCTGATCCCCTCGTTCCGATAGACGCGTCCCAGCTCGTACACCCGTTCCACGCCGCCGACCAGCAACCGCTTCAGATGCAGCTCCAGCGCGATCCGCATGAACAGCTTCATGTCGAGCGCGTTATGATGCGTGACAAACGGTCGGGCGGCCGCCCCGCCGGCGATGGTGTGCAGCGTGGGGCCTTCGACTTCGACGAATCCGGTATCGGCCAGCGTATGACGAATCGACTGCACAATCCGCGTGCGGTTGAGGAAACGGTCGAGCGAGCCTTCCGAATACGCCAGATCCACGTACCGCATCCGCTGCCGCATTTCTGCGTCCTTGACGCCATGCCGCTTGCCCGGCGGCGGGTCAAGCGTCTTGCAGAGCACATGCACTTCGGTGGCGAAGATCGACAGCTCGCCCGTTTTGGTCCGCTTGAGTTCTCCGTCGACGCCGATCAGGTCGCCCAGGTCCAGGCACCTGATCAGCTCCCAGTTCTCGGGTCCGACCTGCTTCTTGCCGATGAACAACTGGATGCGGCCGGTCCAGTCCTGGATATCGATAAACCGCAGGTTCCCCTGTTCGCGTTGCAGCACAATCCGGCCGGCGGCCCGTACGGTCGGGCCGACGAACTCAGCCTTGCCCTGGGTCGACAACCACTGGCGGAACTCGACTTCTTCGCCGTCGACGGCCACCACGTAGTGGGATTTTACCTCGCCGTCGTCGGAAACTTCCTCGCGTTTTTCCAGTTCGGGCACGTCGAGCGTATCGCCCGATTCGCCGCGAAGAATGACCGAGGAGGCCGAATCGCGGATATCGGCGACCGACAACCGGTCGTCGAACCGTCCCCCATAGGGGTCGACGCCGAGTTCGATAATGCGCTGCAGCTTGGCGCGGCGAGCTGCTTCAATGGCGGATTCGCCGCCGGACTGGGATTCTTCGCTCGTCATGGCTTGGGCATGTCAGAAAGGAGGGAATTGAGAGGACGCCATTGTAGAGCAAACGGGCCGCAACAGGTTCGCCGTGACGGAATTTTCAGCGTCGTAACTTGCGTTCCGGCGACAGGTTGAAAACGCGCGACTGCCAGCGGGCCAGGCTCAGCTCTTGTTCCCGGCCTGGCGGAGTGCTATCTTTACCAGCGGTCGCTACTGTCGCTGTCACTTTGTATCTGGCGATGGTCCTCCACCTCTTTTTATGTGTGGCGACAATGCTTGTACTCAGCCGCAAAGTTGGTGAGCGAATTCAAATCGGCGATGAGATTCAGATCACCGTCGTCCGGGTAACCAGCACAGGCGTGCGTCTGGGAGTCGAAACGGCTCCCGGAGCGGTCGTGGTGCGGGCCGAACTGCAGGACCCCAATCGCCAGCCCCCGTCCGTCGATCCCACCCAGAGTATGGAACACGGTTAACACGGCCAGGCCTTGTGACCGCTGCCAGCTTCTGACGATCGTTTCGCCCGGTGAATCACCCCCGGTTAGGGTTGAGGGACCGCGTTCCCCCTCGCGCAAGCTGACTTCCCGGAAATCCGGGAAAAATGCCAGAAAAAGGTAAAGACGCGGGAAAACCGCTCTTCTCGTGGTTTTCCTTTTTCCCTACGATGCGCGTCGTTTTCCCAGCGATCGTTCGTTCGGAGGCCAAGGATGGCCGCTCACCAGTACCGTTTTGCGTTGTTCGCCGCTCTGTGGAGTTGCGCTGCGCTTTGCGGTTGCAAGAGCGACCCCAAACGCGACCTCTATATCGAAGCGGTTAACGCCGAAAAACGCATTCTGGAAGACCGCGTCTATCAGATGGAGTACGAGGTCAAGCTGCGGGACGAACGCCTGGCCCGGCTGGAGAAATCCGTCGCCAAAAAAGGGACCGCCGCCGAGCCGACCCCGGCCGCCGATCCTCCTCCCGCCGTCGCGCCCAACATCACCATCCCCGACCAGACTCCGTTTGAAGAAGAGCTGCCCGACCTTTCCCCGGTCCGCCCCCAGCCGACTCGACCCGAACCAACCCGTCCCGTACCGGCCCCCGATCTGCGCGGACCCGATATCGATAAAGGGAAACCGGTCGGCCCCGACGTGCTCGACGGCCTGGGCCCTAATCTGAACGACGGACGCGGCGAACCGGAACTGATCCCGGCCCCGCAACTGTCGCAGGTTGACGCCAAACCGGCGCCCTTGCCGACCGACCGCAGGGTGACGCATATCGTGGTCAACAAACGCCTCAGCGGCGGCCATGACTTTGATCGCCGCGCCGGTGATGACGGGCTTGCCCTGGTGATCGAGCCGCGCAACGCCGACGACCTGTTTGTGCCGACGCCGGGCTCCATGAGCGTGGTCGTACTGGACCGCAGCCAGGAAGGGGAAGCGGCCCGCGTGGCCCGTTGGGATTTTGAAGCCAGCGAGATCGAGCAGCGGCTGCGTCTGGATCCGTTCCGCGGCCGCGGCGTGCATTTGCACCTGCCCTGGCCAGCCGATCCGCCTCACGGGAAAGACCTTGCCGTGTTCCTGCGATTTGAAACCGACGATCAGCGCCAGCTGGAAACACGCTTCGACATGGCGATCGCCTTGCCGGGCAGTCCTTCGGTCCGCTGGATGCCGCGACCCGGCGTCGACGACGTCTACTTGCCGCCCAGTTCACCGTTCCACGGCCAGACGCAGCCGGCTTCCGCCGTCACCCCGTTGCCGACCGCCGCGCTCTTCCCTGGAGCCCCCGGCCAGCCGCTACCAGCGGCTGCATCGCCCGTACCAGCAGCCGCGTCTCCGAGGACCGCGTCGGTCCTGGTGCAAGAACCGGCCGCCTTGCCGGCCGCGCAACCGACGCCCCCGGCCGAACAACTACTCGCTCCGCCGCCGGGCCTGTCCCAGCCGGAAGTGAAAGAGGCCAAAGCGCCTGTGTGGAGTCCGCTCCGGTAATTGAAAGTCGCCTTTCTCTCCGCGAAAGCAGCGCCGCGTTTGCGGGGAACGAGAATCTTCTAACGGACGGAAGTCGACGGCAAGTCGTCTCAGTCCTGCGGACTACTGGAAGCCAAAGCCCATGCTTCCCCCGCTGAACCCTCTGCTTCTGCCCCCGTCGTCGTAGTAATCCAGCGAAGGAGCCAGGGCGCCCATCGCCTGCAGCAGTTCCCCGATGCTCTCATGCACCGCCGGCGTCTGTCGAATGATGAGCGCGTCGGCGGCCGCTTCCAGCTGCACGCCTGGCTGCTGCCAGCTTTCCGGCTCCACGATCTTTTTGAGCACGGCCGTCAGTTCGTCCGACTTGCCTGCCGCATCGGCCGATAATCTATAGACATGCAGCGTGGTCTTTTCGTCGCTCGGTTTCTCTTCAGCCGGCGCCGGAGGACGGACGGTTCGCATGCTCTGGAACAGATCGGCGATCTGTTTATGAACGCTTTCCGACTGGGAGACGACCAGCAAGTAGCGTCCGCCAAAGGAGCCGCCTTGGAAGGAGCCGGGGCCGCCCACCTCGTCCCACGTGTCGGGGGCGATGGTCGAAGTGATCGTCTCCTGGAGCGTATCGAAATCGGCGTCCAGGCCGCCCGGTCCCCACAGCAGCGGCTTCTTTCTGGGGACCATGACCAGATCCTGCACTTCGTAGAGACGTGTGACCAGAATGTCCTCCACTTCATACGGCGTGGTGATCAGCAGGGTTTCGTCCTGAATCACCCAGACCAGTTCCAGCTCCTGCAGAATCTGCTTCAGGGCGGAACGCAGCGTACTGCTGTTCCCCGCATAGGAAACGGGCGTGTCGCCGTCGATGCCAACGCCGCCCAGATCCCGGTGGTCCAGGGCGACATTAATCTGATAGGTTTCGGCAATCGCACCGATCACCTTGCGCAACGGCGTATTCTCCAGTTGACCGGTGTACGGCTTTTCCAGCGCCGCCCGAATCGCCTTTTCCGCCGCCGATTGCGGCGGACCAATCCCCACATCCCTGGGCGTTACGGTTTCCGGCCGATCCGCCGGCTGGGCCCCGCCGGAACCGCACATGAAAGACACAACTAGCAAACTGAGAAAAAAGAAGATCCGCCGCATAACGTACCTCAACAGAAAAGTGCGGTCTGACGATCGCACGCATAACGCCCCTGCTGCGATTCTAGCACCAACCCGACCGGCTTTCGAGCAGGAAAAGGGCCGCTCAAGGGCCCTCGGCCAGGGCCGCTCGCAGCTGGCGAAGCAGGTCGGCGATCTGCAGGTGGACTTCGTCGGTCTGCTCCAGGATCAGCAGGCGTCGACCACCGAATTCTTCCCCGAGGACGGAACTGGGACCCGTGCCTTCCGGCCAGGCGTCGGGGCTGACGGTGCTGGTGATGAGTTCGACAAGCGGATCAAAGTCGAGCATCGCCTCTTTCACGTCCTGTGGCGCCACGCTTAAGGGCAACGCCAGCGGCGCCACAAGCAAAGGGAAGGCGTTCGCCGGCGGCGGCGTGACCAGATCGTGGACATCGTACAGGGCCGGTTGCTGGTGATCGTCAACGACGTCCGGCGTGGTGAGCAGGATCGCTTCGTCGCGAATCATCCAGGTCAGCTCCAGGTCCGCCAGGATCCGGTTCAAGGCGGATCGCAGCGTGAGTTTCTGCAGGGGAAAGCGGATGCGGACATCGCCCCCAATTCCTATACCATGCAGCGCCTGCTCGTCCAGCAGGATGTTGACACCGTGCGCCTTCGACAACCGCCGCACAACCTGCTCCAAAGTCGTATCGAAGAAATCCTCCACAAACGGCTGGTCAAGCGCCGCCCGTAGCTTCGCTTCGATGGGACCTTCGAGATAATAGATCGGGTCATGGCGCCGGACCGCCTGCTTGTTCGCCGGAGGAACCGAGCGGATACCCTGCAGCAAGGCCGCCGTCTCACGATGGCCCTGCGCGGTCTGATGGACGACCAGCATCCAGCGATCGCCCAGCTGCTCGCCGCGCAAGGACTCCAGGTTACGGAGCTGCTGTGACGGCGTGTCGACCATCTGCGTGATCACCTCAACGAGCCGGTCCAGAGGGTACGGTTCGGTGCTGTCCCGCACCAGGTCGGTCACGCCGTACATCCGCATTGAGAGCGGCTCTTCGTCGGTCGCTAGCGGCGGACCAATCACCACGGCGCCGTCGCGCAGCCGCCAGACCAGGCCCAGATCGTGCAGCATTCGGCCCATCGCGTGGCGCAGTGTCATCTTATGACACCAGAAGGTGACGGGTCTGTCGGCAAGGTTCGCGGGCTCCTCCTCCAGTCGCACCGGGATCGATGCCTGCTTTGCGATCCTGCGCACGACATCCGCCAACGGCGTCTGCTGGAAATCGCCGGAGAAAGGCTGGTTCAGCGCCGCTTGTATCCGGGCGTGCGCAGAATCGACATCCGTCTCGCCCGCTTCGATCGTTGTCGCCAGGAACATGAGTAAGGCCGCCAGGGCGCCAGCCTGCAGGAGCTTGTGCATGAGTTCGTTCCTTGCTGAAAGACGGAACAAACAGCCGTCTAGAAAAAACTGCCGCCCTGACCCTCAGGAAGCTGGCCGCCGAACCCGTTGAAATCGACGACCACCGGCGCCAGGGCGTCGAGTGCTTCCAGCAGATCCTGGATCTGACGATGGGCCTCCCGCGACTGGCGGATCACCAGCGCGTCGGCTGCAAATTCCAGCTGCACGTCCTTCTGGTTCCAGCTCTCCGCCTCGACCACACGTCGCAGCATGGCGACGATCTCTTCCTTTTTTTCCGCCGCTTTGGGAGTCAACCGATACACCCGCAGCCCGGTGGAAGCCTCCGCCTGCTTTGGCCTGGGCGCTGCCGGGAACGTGCGCATCTGGCGGAACAGATGGGCGATTTGATCGTGGACCTCTTCGGTTTGCGACACAATGAGTACGTCGCGTCCCTGGAAAGCGCCATCGGAAATCGAGCCGCGACCGCCAACATCGGCCCACATTTCGGGAGCGATCGTCGACGTGATCAGATCGCGCAGGTCGTCAAATTTTCCGCCGCCGGCTTCCCAGGAGAGCAGCGTCGAAGATTCGTCTGACCGCGTCGCCAGATCGCCGACCGGGTAAACCCGCGTCAGCACATGCCCTTCGGCTTCGTCGGGGGTGGTAATGACGAGCGTTTCGTTGGCGACGACCCAGGTCAGCTCCAGTTCCCGCAGCATCAGTCGCAGGGAAGACCGCAGCGTGCGGTTGTTGGCCGCAAAAGTGACCGGCGTGTCGGCGGCAATGCCCACGCCGTCGAGTGCTCTGCGGTCCAGGTCCACATTGATCTGAAACGTCTGCTGGAGATGCTTCGCCACCTCGGACAAAGGCGTCGCGTTGAACTCACCCGTAAACGGCTTGTCGAACGCCGCGCGAATGGCGGCTTCCGTTTCAGCAACCGTGGCGGGCGGATCGGACGGAAGCGTGGGCGAACGCGACGGCGGCTGCGCATGACTCACGCTGCACGCGGCCAGGATGACCGCCAGACTGAAAGAAAAGAAGAACCGCTGCATTGCCTGCTCTCACCGGAAAAGGTGCGATTGCCCGATCGCACGAGTAAAGCCCCGCGAACCATTCTACCAACAGACCACCGGCCCCGCGAATGGGAAAGCCAGGCGTTTCGCCGTGCAGGGAGTTTCGTCGCCGCTAATTGTCGGAGCCCGACATGCCGCCGCCATCGCCTTGATCGCCTGAAAAAGTGGGGAAGACGAAGGGCGTGGTGTGCATGTTGATCTCCGACAGCAGCTCCTCGATCTTGCGCTGGTTGGCAGGGGACTGGCGGATCACCAGCACGCTCGCCGCTGGCTTGAGGAAGATGCCTGGCTGCTCCCAGCTTTCCGGCTCCACCGTCTGCTGCACCATGTCGATGATCTCTTGCCGGACTTTGGCCGCATTGTCCGACAGCGGATGGACGCGCAGGTCGGTTGCCGGCTCTTCCGGCCGCGGCGCTGGCGGGACCGCTCGAATCTGCCGCAGCAGCTCGGCGACCTGGTCATGCACCGCTTCGGTCTGCGATACCAACAGGACCTCCCGGCCGCCCAGGCTGGCGCCTTCGATCACTCCTGATTCGCCGTACGGGTCCCAGGAATCGGGGGCAATCAGGGAGGAGATCATGTTGATCAACTCCGCGGGCCGTAACGAGGAGCGCGAGCCGTGGTAGCGGTTCGTCGTTGTGGCGTTTTCAACCGTCAGGTCGTCCACCGGATAGACGCGGGTGACGGGGTGACTCTCAACTTCGTCACGGGTGGAGATCAGCAGCGTTTCGTCGGCAATGTACCAGGCGAGTCCCGTTCCCTGGAGCATGCGGTTCAGCGAAGACCGCAGCGTGCGGTTGTTCGCCTGGAAGGTGATCTCCATGCTGGGGTCGAGGCCTTCTTCAGTCAGGGCGGGGCGGTCGATTTCCACCTGGATCTGATGATTTTTCTGGATGAAAGAAGCCACCTGGTGCAGCGGCGTCACTATACCTTCGAAGGCAAAAGGCTGGTCGAGCGCCGCGCGAATGGCGGCCTCCGCCGCTGCTTCCGGCGGAGGAACAGCAATCGCCAGACTGGACGTTTGTGGCTGAACGAGCGCGTCAGGCGATTTGACCTGCTGCGATGGAGCGATCGCCTTCGCGCCGGCTGGCGACGACGCGACTACCGCCGCCGGCTCCTGTTGCGAACTTCCCAGGGGAAGTTGCGCCAGGCAGAAACCCCCGGCCGCCAGGACCGCCAGCAAACCAAGAAAACAATTGAATCGTCGCATGGTCTCCCTCGCCCAAAAGGTGCGATCGACCGATCGCACTGGCGCCGCCCCTGCGATGATTTTACCTGCAGGCGGCCGGCCGCTTCAACAAGAATCACCAAGGATATCCACAAAAGGACGGGCGTCTCGTTTGTGGGTGGGAAATTTCCGCAGAACGCCGTAGCCGAACTCGCCAGAGTTTGGTCGCTGTTCCAATCGCGCAGAACGCTCTCTCCAAAGTCTGGCGACTTCGGCTACATGCGGGAAAACGAGGGAGCGAACTCGGTTTAACCGGGCGCCGCTTCGCGGACGAGCTGGCTGATCTGCTTGAACTCGGGGCTGCCGGCGACTTCGCACCATTCAAACAGGGCCGCTTCGGTTGTGGTCAGCATGGCGCCGGCGGCTTCCATCCGGCGGAGGGCGATGTCGTAATCGATCGGAAACCGGGAGCCGGCCGCATCGACCGCGACGTACACCTGGAACCCGGCCGAGAGCAGATCGAGCACCGTTTGCTGCACGCAGACATGGGCTTCGATCCCGGCGACCAGGATCTTGTAGACACCCGCCTCGCGCCAATTAGAAAAGATCGACCCGCATTCGCCACAGCTGAAACGCAGCTTGGAAGCGATCGCTTCCAGCCGTTCCGCCAGCTCGGGCGTGGTTGGGCCCAGCCCTTGCGGGTACTGCTCGGTCGCCGCGACCGGCAGCCCCAGGATTCTGGCGCCATCGATCAGACGCCGGACATTCCAGATCAGCCGGTCATGGTCGGGGATCAGACCGACCAGCTTCCCCTGGACATCGACCACCAGCAGGCCCGTGTCCTCGCGCGACATGAGCTCAGGACTGCGAGGCAACGATTCGGCGGGCGTGTCCGTCATCGGTCCGTCCAGAAAAAGTCATCAGGCGGCAAAGGGAAAACGCCTCAACCGCCAGGCAAGGTATGCGTCAGCAGTCGAATCGCCTCGCAACTAAAGGCAAGCTTTGGCGGCGGCGACCACATGGTCGGGCGTGATGCCAAAGTAGGCGTACAACTCATCGAACGGGGCCGAGGCGCCAAACGACGACATGCCGATGAACTTGCCCTTCTCGCCAAGGTAGCGTTCCCAGCCCATTTTGATGCCGGCTTCCACGGCAACGCGGGCCGTAACGGCCGGCGGCAACACGCTGTGCCGGTACGCTTCGTCCTGTTCGTCGAACAGCTCGCACGAGGGCATGCTGACCACGCGGGTTTTGACGCCGGCGGCGGTTAGCTTTTCGTACGCCTGCAGACAGATAGGCGTTTCGCTCCCGGTGCCCAGCAGGATCACCTGCGGCTCGCCTTCGCTGTCGATCAGGGTATAGCCGCCGCGGGAGACGCCTTCGACGGAACCGTACTTGCTGCGGTCGAGGGTCGGCACGTTCTGGCGGGTGAGCACCATCATGGTCGGACGGCCGGACAACTGCAGGGCGGTGCGATAGGCTTCCAGCACCTCGTTGGCGTCGCCGGGGCGGAACACCACCATGCCGGGAATAGCGCGGCAGGCGGCCAGCTGCTCGACCGGCTGATGGGTCGGGCCGTCTTCGCCCAGGCCGATGGAATCGTGCGTCAGCACGTACAGCACGTGCTGGCCCATGATGCTGGCCAGCCGCATCGGGGGACGCATGTAATCGGTAAACACGAAAAAGGTCGCGCCGTAAGGACGCAGGCCGGAAAGCGACATGCCGTTCATGGCCGACGCCATGCCGTGCTCGCGGATGCCGAAGTGCATGTTCCGCGCGGAGTAGTTATCCGGTCCGAAGTCCTCCTCGTCGTCGAGCAGGGTCATAGTCGACGGGGCCAGGTCGGCCGAACCGCCCATCAGCCAGGGCAGGTTGGGGGCGAGCATGTTGAGCACCTTGCCCGACGAGACGCGCGTCGCCATGCCTTTTTCGTCGGCGGGGAACTGCTGGAGCCCCGCGTCCCAGCCAGCCGGCAGCTGACCGCTCCAGATCGCCTGGAGCTGTGCGGCCTCGGCGGCGAATTCTTTTTTGTATTCGGCAAAGCGGGCTTCCCAGTTCTGGCGGTTCTCGGCGCCCCGCTTTCCCACGCCTTCGGCGAAGTGGGTGAGGACTTCTTCCGGGACCAGGAACTGGGCGTCTTCGGGCCAGCCGTACGCTTCTTTGGTGAGTTTGATTTCGGCTTCGCCCAGGGGAGCGCCGTGGGCGCTGTGCGAGTTGGCTTTGTTGGGGGAGCCGTAACCGATGATGCTGCGAAGCACGATGATCGTCGGCTTGTCGTCGGTGGCGTCGAACTGGTCAAACGCCTGCTGCAGGGCCTCGAGGTCGTTGGCGTCGCCCAGTTCGATCGTGCTCCAACCCAGGCCGCGGAAGCGGGCGGCCACATCTTCATTGAAGGCCAGATCGGTTTCGCCTTCGATGGTGATGTGGTTGTTGTCGTAGATCCAGCAGAGGTTGGACAGCTTCAGATGGCCCGCCAGCGAGGCGGCCTCGCAAGAGACGCCTTCCATCAGGTCGCCGTCGCTGCACAACACATACACGTTATGGCCGAACAGGTCGTAACCGGGACGATCGTATTTGGCCGAGAACCACTTGGCGGCAAGCGCCATGCCGACACTGTTGCCGCAACCCTGGCCCAGCGGCCCGGTGGTCGTTTCAATGCCAGCCGCATGGCCGAATTCCGGATGACCCGCGCACGGGCTATGCAGTTGGCGGAAGTTCCGGATGTTGTCGAGCGTGATCGACAATTCATCGAGGACGTTCCCCTTTTTGTCGACCGCTTTGACGCCCGCCACATGCAGCAGCGAATACAGCAGCATCGAGGCATGGCCGCAGGACAGCACAAAGCGATCACGGGCGGGCCACAGCGGGGCGGCCGGATCGTAGCTGAGCACTTTGTTCCACAACGCATAAGCGACGGGAGCCAGGGCCATCGGCGTGCCAGGGTGGCCGCTTTTCGCCTTTTGCACGGCGTCCATTGACAGCGTGCGAATGGTGTTGATCGCTAACTGCTCAATGCCCTTTACGCCGACAGACATAGTCATTCTCCAACAGATAAAATTCGGGAACGAGCCGGCGCGCAATAACAGGCTCAGATAGCATTCAGGGCGCCGGTCAAAGATCGTTTTTCACAGGGTTTTGTAGCCGTTCGAGTTTATCGCCTGGACAACGCGACCGTCAATGAGGGCGCCGCCGGAGGCTGCGTTTGAACAGAAACTTCACAACCAACTTCACAACCGTTACTGCTCCGTCGCCTGCTGTCAGACCATGCATGACGAGTCATCGGCTTGTGGCCGAGTCCGGTCGGCAGGGTGGAGGGAGCGGGGGAAGAAGAGGAAGAAGAAGGACTTGCGGCCAAGTCCACTACGGGGAAGTGGGCAGGATGGCGGCTCGCAGCCACTGCAGGGCTGCCTTGTAAGACGCCATTTCGGCCGCATCGCCTGCATCAACGTGATCGGCCTGGGCAAAGGTGACGACCCGTTTCTCGCCGGCGTAGGCATCGATCACGGGCTGCTGGAAGCGGGGCGGGACGATGCGATCCTGACCCGACAGCAGAAACACGGCCGGGGCCGTGGAAAGGCTGGCGTTCGCCGCCGACGCCAGTTCGCCCGGGACCTGCCGGGCGATCATGCGGGCGCCCAGGTTGAAATTCCACCAGCCAAACCGGCCGACAATCAACTCGTGCAAGGGCGGTCCATTGCGCAACACCAGGCCGGCGCAGGGAAAACGCGCGGCCAGATAGAGGGCGGAAACCACGCCCAGGCTATTGCCGACAAGAATGATGGGGCGACCGGCGGCCTGCTCGACCGCATGCCGCCAGGCAGCCTCCGCCGCGGCGGGAAGGGAGCGAACGCTGGCCGGCGGATCACTGCCGCCATACCCATGCAGGTTGACGGACAGGACTTCGACGGTCAGGTCGGGCCAGCATTCCGCCGGATGCACCGTGGCCCGTTCCGCTCTCCCAGCAGCGCCGGGAAATTTAAGAACAACAACATCTGGCGGGCCTTCGCCCTGTTTTTCGGACCACAATTCCAGGGAGCCGCAGGCGCCGGGAACCAGGCGCCGCGATTTTCCTTCGACCATGATCGGACGTCGACTGGGACGCAGGATCAGCAGATCGGCCAGACGCTGCAGCATCAGCCGGTTCAGGCGTCGTCTTCGGTCACGGTCGGAACAACCCAGACCTTGACTTCCGAATCCACATCTTTGTGCAGGTGGATACGGATGGTGTACAGGCCGAGTTCTTTCAGCGGACCATCGAGCCGGATCTGGTCGGTGGTGATGTTGAAGTTGGCCTGCTTGAGGGCGGCCGCGATTTCCGGGGCGCCGACGCTACCATACAGATGGCCTTCGTCGTTGGCGTTCGCTTCAATCGTGAGGCTCTGCTTGCCGAGGGTTTCGGACAGCGTGAGGATATCGGCGATACGGGCCTTTTCGATTTCCAGCAGTTTGGCCCGGTGCTTCTCGACCATGCGCTTGTGATGGTCGGTCGCCAGCGTGGCCAGCCCCTGGGGCAGCAGGTAATTCATGGCATAGCCGGGCTTCACCTCGACGACTTCGCCCTGTTTACCCAGGTGCTCAACCGACTGGATCAGCAGCAGTTCCACGCCGCCGTTCGCGCCTTGCGGCAAACGCTTGAATTTTTTGGCCTGTTGCCGTTTTTTGTCTCGTACGGTTCCCATCGTCGATCTCACGCTTGTGTGGAGCTAATTTATACGAAAATGTTTCAAAGACCAGGCGAAGCCTGGTGCGGGCGCTAGCGCCGCCAGAACTAGAACGGAATATCGCCGTCGTCGGAGGTCTGGTCGGAGTAGTCGCTGCTGGCCGGCGCGCTGTATTCGGATTCGTCGTAGCTGCGTTTATTGCCGCCGCCACCGCCTCCACCGCCGGGCTTGTCGGGCCATTTCAGGATTTGCATCCGTTCACCGACAACCTTCAGCTTGGAGCGTTTTTGCCCATCGGTTTCCCAGGTGTCGAGTTTGAGCCGACCCTCAAGCAGAATGGGGGAGCCTTTATCGAGGTGTTCGCAGGCGATTTCGGCCGTACGTCCCCACAGCGTGCAATCGACGAAGGTTGTTTCTTCGACCCATTCCCCGGTGTGGGTTTTACGACGATCGTTCACCGCAATGCCGATGTCGGTCACGGCCGTTCCGCCCGCACTGGTGTACCGGAGTTCCGGCTTCCGCGTGAGGTTTCCGATGAGTACGACTCGATTATAACTGGCCATAACGAAGGCCTCCGAAAAAAGGGGTGCACTGGCAGGGCAGGCGCACACAAAACGAACGACGGGAGCAAGCCACAATCGGGTTGCTGATCTCTACAGCCTGTCGTGCCTGCATGGAAATGCGGGCCGCCGGCAGAATGCAGGCCCGGGCGATTCCCGTGGCAAGTCTCCCAGGCGAGCACCGGCAAGGACACCACCGCCGGCAGGTTATTTTCCTGGCCGGAAACGCTTTCCGCAAGGGCGGGCTGGCGACGGTGATCTCTGCTTCCCTGCGGGAAGGACTCCCATCGTGTGACGAACTAGCCTTCGGTGGCGACAGCAGCCGGAGCGGCTTCGGCGCCTTCTTCGGCAGCCGGTTCTTCGGTCGACGTCGACTCGCCCAAAGCGTGCGAAACGAGCGTATCCACCAGTCGCTGGTCGACTTTCAGGATCAGCTGGCGCAGCACATCTTCGTTCAGCTGGCAGTCGCGATTCAGCGGCTTGAGCTGTTCGCCCGTCATGCGGAAGTAGGTCAGCCAGTAGGTGCCTTTTTTGTGATCTTCGATCGGGTACGCGAGTTTCTGCTCGACCCACAGGCGGCTGGCGAGGATTTCACCGCCGCGATCCTGGATCATTTTCTCGATCTTGCCCGACACGCCCGAGGGATTCCGGGCGTAATGGTTGGAGTCGAGAATAAACATTCCCTCATACACAGTGGCAGCCAAAATTCATCTCCCCTGCTTGAGTGCGGTTGACCCGGCGTGTGGCCTGGCCTTCGCATGTGGTTGTAAGGTATTCAACGCCATACCGCGGGCAAGAGCAGATCTTAACGCGGCGGGGTCGAACAGTGGTCGGTCAGTGGACGGTCAAAAAGGAGCCCGATCAGGCCCCGTTGTATTGGTTCATGCAATATTCCACGCCATGGCGAACCCAGTCGGCGGCCCCATCGGCCGCCCGAGCGGTGTCGATTTCGACATCGACGCGTTCCGCAGCGGTGAACTTGCTGAGTACAAAATCTGCGGGGTCCCACCGGCCTGGCGGCGCCCCAATACCGAACCGCAACCGCGGTACGGAATCGACACCCACCTGGCGGAGAATGTCGGCCAATCCCTTTTGCCCGCCGGCGGATCCCTGAGGACGAAATCGCAACCGGCCGAGCGGCAGGCTAAAGTCGTCGCAAATCACCAGGATCTCCGTCGCCTCCAGCTTGTAAAAATCAAGCGCAGCACGCACGCTGTCGCCGCTTTTATTCATAAACGTTTGCGGGCAGACCAGCAGGAATTTCTGCTGGTCGACCACGGCCTCTTGTACTTCCGCCTTGAACTGATTTTTGATCGAACCTACGCCGTAACGACCGCTTAATGCGGCCACAACATCGAAACCGACATTGTGGCGAGTCCCCGCATACTTGGATCCGGGATTACCCAGTCCGACAATCAATTTCATAGCTTCATCGACCGCTGGCCCGCTGGACCCTTTCTGGCGAACCCCTAACGTTGCCAGCCCCAGCGGGGATGACGCCTGTCGGTTCGCCAGACAGGACTAGCTTTCGTCGCCTTCGTCCTCGTCCGAATGACCGATAACTTCGGGTTCGGCCGAATCGCCTTCGCCTTCTTCTTCCTGGACGACGACAGGCTCGTGGCAATTGACCACGCCGGCTTCGGCGTCTTCGAGAACTTCGATTTCGCTATCCAGCTGCAGATCGCTGACGTGAATCACATCGCCGAGCTGCAGTTGGTTGATATTGACTTCGATCTTGTCAGGCAGTTTGTTGACCGGGCAGGTAATCTTCACTTCGTGCAGCGTCTGCTCGACAACGCCGCCCTGCTGGGCCCCAGGAGCAAAGCCGTGCAATTCGATGGGAACGGTCACTTCGACCTTTTCGCCCTTGCGAACGCGGGTCAGGTCGACATGCAGGACCCCAATGCCCATCGCATCCCACTGCACCGCTTTAATCAGGGCGCTCTCGTTCACGCCGCCCTTGAGGTCGATCAGGTGCCCGCCATGGCGGATCGCCGAAGCAACCTCGACAGCATCCACGCTGAGCAACACGTTCGCTTCACCGTGCCCGTACAGCACGGCCGGAATCTGACCTTTGGCCCGCGCCCGTCGGGCGCGTTTTGTTCCACGCTCTTCCCGAACCGAAACATTAAAAACATCCGACATGCCGCAAACCTTTAACTCGAAATTCAAACTGTCTGATAGCAGCTTTTTATTGCTGGCCGGAAACCGTCCGCCAAAAAAACAACAACGGGTATCTCACAGGCATCTTGACGCCGTGGCCTCGCCACAACGTCAAAACAAACCGTCGCCGCTGGTCGGCTACGGGGCGAAAACATCGAAAACGCCGTAAAAAATGAATTGACGGCGGTTGATCATCTCCAGGAAATCTAGCGGGAGCTCTTTTCTTCTTCGTCCTGAAACACTCCAGGCTGCACCATCCCTGATCGCGACATGCAGCCTGTTTTCTCCGTTCCGGTACAATGGATCTACACAATATCCAAACCCAGAAGGACAACCGTAAACGGTCGATTGTAAAAAGGAACTCCAAGATTCATCCCGCAAAACCTTGCCAAAAGCAAAAAAAGTCGCCTGAGGGAAGGGACTTGCGGTCTTTCCGGCTTTCTCCAGGCAAACAAAAACGCAGCAGGCGTCGCTGTTTACCTTGGCCGAAACCAAGCATTTTGCCAGATTCGTTTGCGAATGCAAGCCCAAGTTGTGATTCGACGGGCGACGCGTTAATCTGTTGAGATTCCCTGCGCCAAAATTTCCCACTTCGCGATCCGCATCCCTATGGCTTTGTCATGGCGGCGGCCGAGCAGTTCGCTCGGAAAACTCCGAAAAAAGCTGGGAACGCCTCCGGCAGGGAACGACCGAAATACCTTGATTCCCTTTCGCCGGGCCGTGATCGGCTACGGTCGATCCAATTTTTTGCCCACTCCTCCGCAGCCGACAGACAACGTTATGGGAAAAGCCCGCAAAGCAGCGTTCGAGTACGTAGAGCCGATCGGCATGCGCGTCCTGGTGCGCAAAGATGAACCGAAGCGGGAGACCAAAGGCGGGATCGCTTTGCCTGATGCGGCGGAAATCCCAACCATTACCGGCCGCATTGTGACGATCTCCACCCAGATTGAAAACGATCCCGACGTCCCCCTCCGGCAGTACGATAAAGTGCTGTTCCATCCCAAGAACGCGATTCCGGTCGACTTTGAGTCCGACAACCAGTTGTTTGTGGTTCCGGTCGAAGACGTCGTCGCCGTCTTCCGCCGCCAGGACGGCGAAGGCGCCTGAAAGAAGGGTCAGGGCGCTTGAAAACTGCTGACTGAACTGCGAAATTTGGGGGGTCTTCTCTTTTTGTCCCCCGAGGGAGTTTTGCGGGATGGTCGCTACCCAGGCAGCCCAGGCCGAGTCGCAGTCCCCTGCGGTTCCTTCCCATCCGATGATCGAGCTGCGCCGTTTGCATCGCCGTTTCGGCAGCACGCGAGCGGTCGATGACATTTCTTTCTCGGTCAAAAAGGGCCAGGTGTTTGGCTACATCGGCCCCAACGGCGCCGGCAAAACCACCAGCATGCGAATTCTGGCGACGCTCGACCTGCCGACGCATGGCGATGCGCGGGTCGATGGGTTTTCTGTCGTCGACGATCCTGACCGCGTCCGCCGCCGGCTGGGGTTCATGCCCGACTATTTTGGCACCTATCCCAACGTCGATTGCCTCGAGTATCTCGACTTTTTCGCCAGGGCGCATGGACTGCGGGGTGCAGAACGTCGGAATGCGCTCGACCGCGTGCTGACTTTTACCGGCCTCGACGTGCTGGCCGAGAAACCGACGCGTGGGCTCTCCAAAGGGATGAAGCAGCGACTCTGCCTGGGCCGCGCCATGATCCACGATCCGGCGGTGCTGATTCTCGACGAGCCGGCCGCGGGACTCGATCCACGGGCCCGCATTGAACTGCGAGAAATGATCAGGGCGCTCGCCGCCGACGGCAAAACGGTCCTGGTCAGTTCGCACATTCTGACCGAGCTGGCGGAAATTTGCGATGTCGTCGGCATCATCGAGCAGGGCCAGCTGCTGGCGGTGGGATCCGTCGACGAAATCCTCCACGCCCGGGTCCGCCAGGGGGAGAAAAAACTCAACGGCGTGCGTATCCGTGTGCTGGGCGGAGCAGGGCCCGTGGCGGAATGGCTGGCCGCTCGCGATGGGATCGAGAACATTCGAGTCGACGGCGAGTTGTTGAACTACACCCATCCGGCCGATCGCCAGGCGGAAGCAGATACGCTGCGGGAGCTAGTCCTGGGCGGATTTCGTATCGCCGAGTTCGCCAGCCACGCCGCCAGTCTGGAAGATGTGTTCCTGGAAGTCACTAAAGGGAGAGTACAGTGAGCACGCTGGATAAAGGGCTGTTGCCGGAAGAGCTGGCGGGACAGGAACCGGCCGCCGCCGGGATTGCTCGCCTGGAAGGCTGGCTGGACCGGGCCGGGGAACGGTTGAACCCGATTCTGGTCAAGGAAGCCCGCCAGGCGATGAAGAGCATGCAGTTCGTCGTGACGTTTACACTGCTCATTCTGTGCGCCTGGGCCTGGACCGGGCTGGTCCTGTCGCTGAGCTATGCACAGCATGGCGAAGCGATGTATTTCCAGCCGATGGGGCCGCTGGTGCTGGCCGGTTACTTCACCGTGCTGGCCGTGCCATTGCTGGTGATTGTGCCGTACATGGCGTTCCGCTCGCTGGCGTCGGAACGGGAAGACGGCACTTTTGAGCTGCTATCGATTACGGCCTTGTCGGCCCGACAGATTGTGACGGGCAAACTGGGCAGTGCGATCCTGCAGATCATCGTTTACTACTCGGCCCTTTCCCCTTGTATCGCCTTTACCTATCTGCTCCGTGGTATCGACGTGGTGTCGATCATGCTGCTGCTGTCGGGGCTGTTCCTGGGGTCCGTGCTGCTGTCGGCGCTAGGGCTCTTGCTGGCCACGGTCACCACGGTGCAGGTGTGGCAGATGCTCATCTCGATCCTGCAGTTGATCGGGCAGCTGTTTATTACAGGGTGGGTGGTGACGGCGGTCTGGGTCTGGGTCGAGGCAGGCTCGCCTACCGCTTACGACGACCGAATCTTCTGGCTTATCATGTTGCTGCTGGCGCTGATCATGGGGTCGTTTCTGGCCCTGTTTGTGATGGCGGCCGCTGCGCAAATTAGTTTTTCCAGCGACAATCGCTCCACCCGACTGCGCATGGTGATGTGCGTGCAGCACTTGATTCTTTTTGGCTGGGCCGTCTGCTGGTACGCCAATCAGAAGGAATGGGAGGCCTTTACGTTCTTCTTTTCCATTTCGGCTTTTTACTGGGCCGTGATGGGATCGCTGATGAGCGGGGAAATGGCCGAGCTCTCCCCCCGTGTACGGCGGCAGTTGCCGCAAAGCTTGTTAGGACGGGCCGTGTTTACCTGGTTCAATCCCGGGTCGGGGACGGGCACTTTGTTCGCCCTGCTGAACTACCTGCTGGGAGTGGTGTGCGTGGCGTTCCTGGGGACCTTCCTGGGCTTGTGGAACGAGTCCGACCCCTTCCCGTTTGAGCATATCGTGCTGCCAGGGATACTCTGGCTGTCCTATCTGGCGATATATCTGACGATCGGCCGGGGACTAGTGATGCTCTTCCGGCAACGGATGGCGATCGGCGTGTTCCGGGCGTTCTCGATCAATCTGTTTGTCATTGTGGGAGGGGCGGTGGGGCCGTTTCTGGCCTCGGCCATTCTTCCGGCCATCTTTGACCTGAATGTGGCTTCCTACGAGTACGACATGATGCAGCTGCCCAACTGGCTCTGGACCATTATCGAAGTGCACGACGAGAGCTTGAGCGCCCAGTCGGTGATTGTGGGGCTGGTGCTGCTGGGCGGCGGGCTGGCGTTTCTTGTGCAGTTAGCACTGGCCGCCCGCGAGGTCGAAGCGACCCGCCAGGCCGCCCCACAACGCGTGCTGGAAGATGAAGCAGAAATGCATCCCCGCCGGGAATCCCTGCCCAGCAGCCCCTGGGATCACGACGAGCCAGCCTCCGGGGAGCCCGCGCCCAGCGAGCAAGCCGCCATCAGCCCCGAGGATCCGGCGGCGCCGGGCATTATCGAATAACGGTCTGACGCCATCGCGGCAGACCGGGAAAGATTCCGCCGGAGCGAGTCGGCGTCCCAGCTCCCGGCAGGACATTAGTCCTGGGCGGCGGCCTGCGGCGGTTCGCCGACCGGGGCGTGAACGTTCTCCCGGATCCAGATGTTGCGGAACCGGGTCGGGTTGCCGTGGTTCTGCAGCGACAACGGCAGCTTCTCGGCATGCTTCTGATAGCGGGGCGCTTCGGTGTACGAAGTGCCGCCGTGCAGCACAAAATGATTCTGCACCAGCACGCCGTTCTGCAGGACGGTTACGGCGGCCGGGCTGGTCAGTTCGCCATCGTCGCCAAAGCGGGGAGCCGTAAAGATAATGTCGTAGGTCTGCCATTCACCCGGCTTGCGGCAGACATTCACAATCGGCGGCGTCTGCTTGTAGATGGAAGCGCACTGGCCGTCGAAGTAGGTCGTATTGTCGTACGAGTCGAGAATCTGCACTTCGTACTTCCCCATCAGGTAGACGCCGCTGTTGCCGCGCCCCTGGCCGCTGCCTTTGACGACTTCGGGCGTGGCGAACTCCAGATGAAGCTGGCAATCGCCAAACGATTCTTTGGTCGAAATGCTGCTCTTCTGCACCTGGGCGTAGCCGTTTTCAATCTTCCAGTCGTCGCCCCCATTCCACTGCGACAGATCCGTTCCGCCAAAGAGAACCAGGGCGTCGGCCGGGGGAGCTCCCACCGTTTCGCCGGGAGCCACAATTGGCGGCTCCGGCCAGACAATACCGCTTTTGTACTCGTCGACCCAGGCGGCCCCGACGACACCCGAAACAAACAGCATTCCACCAGCAGCCGTCAGGGCGGCGAAGCGCGATAACGAAATTTTCATAGCAACTCCCAGGAGTAAAAACAGGCGGCGCGCCGTGGCCGCAGGGCCAGTCGGCTCTCACCAGAAACATCAAAAGAAGCAGATCAAAGGCCAGCAAGCGTTCTGGCAAAGGGCATCCGGGGCAGACGCGGCGTATCTCTCCCCCAACCGGCCCGCGAGAGAGCCAGACAGGGGAAGCCCCACGACCGCGAAGCAGCTCGCGATCAGGGCACCGAGACGCGTTTGGCGTAAGGCTGGTCGTCGGTCGTTTCCGTAACGATCGACTTGAAGCCGTTCGCATCGGTCACAGGACGGGCGGAAACCCGTTTTTCCAGGGCGGCCTGCATTTCCACCAGTTGGCGATTCGCCTCGGCCAGTGCATCCTGCAGGCGGTCCATTTCTTTGACCGTATCCAGGAACGCCTTGGCCGCCTCGCGGGAATCGGTCACTTCGTTGCGCAGTCCGACGATCTGCAGGTGCAGGCCTTCGATCGTCTGGCGGAACTCGGCAATCTCGTCCGCATGCTGGGCGCGAAGCGTCTGCAGTTCGGCCTGCAGTCCGGCCACCGTCGCCGGGTCGCTGCTGATGGGATTCGCCCCCGCGACGTCGGCCGACGACGCACCTTCCGCAGCCGTATCGCTGGTCCCCGTTTCACTGGCGGGAACGTCGGTCGCGTTTTCTTCCAGAGGCGGATTGCTGTCGACGAACGGCGTGCGGGCCGGACTGCCCAGATCGGCGGGCGGCTCGATGGCGGGCAGCGCATCGCTCGCCGCCGGTTCACTCGAGGTCGATGCGCTCGCCAGCGGATCGGTGTCAGTCGCCGAGGGATCGGTGTCGGCCGCCAGGGGATCGGTGTCAGTCGCCAGCGGATCGGTGTCAGTCGCCGGGGGATCGGTGTCGGCCGGGACAGGCTCGCGTTCTCCCGGGTTGCGGAAGACGAGGTCCGGAATGGGTTCGGTTACCGGCTCACGGGCGGGCGGACCGGCCGGCGGCGCCAGACCGACCAGATCGGCGGCCGGATCGCTGGCGGGTTCCTCGTCGATCGGGCTGGGCGGTTGCGGGCCGTTCTGTTCGACAACTGCGGTCGTCGTCGTTTCGGTGGGGCGGGAGCCGGCGGAAGCTCGTGAGAGCAGGGCCGCTTCTACGCCCGACGGCGTCGGGGTGCTGATAAAGTCATCGGGCGAGGGCAGGGCGGGCGCCGGATTGATCGGATCGTCCGCAGCGGACGGGTCAACGTCGGAGCCATTTTCGGCCGGCGACGCCAGCGGATCACTGGGCGTATTCTCATCGTCTGCGGCGGGAACCACGGCGACTCGCTGCGGCTCCAGGCCCGTATTGCGATAAGCGGCAATGCCAAAGGCGACAGCTCCCGTGGCGACCAGCACAAGCGCCAAGCCAAGAAGCATGTCGCGGGCCAGGAAGCGACTTGAATGAGTGTTCCGAGTCATAGTTACACCTGCGAGCAAACGGCTCGCGCGTTCAATTCTGGGGGAGACAACACCGGCAGCTTCCGGACGACTGACCACTCCGTTAGCCGGTTCGGACAATCCAGCGGATTGCCGGAAATACGGCCGCGATCTCTAAGTCCAAACTTACAACTCCCAACCAACAAGGCAGGAATTTCGCACGGGCCAAAGCGAAAAAGAAGGCGGCAAAATGACACCCCCGGCAGGGACCGCAGAAGGGCGGGAAAGCCAAGATCCCCTCTGCCGCCGCATGACAATTCACCATGGCAGTACACCTTTTAGTATAAACGATGGAATCACGATCCAAACCGCTGCGAGCGCTATTGTCGCGGGAAATTCTCGTCCCGCGGGTTCTGGCGAACCGAGATCGCCCCTTTTGTGTCACGATAGAGAATCTAGCGAGAAAACAACGGACGACAGCATGCTGGCGCCGGGCGAAGCGGCGAACCGTTCCCCGCGCTCCGCGCGCCCGTTTCGGCCAGTTACCAGGGAGGAGCAGGGATGATTACGATCGACGGGGCAGAAGGCGAAGGCGGCGGCCAGGTCTTGCGATCGGCATTAACGCTGAGCCTGGTGACGGGCGAGCCCTTTACCATCCAAAACATCCGCGCCCGACGCAAGTCGCCCGGTTTAAAACGACAGCACCTGGCCGCCGTCCAGGCGGCCGCCCGGGTCGGGGCCGCCGAAGTCGAAGGCGACTCACTGGAGTCGATGCGATTGCAGTTTCGCCCTGCAGTCCTGTCGGGCGGCCATTACGACCTGCGGATCCACGGCGCCGGCAGCACCTCGCTGGTGCTGCAGACGCTGTTGCCCGCGCTCTTGTTCGCCGACGCTCCCGCCACCGTGCTGATGGAAGGGGGGACTCACAATCCCTGGGCGCCGCCCTTTGATTACCTGACCCGCGCCTACCTGCCCTTGCTGGCCCGCATGGGAGCGAGAATTTCTGGCGAATTGCTGCAGTACGGTTTTTTCCCGGCCGGCGGCGGGGCGTGCCAGTTCCACGTGGAGCCGTGCCGGCAGCTGCGCGGGATCGAACTGCTGGAAACGGGACCACTGCTGAATCGCCGCTTTACGGCGGTGGTCGCCAATCTGCCACTGCATATTGCGGAACGCGAGTGCGATACGTTCGCCCGGAAAAGCGGCTGGCCGGTCCGCTGCTTCCAATGCGAAACCGTCACGGCCAGAGGCCCCGGGAATGTGGCGATGGCGGAGTTGGATTACGAACTGACGCCGCAGCTGTTTATCCAGTTTGGTAAACAGGGAGTCAAAGCCGAACATGTCGCTTCGAATCTCTGGAGAGAGGTCCAGCGGTATCAGAACCAGGAGGCGCCCATCAGCGACTACCAGGCCGATCAGCTGCTGTTGCCGCTGGGGCTGGCAGCCTGGAAAGGGGGCGGGCCGGGACTGTTTCGTACGGGCTCGCTGACCGAACACAGCCGCACGCACATCGAAGTGCTGCAGCGGTTTTTGCCGATTGCCATCACCGCGGAAGAAGACGGAAAAAACCAGATCGTCCGCGTTGAGGCAGCCCGCTGAAGCAGACGAAACTCCGGGACAAGACGGCAGACGCCGCCGGCCGCTAATCGGCCGCCACCTCATCGTCGATGAGCATCAGGTCGCGGAATTCGACTTCGTCATCAACTTCGTTCCGCACGATCAGGTTGCCGTCGCTGTCGAAGAAGAAAATCTCCGCAGGCGCGGTCAGCGGCTTGTCGCCAGAAGAGTGGGGCAGGCGTTCGCCGCCGCGCATATCCAGCACGATCGCATCCAGATCAAAGTTGTAGTTGTCGATCCGAACGATCGACAGCAAGGCCGGATGCACGACATCGGCGAAACTCTGAAAATTCAGGAACGAGCCGCGCATGACTTCCCGTTCGGCGGAAACATCGACCGTGAGACTCTTGTCCCACACCGAAACCACCACGCTTGCTTCCGGTTCCTGGATGGGAAACTCCACCGAGACATCGGGGGAGATCGGAACAGCGCGAGTCGAGTACCAGGTGGCGTCGCCTGCGAGCAGTTTTTCGGGCCGCGAGGGGATTAGAATCGGATCACTTGCCTCGCCCCAGGCCGTCACCAGCGTCGAAGAGGCGACGCCCGATTTTTCCAGAGCTTCCAGGCGGTTGACGACCTCTTCGGTCAGCATCCGCCGGGTGATTTTCGTATCGCCCTGCATGGCCAGATAGTTCGGATCGGCCAGAATCAGCCGCACGCGGTAACAGTATTTGTGCTCCGGTTCGAGACCCGACAGATCAAACACGCGCACCAGCACCTGGTCGGCCGGCTTGACTGGCCCCCCCGCGACGCTGGTCGCTTCCGGATCGGCGGCGCTTGGCGCGTCCTCGCCCGGCTGGGCTTTCTTGGGAGTCAGCCCGGGGAACGCAAAGGGATCGATCGGGGCGGCGTCATCAGTTACGGATTCTTTGTCGACGGATTTGGACTGAAAGGGAGTTTCGCTGTGCGCGAATAGATCCGTCAGATTGCGGAGTAAAATCGGAGGGACCTGCTGGGTCAGCGTTTCGTCGACATATCGGGGGTCCACCCGTTCGGCGACGGCCGCGGCGTAGAGTTGCGCGGCGTACAGGTCCGACTTCGCTCGGTTGTTGACGGTTTTCCAGGCGCCGGCGGGAATGGGCTCCTCGGCGCCAAGCGCAGTGACGTCGGCCCGCTGCAGTTCAAAGTCGATGTAGTCAGGCTGGTCGCGGGTGGAGGCGTATCCTTCGGCATCGGCGAAGGCGCCAAGGAATGCTTTCTCCTGTTCCCCCCAGGGCGCCAGAGCTTTTACGGCAACCCCGTTAATGCCAATGATGGCTGACTTGCCAGTAATCGGTTCTTCGGGATCGCGTTCCAGTAGTCGTCTTTTCTGGCGTTCGGTCAGCTGACGTCCCCCTTCGACGGCTTCCCCGCCGCCGCCCAGCAGCGCCTCCGCGCCGGCGACAGGAGCTGCAGCGACTACGGCGGCTTTCCCTTTGAGAATCGGATCGACATAGGTATCGGGCGCCTTGCGCGCCAGGCTGCCGTGGAAGGCGATCAGTTCCGGCTTGGAGGGCGGGAACAGCTTGGGATCGGAACGCTTGACGAAACCGGGCGACACCTCGGAGTTGTTGAGCGCGACCTCCGCCGGATACGACTTCATGGGCGTACTCGCGCGACTGATTTCCACGCGATCGGCGTGATTCAGTTCCAGCATCATCGTTGGTTTCAGGCGCACTTCCCAGGTGGTGGGATCGTTAATCCGCGTCAGCGCCTGCTCGGCCGTCGACTTGAGCCGGTCGGGCGTTTCATTCGGCTTGATCGTTTCCGAGGTGAAGCCGGTGGCGAACAGCACGGCCGTCAGCAGCACGGCCAATCCCAGCGCGATCTTCTCAATATGATGGGCGATAAAGCCTTTGGCGCCGGTGTCGTTGAAGCTGATGGGAAACTTATCCATGATCAATCCTCTATCTACTTCTCTGCGAAGCTAAATTTTTTGTACACGCTTCATTCCCCAGGCAAGCCGCACCAGGCACTGACGGCCAGTTCCAGGCGCAAGGCCCCGCTTATACGGGCGGAGCCGCCGGGTCGACGGGCTCTGCCGCCGGGTCGACAGGCGGAGCCGCCGGGTCGACGGGCGGGGCCGCCGGGTCGACGGGCGGGGCCGCCGGGTCAGCGGGCGGTGTAACGGGATTGCCGGGCGCAGCGCCGGGTTCGTTCTCGGCCGTGAACTTCAGTTTTTCTTCGTCGACGGGATTGTAAATGTACACAATCCCATAGATCTCGACGTCGACATCCCAGGGGAAGGCGGCGTCCGTCGCGACCGACGCGCTGGTCTGCTCATTGCCCGGCGTACTGCTGGAGGTGTTGGCCCCGCCGGCTGCGGCCTTGCGATTCACGCGCAACTGTCGGACTTCCACGGTCAGGTCCGCGTTCGCACAGGCGACCAGCAACCGGGGAATGGCGAGCTGGTTCATCCGCAACCGCAGCCGCACGGGCATACGTTTGGCGACAGCGAGGTAGGCGAGGTCCGGCTCTTCCGAATTCCTGGCGTTGCGCAGGGCTTCCGCCGACAGGCGTTTGTAGTTTTTGTCGACATAGCGCAGGTGGGCGGGATCGGTGGAGGGACCGACGTTCTCCGCGCCGCCGCCTCCTCCCATTCCGTCATCGGGAGCAGGTCCCATATCGCCGACGGGTACGCCTTGGCCTTCCCCGCCGCCTTCGGGTCCGGCGGCCTGGCCCGACAAACGCATGATGGATCCGACCTCAGCGCGGGCGTCCTTGCCGATCTCAATGGAGTCGATCCGGCGAATGACAACTTCTTTTTGTTGGGGAGAAACGGCGTTCTGGTTGGTGTCGCTGATAATCTGCAGCAGGGCCTGGAGCACCCAGTAGTCTTCCTGGGCGTAGAGCAATTCCAGGGTGGTGGGACTGCGGTCGTTAGCGTCGGACCAGTCAAACCGCTCGTTCTGGATCGCGCCCTGGTTGGCGGCGCTCCATTGGACGACTTCTTCGGTGGTTTGCGTGTTACGCGGAGCGGCGGTTTCGGCGGAAGGCCGATTGCTGCCGGCGGCGCCATCGTTCCCGCGGGTGGTGGCGGTGGGAGCCCAACGGGCTCCGACAATTTTGGCCAGCTTGGGCAGTTCTGCCTTGATAAAGTTGGCGTATTCGGAGCGATGCTCAAAGTTGAGCGTGTTCGCCCTGTTGGGCGGGAAACCGAGCGCTTCGATCGGTCGCATGTCCTTGACCTTGTTACGGAAACTCTCGCGGAGTCCGTCCGGCCAGACGAAGATTTCTTCTCCTTGTTCGTCGTACTGTTTGTGCCAGGCGACCCGCACGCTGCGTTTGATATCGGCAATCAGTGCTTCCATCCCCTCGCGCGACTGGTCATTGGGATGTTCCTGCGCTGAGGCCAGCGTATTGGCCTCGTTGATCTTCCCTTTGATGCGAGAGTATTCCGTCTGGAAACTGGCCTTCAGGCTGCCTGTACCCAGGAACCACATCACGCCGGTCAGCAGGCAGATGGCCAGACAGGAGAACCAGAACCAGTGTTCCTGCAGGACCTTGAGATAAGGTTTCAGCTGGTCCATATCTAGTTGCCTCCTTCGGGATTGCCGGCGTTTGCCTGGCGTTCTGCTTCGAGAGCCTTTTCTGCGTCGGCTTTGGCCCGTTCGGCCGCTTCGCGAATCTCGTTACGTTCGTGAAGACGTTTTTCTTGCCAGCAGAATTGAATCACAAATTCGTATTTCGGTGCGTCGAACCGCTGGGGGTTGGAGCCGTCGTCGGGGACGACGGCGGCGTCGTTGCGGGGGACGCCAGCGCCGTCTTCTCCTGAGCCGTCGTTGCGGCCCGCAACCGACGGCGGTACATAACGTTCGTTCTTGATCTGGAAGCGGTGCTCAATATCGTTGTTCTCGACCACCACGGGGAAACGGATACCGAGTTCTTCCATGGTGTATTCAACCATGGCCGGTTCGCGGCCATCGACCGCGGCTTCCTTGGGCAACCGGACCGTCCCTTTTTTCAACTGCTCGATCAGCGTATTGCGCAAGTAGGTGTAGCCAGAACCGCCTTCGACGTTGGTCGAGCTGTTGTGGAAGTGGTAACCGCGAATCTCGATCACCCAGCCGGGGCCGGTTGGTCCTCCGGCGGCGCCCGGTTCGCCCTGGGGCTGGCCGCCGCCCATGGACGGGTCCATGGAAGGATCCATTGCCGGGTCCATTCCCGGTTCGACCGGCGGCGGGGCGGCGCCGGCGTCTTCTCCTTCGGCGTCGCCTTCGCTCTTCTGGTCGGAGACTTCCTCCCATTTTTTCTGGATCGCCGGAGTCCACCAGCGAGCCGTGTCTTCAAAGTATTGGGATTCGATATACCGGATGTAAATATCGGGTCGATCGAGGTACGGCACCTTCATCGGATCACGAATGGCGGTCGGATTTTCTGCAAACCGCGGATCGACTGGCAGGGCGCTATTGATGGCCCGGTACAGTTCCAGCCAGAGCAGTTTCCGGTCGCCGGCGCCGACGACCTCTTCTCCCATGGCGACAAAATGGTCGCGGGTCTTTTTCAACGTTTCCTGTTCGCCCTTGAAACTCGTACTAACGTTCTGCACCGAGTCCACCGTCGAAGTGGCCGACCGCCAGTCGACGCCCTGGTTGGCGTACGCGGGTTCGACCTTGGCGAAGCTACCGTAATGGAACAGGTAATTGAACGAAAACGCCAGCAGCACGGCGCCGACGGCCGCTACGGCCCACGGTTTCTTCTCGCGGATCAGGCGGTTGGTGATAAATTCCTGCGGCAGCAGGTTCGTGGACAGATTGGCCACGTCCAGGGCCTGCAGGCACAGGCCATAGGAACCGGCGTAGGCCAGCAGATTCTCATGGAACTGGGGCGACGATTTGACCTCGCCCCCTTTGAGATGCCGGAACTCGTCGACTTTGATGACATCCAGGCCGAGGTTCTTCGACAGATACTGGCGCAGACCCGGCAGGCGGACCGTGTTGCCGATCATCACCAGACGACCAATTTTGGTCTGCCGGTCAATGTTCTGGAAAAAGTTGAGCGACCGCTGGATTTCTGTCACAAAGTCGTTGAAAACGGGACGCATTACCTGGAAGACGGTTTTCGGATCTTCGGCCTGGCGGGCGTTCCGTTTCAGGTGCTCCGCTTTGACGTACGTCATTTTCAGCTCGCGACTGAGCTGCTTGGTGAAATGATTGCCGCCCAGCGGGATGCTGCGTTGCCAGATACGCACGCCGTTGGTAATCACCAGGTCGGTCGTTTCCGTACCAATCGACAGCACCACCAGCGACTCGGGCGGGTTGTCGGGGTCGATTTCTTCCGGATTGGGGCCGCCATCGAGCAGGTCGTAGCTGACATAGTTATAAATGCACAGCGGAGCCAGCTGCACGATCGATAGCTCAATCCCGGCGTCGGTAAATGGCTTGATCGCCCGAAACACCTGTTCCCGTTTCATGGCGAACAGGCCGACCTCGGCGTCGAGGGTAAAGCCGTCGACTTCGGTCCCGCCGATCTTCTGAAAGTCCCAGACGACATCTTCCAGCGGGAAGGGGATCTGCTGTTTCGCCTCGTATTTAACGATATCAGGGATCAGCTTGGCGTCGACCGGCGGCGGCTTGAAGAAGCGCGACAGGCCCGCCTGGCCGGGCACGCTCATCGCCACCTTGCAGCCGCGGACTTCGTTGCGGGAGAGAAACTGCTCCAGCGCATCGCGGATCAGTTCTTCCCGGTTGGCTTCCGGCTGGCTCAGAATCTTCGGGTATTCAATATAGTCATAGGCGTCGGCCACGATCGACTTTTCGTCATCGTCGAGCGTGCACCGGAGCGCTTTCAGTGCGCACTGACCAATGTCAATGCCCCAAACAGCATTGCTCATCGCCATAACACATTCCTTCATTCAATGTGATGGTTCTATCGACGGAATCCGCTCTCGCAACGAGGAACGAACCCATCCCAACGGCTGGATCGTGCAAGACGAGGCCCGATGAGAGGAGATGCCGTTGGATTCTCTGTTTCCATCTATTACTTTACGAAGCAACTACATTCACTGTCAAGTTTTCGGCGCCGCCAGATGGGCGATTCCCTGGGCCTGGTCGGGATCGCAACGGCTGGGCCAGGGCGTCCTTGGGGAATCCGACGACTCTGGCGATTATACGGCCCGTTCCGGCCTGGCGGCGAGCCGTTCTCTCCTTCGCCGATCCTTCCGCCAGGAGCCATTCGCTCTCCATCGCGGCAAAAGACGGGTAACTTCTTGTGTTACGCCTGTTTCCGGCGACAATAAGAATTGCACCTGCACCGCAATCCACTGCCCTGGTGCAGGGCGATGTACTCCCAGCGAAGGCTCTGCCGCCATGTTTCGATCGCTAAGTTTCCTGCTGCCCGCCCTGTTACTGGGCGGAGCATTGCTGGCCCAGGCCGAAGAGCCGACCTCCGCGAACGACCCCGTGCTGGCCTCGCGATTGAAACAGTATCCCCAGGCGGACACTAACCAGGATGGCGTGCTGACCCAGTTCGAAGCCAAAACCTTCTACCGGAACGTGCTGCTGCCGAAGCTACGGATCCAGCGGCAGCCGACCCATGCTGATGTTTCCTATGGCCCTCATCCGCGGCAGGTGTTCGACCTGTATCTGGCAAAGTCAGAACGGCCGACCCCGTTGGTGATTTACCTTCATGGCGGCGGTTTTGTCGGCGGCGACAAGCGAACGGTCAATGGAGAAGTCGTTGACTTGCTGCACGCGGCCGGGATTTCCGTCGCGGCGATCCATTATCGCCTGGTCGGCGGCGACGTGCAGTTCCCCGCGCCCCAGCACGATGCGGCCCGCGCCGTGCAGACCCTGCGTCACCAGGCGGAGAAGTGGAACCTGGACCCGCAGCGTTTTGCCGCCTACGGCAGTTCGGCGGGAGCCGGCATCTCCATGTGGCTGGGCTTTCACGACGATCTGGCCCAGCCGGACAGCGACGACCCGATCGCCCGGCAGTCGACTCGACTGCTGGCGGTCGGTTCGGTCGGTGGGCAAAGCTCCTACGACCCGCACGTGATCCGGGACTGGATCGGCGGCAGGGCGTGGGAGCATCCTTCGGTGCTGAAGGTCTACGGGGCCTCGCAATTGTCCGACCTGGACGACCCGAAACTGCAGCCGCTGTATGATGAAGTTTCCGCGATCCAGCATGTCAGCCAGGACGATCCGCCGATCCTGATGTTCTATTCGGAGCCTGACCAGCCGCTTCCCGCCGACGCCAGACCCGGAGAGGGGATTCACCATCCGATCTTTGGCCACAAGCTGAAAGCGGCAATGACCAGGGCCGGAGTCGAGGCCCAGAACTACCATCAGACCAACGCCGGCGGGCCCCTGTCGCGCCTTTTGGCGGAGTTTATGATCAAAAACTTGAACGCCCCCAGGTAACATCAAGGCGATCCTTCCCTCCCTGACCGATCAGGAACTGCCGATGAGTTGCGTCCACTTGAAAAAGCTCTATCAGTTGTGCCAGGAAAATCAGCTGCGGCTGTCGAGTTCGGACCTGATTCACATTGTTTGCACCCAGTGTGAAAAAGAAGAGGTCTGCCCTTCGATACTCTCCGAAGTCTACGAAGCCAAAGAACTCGACGACGACGGCCGAGAAAACGGTCCCGACACCGGGCGGCGTTAAGGTCCGACTTCGCGGACGGGGAGCAGGTTGCCGGTTGAACTTTCCATTCTGGAATTCTCCAAGTTATGGCTCTGTTTGAAATTGCCCTGGTGACCGGGCTGCTGCCGATGCTCGTGTATGCGGCGGCCCTCTGGTGGCTGGACCACTGGGAACGAGAACCCCTGAAACTGGTGGCGGCCGTGTTCCTGTGGGGGGCCGTGCCAGCGGTGCTGACCGCGATTATTTCCAGCACCTTGCTGGAAAGGGCCCTTTCGGTCTCGGTGATCCACAACCCGGCGACCATGGTGGCGGCCACCTACTGGCTGGTCGCTCCGCTGACCGAGGAGCTTTCCAAAGGCGCCGCGTTGCTGTTCCTGTATCTGTGGTTCCGCCGCGAAATTGATTCCCTGTTCGATGGGGTGCTGTACGGGGCGGCCATCGGCTTCGGCTTTGCCGCCGTCGAGAACGTGCTCTATTTTATTGGGTTCGGAGGCAGCGGGACGCTCGAGCTTACGTTGCTGATCTTTCTGCGGTCGGTGGCGTTTGGCCTGAACCATGCCTTTTTTACCAGCCTGACCGGACTCGGCTTTGCCTTTGCCCGCTTCCAGCGACGCCCCGTCTGGAAAGTCGCCGCTCCGCTGATCGGGCTGGCGCTGGCGATGTTCTTTCATGGCCTGCACAACTACCTGGTGATTTCCGGCCTGCCGGGACTGGTCCTGTCGTTTCTGGTTACCTGGTTCGGCATCTTCTGGGTGTTTGTGTTATTAATGATGTCGCTGCGGCACCAGGGCCAGTTGCTGCAGAAACATCTGGAGCAAGAGGTCGAGCTGGATGTCATCACGGCCGCCCAGGCCCGAACGGCCTGCTCGCTCAGGCATCGCCTGTTTCTGGGCCTGCTGGCCGGACGTCCCAGCGCAGAATTTTCCCGGAACGACCGCCGCCTGGACCAGCTCTGTGCGAAACTGGCGCTAAAGAAACATCAACTCGCCAAGGCCGGCAATCTGTCGGGCGAGTTTCACGAAATCCTTACCCTCCGCCAGGAAGTCGCCGCCCTGAGCCGCGACCATCGCTTGCGAACGGACACCGCATGAGAACCCTGATCAAGAACGCCCAGGTCGTACTGCCGACGGGCATTGTCGCGATTCCCGTACTGCTCGAAGGCGGCAAGATCGCCGACCTGGATCCGGCGCCGCAGATCACCGCCGACGTAACGATCGACGCCACGGGCCTGCACCTGCTGCCCGGCGTGATCGACGACCAGGTGCATTTCCGCGAGCCGGGTCTCACCCACAAGGAAGACCTGGCGAGCGCCAGTCGCGCTTGCGCCAAAGGCGGCGTCACCACTTTCCTGGAAATGCCGAACACCAAACCGGCGGCCATCACGCAGGCCGGCGTGAACGAGAAGCTGGCCCTGGCGGCCTCCAAAAGCCTGGTCAACTACGGCTTCTACATTGGCGCCACGCCGCATAACATCGAGGACCTCAAAACGGCGCAGCGCACGCCGGGGATCAAAATTTTCATCGGCTCCAGCACGGGCGATCTGCTGGTCGACGAGCAGTCGGCCCTGGAGCGGATCTTTGCCGAAACGTCCCTGCCGCTGACCGCCCACTGTGAAGATGAATCGACCGTGCGGGCCAACGCCGCCCGCCTGGGCGACCAGCTGACCCTGGCCGACCACTCGCGGATCCGCGACCACCAGGCCGCCATGATCGCCACCCGCCGGGCGCTCGATCTGGCGTTCCGGCATCGGCACCGGTTCCATGTGCTGCATGTTTCCACCGGCGACGAAACGGCCCTGCTGGCCGATCACCAGGGACTGATCACGGCCGAGGTCTGCCCGCATCACCTGTTCTTTCATATCGAGGACTACGAACGGCTGGGCTCGCTGGTGCAGATGAACCCCTCGATCAAAACGCAGGACGACAATCGCCGGTTGTGGCAAGCGCTGCAGGACGGACTGATTCAAGTCATCGCCACCGATCATGCGCCGCATACCTGGGAAGAGAAGCAGCAGCCGTACCCGCAGTCGCCGTCCGGTTTGCCGGCGGTGGAGAATTCGCTGGCGTTGCTGCTGGACCAGGCCCACCGGGGCGCCTGCACGCTGGAGCAGATCGCCCACTGGATGTCCGATGCTCCCGCCCGGGTCTGGGATCTGGTCGACAAGGGCCGCATCGCTCCCGGTTACGACGCCGACCTGGTGCTGGTCGACACCCATCGGCAACAAACGATCCAGCACGCCCAGCAGGAGACCAAATGCAAATGGTCGCCCTGGGACGGCGTCACCTTGACCGGCTGGCCTGTCCGCACCTGGGTGCATGGCGAAGAAGTTTATCGCGAAGGCGTTTTCAATACCGCCGTCCGCGGCCGCGAAGCCACGTACGACCACGCCCGCGGCGGCTACTGGGCCACACAGGATTAAAGCGTCCTCTGTGACAGCCGACATCTATACCGGTTGCATCATGTCACAGGTCGTATGCCGCATGTCATCGGTCGTTTGCCATGATACGCGGGGAAGTTCGCGGCGGCTGGGCCGCATCTTCTGGAGCTATCAACACCACCCGCAGTCGATCATGGAAGAGCGGGCCCAGGCCCAGCCGTAAGGAACGACGTCAAAGCCTGGGCGCTCGCAGCGAGAGCAAACAGGCAAAACCCACGACGAACCCTCGGAGCAACCGCTTCCGGAAGCCGATCAAAACGTGGTATCAAATCGCGATTTCTTCGCTTCAAGGGGATTTCTCGGTCCGGCAGCGGCCGGAGTCGGTTCCTGATTTGTCTCCGCTTCTTGACGCATCGTTTGTGAATAAAAGGAGTTACCGCGATTCAATACGAACCGCGCAGCATTGACGCCGGCGGAGACCGCCAGCGGAATCGGAAATGCGCGGCAATCCTTTCCAGAAAGATAGAAGTCGAGCCTGGCCAAATCAACCACATTCTCCCGGGTCGTTCGTCGTCCCGCGTGGACGTCTCGACATGGGGTGATCGACCCCAAGGAGGTTGCTGCGATGAAGGGGGCAGGTTGAAAACCTGCTCCGCGAATGATCGCAGCATGCGGTCGCCTGGAGTGAACTCGCCTGAGTTTGGCCGCTGTTTGCATCGGCCAGGTTACCCCATCCAAGGTCTTCCGACTTCGGCTACAAACGGGCGCTACAGAAGACAAGAAGCGCCGTGTCGAATTCCCTCGATAAGGAGCCGGGGGAAAGAACTTCGGTGACTTTCCCCGTCTGGTCGGAGTTGGAAACGCGACATCCACCATGGTCGCGGCCAGGTCCTTTTCACCCCTCTTCCTCCTTCTTCGCGACTTCGCGCCTTGGCGTGAGTTCCCCACTTGTGCGATGGAGATTTATCAACCAGATCATTTCACCTGCCAGCCGTTCAAGGACGGATTAGCGGTTCTGTCACGAAGAGGATCTCACGCCAAGGCGCAAAGTCGCGAAGTCCGAATGCAAGGTGACCATGATCACGCCGCCAGCGTTACGCACGCGGATGGAACTGGGCGTGAATCTTCTTCAGCCGGGACTGGTCGACGTGCGTGTAAATCTGCGTCGTCGCGATACTGGCGTGCCCCAGCATCTCTTGCACCTGGCGGAGATCGGCCCCGCCGGCCAGCAGGTGCGTGGCGAAACTGTGACGCAAAGAGTGCGGGCTGATGGCGGTCGGCAAACCGGCCCGGGCGGCGTACTTTTTGACGATCTCCCAGATCGCCTCCCGTCGCAGGCGCCGGCCGGTGCGCGACAGAATGAGCCACGCCGGTTCGCTCCCGGCGGCCGCGGCTAGATCCGGACGCTGCTGGGCCAGGTACTCCTGAACCGCCGCAATCGCCGGCTCTCCCAAGGGCGTCAATCGCTGCTTGTCCCCTTTGCCGTGGCACAAGCAGTAAGCGTCAGCCAGATGCACGTCCCGGACTTTCATGTTCGACAGTTCCGACGCCCGGCAGCCCGTGGCGTAGAGCAGTTCCAGCAGGGCCCGGTCGCGCAGGCGGAACGGATCGTTCGCCCGAGGGGCATGCAGGAAGCGTTCGACCCGCTGCGGCGACAAGACCTCGGGGACGCGTTCCCAGAGCTTGGGGCTGCCGAGCAGTTCTGCCAGATTGTCGGTCAGCACCCCTTCCAGCTGCAGGTAGCGGAAGAACATCCGCAGGGAAACAATATGCCGGGCGATGCTCGAAGGCGCCAGTTTCAGGTCTTTCAGCATGCCGACAAAGTCCGACAGCTCGCTCAGCTGCAGGGAGCGCACATGGCGGCCGGCCAGCCAGCCCTGGAAGCGACGCAGATCACGGCCGTACGCTTCGACCGTATGCTCCGACAGGCGGCACTCGCTGCGGAGATAATCGACAAAGGTCTCAATACGCTGCTGGGCAGGCTCCGGCTGGGGTTCCGCCTGTTTGGAGAACAGCGTTCGTCGTTGTCGAGCCATCGCACATCTCGCCAAAAAGAAAAGAAAGGAACGACATCGCTCCGTTTCTAACTTCGGCTCCAGCGACCCGCCGACTGCCGCCCGGTCGGCCGCTTGCGCGCCCGATCTGACAACGCGCGCACGAACAGATGCGTTGCAACGATTGTGAGGCTGGCGGGGCGGAGAGGAAAGAAAAGCAGGATTCTCCGCGGTGCGTTTTCCGTTGCGATTACTCGTGCCGCAAGGCTTCAATCGGGTCCATCTTGGCGGCGCGGATTGCCGGGTACAGGCCGAAGACGACGCCGATAAAGACCGAAATCCCAAAGGCCAGCGGAATGGAGAGCGGCACAATCGTCGGCTCTACATTGCGGGCCACATCGGGCAGTTGCGACATCAGCTTGGGGGCCCAGGGCAGCAGGATCGAATCGCGAATGGTCGTGATAACCCAGGGGCCAGCCAGTCCGACGAGCACGCCCGTGAGTCCGCCTAGTCCGCTCATGACAATCGTTTCCACCAGGAACTGCCGCACAATGTCGCTGCGGCGGGCGCCCAGCGCGCGACGGATGCCGATCTCGCGGGTCCGTTCGGTGACCGTCGCCAGCATGATATTCATAATGCCGATGCCGCCCACCAGCAGCGAGATGGCGGCGATCAGGCCCATCAACACCATAAACATCAGGCGGGTCGTGCGCGCCTGTTCGAGCAGTTCCAGCGGGGTGATGATGGCGGTGTCCTGCGTTTTCTCGTGATTCTCCAGCGTCTGCCGGACAATCTCGCTGGTCCGCATCACGTTCTCAACCTTGTCCACCTGCAGGGTGATCTGGTTCAGCTCCACCACCTCGACCTCAAAGGTGCCGCTGCCCCGGCGGACGATAAAGTCGCCGATGCGCGTCTGCAGGGTCGTGCTGGGAATGTACACGTCGCGCGAGAAATCCTGGGCGGCCAGCGAACCGCCGATGGCGGCCGTGGGAGTCCGCCGCTGCAGAATGCCGATGATCTCGTAGTAGTCCCGGCTTTGCGTGAGATAGAGCTTGCGGTGGAGCGCATCGCGACCGGGAAAAAGCTGCTCGGCCACTTCGGCGGCAATCACGCAGTAGGTCTGCCGGCGGATCAGATCGGCTTCGGCAATGAAGCGGCCGCGGGCGATCTTCAGGTGCATCGCATCGTCGTAGTCGGGCGTGCAGCCGACCAGGCGGCCGTCAAGGGTGCGCCCTGCGTTGCTGAACTGCGAGCGAATCTCTCGAATCGGCAGAGCATTGGAAATGGTGGGAATGGTCGACACCAGGCGGGCGTAATCGGCCCGGGTCAGGCCATACGGTTTGGCCCCGCTGAAACCGCCCGAACTGCTGCCGGAGTCCTCGGGCGGTTTGATAGATCGAACGATGATGTTGTTGGCGCCCAGGCCTTCGATCTGTTTCTGGGCTTCGCGACTGATCCCTTCGCTGATCGCCAGCAGCCAGATCACCGCGGCCACGCCGATAAAAATGCCCAGCACCGTCAGGAGCGAGCGCATCGGGTGCAGCAACAGGCTTTTGACGCCCAGCTGAAGTGTGCGAATCCAGATCATCATGGAAAAGACTGCGGGATAGCGGCCAAGGGGGGGCGACGAGATCAGCTCTCGGCGGCGGCCGGTTTGGCGTGGGGGTTGAGGACATCGGACTGCACCAGACCGTCGCGGAGACGGATCACCCGCTTGGCCCGTTCGGCGACTTCATCTTCGTGGGTCACCATGATAATGGTGCGCCCCTCGTTGTTGAGCCTTTCAAAGAGACGCAGGATTTCATCGGTGGTGACCGAATCCAGGTTGCCGGTCGCTTCGTCCGCCAGGATAAAGTAGGGATCGTTGACCAGGCTGCGGGCAATGGCGACCCGCTGTTGCTGTCCGCCGGAAAGCTGCGTAGGGCGGTGCTGCAGGCGATCCCCCAGGCCGACCAGCTCGGCCAGTTCGCGACAGCGTTTGCGCATCGTGGGGTTGAGCCGCCGTTGGTAGAACAGCGGAACTTCGATATTCTCCACGACCGACAACTGCGAGATCAGGTTATACGACTGGAACACAAACCCGATGCGCGACGCCCGCACGGCGGAGAGCTGGTCGTCGTTCATCTGGGAAACGTCGTCGGGGCCCAGGTAGTAGCTGCCCTGGGTGGGACGATCGAGACAGCCCAGCAGGTTCAGCAGCGTGCTTTTGCCGGAACCCGACGGTCCCATAATGGCGACGTAGTCGCCTTCGGGCACATCGAACGAAACGCCGCGCAAGGCGTGGACCGTTTCCCCTTTAAGGAAATACGTTTTCTGCAGGTTTTCCAGTCGGGCGGCGATCATTAGTTCCCGCCTTCCGCGCCTCCGCGCGGACCGCCTCCGCGCGGACCGCCTTTGAAGCGGGCGGCCATGGCGGCCAGCTCGCTGCTATCGATCTGGCCGTCGCCGTTGGTATCGTTCTGGGTGAGTCGATCGCGGAAAGCGGCCGGAGCGGCCGCCAGTTCGTCGGCCGACAGGGCGCCGTCGCCATCGGTATCGAGTGCTTTCATCGGATTCCCGCGAGAGCCGCCGGCGGGGGCAGCCGGTCGCTCCGCCGTTTCCGTCGCCACCGCAACCACCGAGGAGTCAATTTCCGGCGGCGCGTCGGCTTCGATCTCGGGCAGTTCGATCAGGTCGTCGAACCGGCGGGGGTTCATCACCACCTTGTCGCCCGGTGAGAGGTTCGAAGAGTTGATCGTCACCGTCCGGTCGTTGCTGGAACCGATTTCGATCTGGCGCGTGTCGTACTTGCCGTCTTTTTCCACCAGCACATAAAAGCGCCCGCCATGTTCGCATAAGGCCTGGACGGGAATCTGCGGGGCGTTCAGGCGATGCTCGACATGAATGCTGACCGAGGCCGTAAGTCCCGGCCGCATTTCCGGCGGCGGGTCAATGACCTTGATAAAGGCCGCATACTCTTTGACGTTCCCACGCGACCAGCTGCTCGGTTCGGCAAACTGGTTTACCCGGGTGACGACCCCTTGTAGCTCCATGTCGCCAAAGGCGTCAACGCGAATGGTCACCGGCATACCGACTTCCACTTCGGTGACTTTGGACTCGTTGACGCTGGCCTTGACTTGCATCTGCCCGCGGTCGGGAATGCGCAGAATCGTCTGGCCTTCGCGAACTTTTGCGCCCGGTTCAATCACCACTTCGCTGCCGCCGCGACTGCTGTAGACGTTGGCGTAAACGACCTGGCCCGCCTCGGGGGCGGTGATTTCACAGGCGGCGATCTGGGAGACGATTTCGTCGAGTTTTTTCAGCTCTAGCTTGTAACTTTCTTCTTCGGCGTCCCACCTGGCTTTGGCCGTATCGATCTCGCTGTTGAGCGTTTTCAGCATTTTGGGCAGAGTGTATTCCTGCAGCACGGAGAGCTTCCGCTGGGCCAGTTCCAGTTCATTCTCGGACTTTTTCACGGCAAAGCGATCGGCCTCAAGTTGCAGCGCGGTCAGATAGCCTTTGGCGGCCAGGCGTTCGCTGTAGCGGGCGTACTGGATGGCCCGGCGAAGGTTCTCTTCGGCGACGAAAATCTCGCCATTAAAGGTCTGTTCTTCCTGCTTGTAGGCGCCTTCGATGTATTCCGTGCGGGCGATCATGGCCGCTTCATACGTATTCTGCGACTGGACTTTGAGCGACAAGCTGGTGTTGCATAGGATCTGCTGCTGGTCGCGTTCCAACTCCAGTGCAGACGCAACCAGCTCAACAATCTTTTGCCCCTTCGTCACAAAGGCGCCTTCTTCGATTACCCAGTGGATTTCGGTGTTGTTCGCGTTACGCGATTTGACGGCGCATTTGATCTCGATATTGCTGGAGCTTTCAATTTCCCCTTCGTCGAGTACGTCGTGCAGAAAGGAGTCACTCACCACGGTCGCGGTGAGCGGCTTGTCGGCTTCCGATTTTTTGGAAACGGCCCCATACGCCCAGATTCCTACGCCAGTAGCTAGCACGCCCAGGGTCAGGACCGCCGTCACAAGAAGAAAAGTGGAGCCCGTCTGGTGGCGGTTCGACATAGCAATTTCCTTACGGCAGAGCGCTCAAATCGCTTCCCCTGGGAAATGCCAGCAAGGGAAACGGAATCGCGCGTCTGGGTTGCAGAGGCAGGGGGCAGGTGTGAAGCCCGGGCAGGACCAACCCCTATTTTATCTCAATCGGGCTCCCAAGGGAAATACTTCATGGCAATCGCTGGGGGACGTCGCCTGGCAAGGGGGCGCACTTCGCCCCCTAACAGGAAACCCCTGTTCCCAGCAGAAGTTTCGCGAAAAGGGCCATTTCTCTAAGGAGCCCGCAGCAATACCAGGAAAGGGGGCAGGCTGGCCAGGCCAGGACAAATGCGGAATTCACTACACACGGGATTTGCGAAAAGGCATTTTGTGAACTAGATTTTTTCTAGCACATGCCTCGCGGGATGAGGTGATGTGGGATGTCGTCAATTCTTTCGGATCGCCTGATTATAGATCGCGGAGACTGGTCGCCCACCGTTTTCCAGGGCGCCAAGGAAACTGGAATGCGATACCTGCTGCATTTTCTACAAAGTGAAGACGGCCCCACCTCGGTCGAATACGCCATTATGCTGGCAATGATCGTGATTGGATGCCTGACCGCCCTGCAGTTACTGAGCGTTGCCACCTCGGACAGCCTGCAGAACTCGGCCGACGAAATCAGCTCCCACATGACGACCAGCAATTAGACCCCAAGAGGCGGAATTCTTTCCGATTCCCTGACGGCGGCGGGCTGACGCTGCGCCATGAACGGCCGCTCTTGATCCATCCCCCAGTGCGGCGGATCGGCAACCACGGGATTCCCTGCGTCATTCTCTCCTGGACTGCTACGCTTTACGCACGCCCGGCTCATTCTTGCGAAAAGCTCGCTCGGCGCCGGTGGTCGAGTTGTGGATCTCAAACACCGATCCGTCGAGATGCAGGATTTGAAAAACTTCGCGGACACCCGTGCTCAAGCCGGCGATTTTCACCTGGCCGCCAAAGCTGGTCATCTGCTTGCGTAATTCCAGCAGGGCATTGATCACTTTGGGAGAGATCATGTTGACGTTGGAGAAGTCCACGATCGTTTTCTCCGGCCGAACGATCGTGCCGAAAGAAAGAAGCGCCTCGGCCGTCGCACGCGCCCGATTGCCATCTGCCAGGTTCTCAAAGGCAAAACGAACGATCGTCAGGTCGTTGCAATGTTCAACTACAAGCGGAGATTCTTGCATTGCCGCCTCCGATGCGCTGGCAAGGTGGGTGGTAGATACAGGTAGGCGGTGGCGAGAAAGCAGGCGATTCGGGGAGGTGAATCCGCTTTCTGCAGGGCGAGTGGATGGCGGCGCCGTTGCAATGCGCTCAGGCGACCTGCCGGCAAGTTCTATATCGGCTTGTTCAACGGCATCTTCACGAAGAATTGCCGCTTTGAAGCCGACTTGTCGTACAAGTTGACGTTCCGGCGCAACCGCGGGCCGGGATAACTCAAAGCTATATGGTTGCTATGATAGCAAGATTCGCGCATCCTGCAATATTGATAACGGAAAGAACCTAGATCGCCGCTAAGGGAAGATTCCGCCCCACCAGTCACAACGCATGCTGGCAGATTTTTCCCCCGCAGAATCCTCCCTGCCGCGAATCCACGCCAGCCGGTGGTTAATCCGGGGAAAAGAGAAACGGACACGCCTGGAGCATGAAAACCATGGCGATCCCGAACCGAAGGCGGAGAACCGCACTCCGATCGCTTTTGCGACGAGAGAACAGAAGCCCGGGATAAAAAAACAGCCCGCGACAAAGCGCGGGCTGAAAGATCAACAACCGGTGGGGACGGCCGACGGTCAGACCACCCCAGGGGCAGTCGACAAGCAGACGTCCCGCTCTGGCGGGAACTACTCGGGTTTGCTGACGTTGACCGTCACGTTCTTGTCGACCGAATCGCCCGTTTCCGGTTTGCCCATCACCTTCAGGACGGACTTGCCTTCGGCCATGGCGGCGTCGGCGCGAACGATCACTTTGACTTCCTGATCTTCACCCACTTTGTCGGCGACGATTGAGGTCGGATCCAGCGTTACGCCTTCGGGCGCTTCGAACGTGATGGTGACCTTCTGCTTGAATTCGTCGCCGCGATCGACCGAAATGGCGACTTCAGTGTCTTTGCCGGCTTCGACGTCGACGCTATCGGGAGGGGTCAGGGTGAAGGTGGCCTCGTCGTGATCATGGCCGTCTGCATCTTTGGTGGCGGCGGCGTTGGTCGTGGCGCCGGGGCCGCCTTTTTCCGTCGGCTCCGAACAGCCGATCAGGGTCAGCGACGTGAATCCAGCGGCAATCAGCATGGCGAGGGTGGCGATTGTACGTTTCATAAAACTTATCCTTGTTACAACAAAAAGGGGAGGCTGCCATTCTGCAGCCGGCTACATGCCGGGCAAGCGACAACCCAAAGGGGTCAGCGGGAATGTTGGTCCGCCACGATCGGGTCGCAGGCGGTGTTATCTTCGAGGGAGAAACGCCTCGAGTTATTCCCATATTGCCCCAAAAAAAATGGAAAATGGTAAATTTGCATTAACTGACTTCCAATTTGGTTTTCAAGCGACCAGTAAGGTCGCTTCAGAACCGCGCGTGAAGCGATCAAAGCGGTCGCCTCTTGAACAATCCGCAGGCCAGCCGCACGTCATAGGGGACAGGCCGAAGTCAGGGACGACGACAGTCATACAGAGTTCAAACGGCGCGCCAGAAAGGCAGCCCGGCGAGAACATTTGCCGAAATCGCTTCTCCCTGTCCGTTGCCAGCATTGCTACCGCACCCGCCGGGAAAGGTTCTGGGGCGGAAACAGGAAAGGGGTTAATTTCCGCCGCAGGGATCGTCTATACTTGAGGCAGGAACATCCCGTGCTGCGCACTCGTCTGCAGCCGGCTCGCGGCCCGTATTACGGCCGCCGGGCCAGGCGTTATTCACGCCGCATCGAGCGCGCGGTTACCGAACAGGAACAGGCCATGTCAACGAGCGTCCATCCGCGTTCTGCTCCCTCCGAAAAACCGGAGATGAACGAGTGCGATTATTTCGTCGAGCAACAACTCGACCGCACGCGGCTGCAGGTGAAACTGATCGACCTGTTCAGCGGGTTGATCTGCATGGCCGCCGTCGCCCTGGGGCTGTTGCTGGTGGCTGCGGTAGTCGATGCGTTTCTGTTTGACCTGGGCGTGTGGGGCCGCACGGCCGTATTGTTGGCGCTGGTGCTGGGCACGATCAGCTTTGCGATTCTGTTCCTGTTGCCGTTGCTGCTGCGCCGAGTGTCCTCGACCTTTGCCGCGCGAATGATCGAACAGAATCGACCTTCGCTGAAAAACAGCCTGATCAACTTTGTCTATTTCCGTGGAGATCGGGAGAAAGTCGCGCCAGCCGTTTACGACGCGGTCCGTCGCCAGGCGGCGACCGATCTGACCCATGTGGAAATTGATTCGGCCGTCGATCGCACCTCGGTCATCCGGCTGGGAATTCTGCTGGCGACGATCGTGGCGGTGTGCGGCCTGTACATTGTGCTGTCGCCGAAAGATCCCTTCCGGACCGTGGCCCGCGTGATGGCGCCCTGGGCCGATATCGATCGTCCGCATCGGGTCGTCTTTGACCAGATCCAGCCGGGCAACGTGCAGATTTACTTCGGCCAGACGGTCACTGTTTCCGCGGCCGTACACGGATTGCGCGCCGAGGAGCCCGTCCGCCTGGTTTATTCCACCAGCGATGGGCAGACGGTGGACGAACATCTGGTGATGCAGCCCGTCGATAACGGGCTGCGCCACGAGGCAGTGATCGCGCCCGACAGCGACGGCATCCAGCAGGATATCTTCTGGCGCCTGGAGGCCGGCGACGCCGTGAGCGACAGCTTCCATATCGAAGTCACCATCGCCCCCACGATCCTGGTCCGCGAAATCCAGTACGACTACCCGGCCTATACGAAACTGGAGCGGAAGGTCGTCGACCGCGAAGCCGACATCCGCGGGCTGGAGGGCTCCTGGGTGACGCTGCGAGCCCGTTCCAACCTCAACATGAAGAAGGCGTTCCTGGAGCTGGATCCGTCCCTCGACGGCCAGCAGTCGCCCGCCCGCACGCTGCCGATGGAAATCCTGGCCCAGCGCGAGGCGCTCGTCCGCTTCCCGCTGGAACTGGCTGCCGACGGAGTGACGCCCAAATACTCCCGGTATCGCATCTCCTACCGCACCGAGAACGACGTCGCCAACCTGAACCCGCTGGTGCATGCGATCGCCGTGCAGCCCGATCTCAAACCCGAGATCGAAGTGCTCCAGCCGATTGCCGATCCGGCCAGCGTGCCGGAGAACGGACAGATCGAAATCGAAGTCCGCGGTATCGACCCCGACTTCGGCCTCAGCCGCATCCTGCTGGCGGCCGACTCCACCAAGGCCGCCATTCTGGAGACCGTGCTGGTCGAAGACCCCGCCGGCAAACCGGGCCAGACCGTCGCCCGCTACACGTTCCGGCCGTCCGCCTTTGGCCTGCTCGAAGGCGATACCGTACTCTACCGGGCGATCGTCGAAGACAACCGCACCACTCTCGACGCCGACCCCTCCCTCCGCGGCGCGCCCGACTGGCAAGGCGTGCCCGAACCGAACATCGCCACCACCAAAAACTTCCGCCTGGAGATCGGGCCCGCAGTACGCTCCGACAAACCAGCCGGCGAACCGACCCCCGCCGAAGACAAAAACCCGCCCAGCGATAACGGGGAAGCAAACGGCTCCGAAAACGCCAGCGACTCCAGCCAGTCCGAAGGCGAAAAAGGCTCCGGCGAAAAAGGCTCCGGTAACCAGGGAGACAGCGAACAAGACGCCGGTGAAAAAGGCTCGGGCGAAAAGGGTTCCAGCGAAAAGGGAAACGTTGAGCAAGGCGACAGCGAACAAGGCGACAGCGAGAACGCTTCTCCCAGCAACCAGACCAGCGATCAGGGCCAGCCGCAGCAAGGGAACGGCAGCGGCAACCCGCCCGAGAAATCTCCGCCCGCCAGCGGCGATCCCGGCGACCAGGGCGAAGGCAGCCAGGGTCAGCCCAGCGACCAGGGCAGCGACGACAACTCCGGCGCATCCAGCCAGGATCAGGGCAGCCAAGGCGCCGCAGAAAACAGCGGCAATCCCAGCGAAGGCAACCCGCAAGGCTCCCCGCAGTCGGGCGGAGGAGGAGAGTCCAGCCAGCAAAATGGCGGCCAGCAACAAGCCGGCGGCCAACAGGGCTCCGATGCGTCCGCTTCCCAGTCCAGCGGCCAGCAAGGCGGCAATGACAGCGGCAGCGACGCCAGCCAGGGCGACAACCCCGGGCAGCCCAACGGCTCGACCGGCCAGCGCGGACAAGGCACAGGCGAAGCCGGCGGAGCCGACGGCCAGTTCAGCGAAGGTGAACCGGGCGAAGGCGAAAAACTGCACGACGGCGAAGTCGTCGAGCGTCTGGTCGATCTCTACAACGAGATGAAGAAGAAGCAGGAGGCCCAGAACCCGCAACAGCAAACGTCCGACGGTCAGCCCACCGGCAACTCCCAGAAGACCCCCGCCAACCAGCAAAACCAACCGAACAGCCAACAGCAGAACGGCAGTCAACAGCAAAACGGCAGTCAACAGCAAAACGGCGGTCAACAGCAGAACGGCGGTCAACAGCAGAACGGCGGTCAACAGCAGAACGGTGGCCAACAGCAGAACGGCGGCCAACAGCAGAACGGCGGTCAGCAGCAGAACGGCGGTCCACAGCAGAACGGCGGTCCACAGCAGAACGGCGGTCAGCAGCAGAACGGCGGTCAACAGCAGGACGGCGGTCAACAGCAGGACGGCGGTCAGCAGCAGGAAGGCGGCCAACAACAGAACGGCAGTCAGCAGCAGAACGGCAGTCAGCAGCAGAACGGCAGTCAGCAGCAGGACGGCGGTCCACAGCAAGACGGCGGTCAACAGCAGGACGGCGGTCAACAGCAGGACGGCGGTCAGCAGCAGACGGACGGCCAGTCGGGCAAAGGCCCGGCCAGCACCGATAACAAATCCTCAACCGCCGCGCAAGGCGAGAATCGCGATGCGCCTAAATCCAACGGCGGCAGCACGCCGCAATCGTCCGACGCCGCTTCGCCCAGCATCAGTGATCGCCAGTCCGACGCCCAAGGCGGGGCCGATGGCGACCGCAGCGGAGCCGGAGGCAAAGGCGGCGGTCAAGGATCCCAGAATCCCGGCGAAGGGAACGCCGGTTCCTCCACACCCGCCGACGAAGGCCAGGGAGCCGCGAACGAAGCCGGCGAAGGAGAAGGCGTACGTCCCGGCGGCAACGATCAGGCCGAAGGAAAGACGGGCGTCTCTTCCGGCGACAAACCTGGAACCGGCAGCCAAACGCAGCCTGGCTCCGCTTCGCCAACCCCGTCCGCCGGCGATAAACCGCCAGGCGCCAGTCCGAGCTCGCCGCCAGACGCTTCGTCCCCCGGTTCCTCCTCGCCCGGCGGCTCGACTCCCGGCTCCTCGCCGGAAGGCCACAAAGGAGAAGTTCCTCCCGCTGGCGGCAGCAACCCTGGTGGAACCGGCATGTCCAACGGGAGCAAAGGTTCCGGTCCTGCCGGGCCGATGTCCGAGGCCGACAAGGTCAACCTGGACTACGCCCGCAAGGCGACCGACCTGGCGCTGGAGTATCTGCGCAATCATCCCGAGGATGCCGATACCGCGAAGAAACTGGGGATGACGCCCGAGGAAATGGCCGCCTTCGCGCGACGCTGGGAAGCCATGAAACGGGACGCCGTGGAGACCGATCCGGTCGGCAGCCGCAAGCTCGACGAATCGCTCCGTAGCCTGGGCCTGCGTCCGCCCGGCAGCGAACAGCGAGCCGTCGGCGCTGCTTCCGACGACCAGGGAGGGATCCTCGACCAGGGCTCCCGCAGCGCCCCGCCCGCCGCTTACCTGGAACAGTTCCGCGCCTTCAAACGCGGGGCTGCGCGATCGAAGTAAACGAAAAAGAAAAGAGCAGTCTACTTCCCGTCTG